>CAXHAT010000141.1:0-21050 GCA_964014485.1 uncultured Deferribacteres bacterium
GTTTAATGGAAAGTCTAACCGCCGAAGCATGGGCCGTCAAGTTCGGTGACCCATTCGTCCCAGGCAGTAGCTTGAGTTTCATCCAAAAGGGCGCGAACGTCTGCGAACAGGGCGAGTTTGGCGTCGCAGATGGCTTGGAGCAGCGGCGCGCTTTCCGGGTTGTTTGCTACGGCTTCGCGTTTGGCCGTGCTCAATTCGTGCAGTTGAGCTCGGGCTTCTTCGCGGGTGATTTCGCCAGCTTTCATCGCGTCGATGATGACTTGTCGATCGGCCTTGGTCTGCTCAAAAATTTCAGTGTTTGCTTCACGCAGCGCTTCAAAAGTTTCTTTCATACTTTCGCGATGCGCGCTGATGAGTTCCTTGATGGCAGCGCCCTGATCTTCCGTAATTCCAAGCTGCCGCAAAATTCCGCCAATGTGCCCGCCTTTGCCTCCGCGATAACCGCCTCGACGCTGGAATTTGCCGCCCTGGCCAAAAACCGGATTCATGGCCATGTCGGATTCAATGGTCGCATCCTGGATATTGGCTTCAACATCAGCAAAATCCGGGACGGCGAATTCGTCAGAATTCAAATCCGAAAGACTAAAATCGTTGTTGACCCCAAGATCGCCTTCACAGCCGGAAAATCCAATAAACAAGAACATTGCAAAAGCCATTGCGAAAAAATGTCGTGTTTTCATTCCTAAATCTCCATTAACTTTAGTTTTTTGCGGTTTCAAAATGGAAGCCGCTTTCAATAATCACCCCAATTTTACTTCCGCCGCAAAATACGCCCGACTGATTGCTTACCCTTTTAGGTTGTGCCAAAAACCGTATTTTAGGTTTGAATGACAAAATGCAGGGACGAAATTCTGCCGGCTGGGATACCCGCTTCAGCATGGCTTCTTGTAAGCAAATCAAGCATTCGGCGCTTGTGATTTGCACATGGAACGACCACGATTATCTTATCTTTGCAAAAGATAAGGAACGTTTGTGTTGAGACTAAACTGGGCGAAAATTGGAGCCGCGCTTGGATTCTTGAGCGTAGCGTTGGGAGCTTTCGGCGCGCACATTTTGAAGACCATGCTCACCGATGATCTGGTTGGCGTTTTCGAGACGGCGGTACAGTATCAATTTTTTCATGCGCTGGCGTTGGTGTTCGTCGGCGTTTTACAAAAGCAGTTTCCTGAAAAGAATTTTGATTTTGCTGGACTGGCGTTTTTGGTTGGGGTGGTTCTTTTTTCGATGAGCTTGTACTTGCTCGCATTAACGGGCGTGAAATGGCTTGGCGCGGTTACGCCGTTTGGAGGCGTTTCTTTTCTGGCGGGATGGGCAATAATGTTTTTACAAATTCCAAAGAGATGAAAGGATGAATTTTTCAAATCCACATAAAGCTGCTGTTGAGCTGACGCAAAAGTTGGTTCAATTCAATACGATAAATCCGCCGGGGAACGAACATGAATGTGCAAAATTTCTTGGGAAAATTTTGGAAGACGCCGGGTTTGAAATAAAATATTCTGATTTTGCACCTGGGCGCACGAGTTTTGTCGCAAGCCTAAACAGTTCGTCCTCAAAACCTTCGCTGTGCTTTACGGGACACCTGGACGTCGTTCCGTTGGGCGGCGCTGAGTGGACGGTTGAACCTTTCGGCGCGGATATCGACGGTAATAAATTGTACGGACGCGGTTCCACGGACATGAAGAGCGGCGTCGCGGCAATGGTGATTGCGGCATTGCATTTTGCGCGAAAACCGGGTGCAAAGCCAGGAATTAAATTAATCATCACTGCCGGAGAAGAAGTGGCGCTGGAAGGCGCTTATCATCTTGCCCAAAAACCGGAAATTCTCGGGACGGGCGGCGCTCTTATTGTTGGAGAACCGACTTCCAACGTTCCAATGATTGGGCACAAAGGCATTCTTTGGCTGGAAGCGACGACTTCCGGCGTAACGGCTCACGGCGCAATGCCCGAACAGGGCGAAAGTGCGATTTACAAAGCGGCGCGAGCAATCGCCAGGTTGGAGCATATTGATTTTGGTTTGGAGCATTCATTGTTTGGCAAATCCAGCCTGAATGTCGGCACGATGAGCGGGGGGATCAATATTAATTCTGTTCCAGATCATGCTGAATTCGGCCTGGATATTCGCGTAGTTCCCGGTCAGAGCAATGATGAAGTTTATGAAATGGTAAAAACGCTGGCAGGGGATGAGGTTAGCTTTAACAAAAAACATGACCTGCCTCCGGTAGTTACTGATGCAGAAGACCTCTGGGTTCAGAAGGTGTTTGAGATTATGAGAGACGTCACTGGTCAAGAGCAGCAGCTTCAGACTGCGGCGTACTGCACCGACGCTTCAGCGCTTACTCCAGCTCTGGGCGGCCCGCCGACGCTCGTCCTTGGCCCCGGGGAATTTGACATGCTGCACAAGACGGACGAGTATTGCTATGTTTCGCGCATTGAGGAGGCCGTTGAAGCTTACATCCGCATTTGTGACGCTTGGTGATTTAATTTTAAGGCTGTGAGTAGAATCGTATCTCACAGCCTTCGGGAGAGAAGATTCGCAATTTGTTCTTATTCTAAAGGCCTAGTCGAAAATCGCAGAGCTCGGCTTGGTCAGGGGGCGCCGCCCGGCACAAAACATGACTCCATCGCAATGACAAAACTGTCGAGCCCGCCTGAATCATTCATTTGACAAGGAGGTTCGAAATGAAGTATGATTTTTTGCGGTTCCGGAGTTGGATGATTTGCGCACTTATATTTTCTCCGCTTTTAACCGCTTCCAATTTACAATCACAGTCTTTCGCGCTGAACCGGAACGCCGCAAGCACCTTTCTTCTGGAAGTCATCAAGCCATCGTTCGATGAAGAAGAGCTCGATGCGAGTTTCGTTACTTCTTCGTTAATGCTTTCCGGTCGCGTATCCGTGACAAAATACTTCGGTTTGGTTGGGGAAGTGCCCTTTTCGCATTTCGGGCTGAATTTTGGGGAAGGTTTCGAGACGACTGATAATTCTCTCGGCAATATTTACCTCGGAATTGAGCTCATGGGAAGGAACTCGCCTCTATTTGTAGAAGTTGGCGGGCGGCTGCCGATTGCATCCGGGCTGGATGAATTTTCTGAAGCGCCGTTTTCAGGCTATCTGACAAATTTTGTCGAAAGAGCGGAAGCCTTTGTTCCCGAAGCCGTTCCATTGAATCTTGCCTTTAACGTGAACCACAAAAGCATCACCGGCCTTACATTTCGCCTTCGCGGCGCTTCAACGGTTTGGCTCGCGACAGGCGAACGTTCAGATACGGAGTTGTTTTTTCAGTACAATGCTTACGTTGGATTTGAAAATCCCGTTTTTACAGTTCTGGCCGGCGCAAGCGGACGGGTTCTCGCCACAGAGGAAGGGCTGGATTTTGGCGAACGTTCGACGCACCAATTTCGAATGTCCGGGGACGTTTCATTGGGAGTGATTCGGCCGGGCGTGTTTTTTCAACTGCCGGTGGACAGCGAATTACAAGACCTTGTCAGTGCGGTTTTCGGGGTGAGTCTTGGCGTGGATCTGAAATAGGAAGAGTTTGCTTGAATTTTTGAGAAGGCGGCGATTCTACTTTTTAATGCCCAGACGCGCGCGTTCCAAAGGCACGTTGATCCATCTGGTCGGCGTTCCGCCTTTGATCACCAAGCCAACGACCAGTCCGGAAACGACGCCGCCTGCAGCAAAATACATTCGTTTAAGCGCGCGATGATTGTTCCCGTCAATTGGCGAAACTAGCCCGGCAATTGCTCCCGCGCCAACCCCAATCGAAACCGGCCAACTGGGTTTTTCGGTAAGTAATTGGATTCTTTGGATCGCGTCAAACGGAATCTTAACATAGGATTGCCACCTTTCAATGCGCACTTCGAGAAAATAAGAGTCGAGCCAGAGAACGCGCCCTTCAAATTCCCAATCGCCGTCGAAGACAACTTCTTTTTCTTTGATGGTAGCTTTGAATGATCTCGCCGTCCCCCGGACGGTTGCGCCTTGCGGCACCATTGGTTTCAAAATGAGACTATCGGGCTCGGCGAGTTTTTCCCCTGCGTTAGCCGTCCTTGCAAAATGTGCTTGAGTCGCAAGCGCCAAAAACACTCCGAGCGCAAGGAATCGCGTTAAACTTCTCAAACTCACCTCAACTTCCGGTTAATGTTCAGACTTCGAAGTAAACCAATGGTTGCCCAAGCAGTTCCCCAATAATTTGAAATCTTTGGGTCGCCTCTTTCCATTTTCATCGTGTCAACGCGCCATTTCCCGGATTCTTGCTGCGTGGCCAATAGATAGTTCTGCGCTTTGTAAACCGCCTTCAATTCTACGGATTTTGTCTCTAAAAGAGCATAAAGCGCTTGACCTGTCGTGAGCGGATTGCTCTCGCCGTCCTGAAACCAGCCCCAGCCGCCGTCTTCGTTTTGCCGCTCGAGCAGGCGCGCCAGCAAGTTCTCGCGATGTTGAGAGTTTTCTATAACATCCGCCAAAAGAATTCCAAGAATGATTGGCTCATTTGTTTCATATTCGTCTGTTCTTTCGATCCAGGTCAAAATGGCGTCGCAAAGGATTCGATGATTTGCGGCATTTTGTTTGGATTTACCAAGCGCGAGCAGCGCCCAAAGATTGTTGACCTTCTTGGTTTCCTCAATTTCACGGTCGAGAAAAGGCATTTGTCCGCCGACGCGCCAAGTTCCGTCAACTTTTTGAGCGTCCAGCATGATTTTAACCAGCGAGTCTAGGCTGTCTGTTTTCAAAGGCAGGTTGTCGTTCGATTTTCCCAAAATGAGTTTACTTAACCCGGCAATGTTGCTATGCCCTGAAGGTAAACCTTTGCTGTTTCGCTCAAGCGATTTTTCCAACGCCCAATTTCTCCAGGAGTCGAGCGAAAGCGAATCGATTTCGACGCCGCTTCGTTTCGCTTCTGCATGGCTCCAAATCATGAGCGGGACGTGGTGGCAGGAGACGCAGTTTTGATCCATGATCCAGAGCAGTCCGTCACGTCGCAGATAGGGCAAACTGCGTTCAACGGCGTCGTGAATGCGAATGTTGACAGACTCATTGGGTATTTCGGAACCGGGTAGAAAAGTGAAAAACGTGACGATGAGCGTGATGAAATTCATAGGATTGCATTATTCTTGTAAACTTACGCCGGAGGCGAACCTGCCGACTTCAAGGACTTTCACAATTTGGTTTGTAGCGAGATCAATGATTGAAATCGTCCCGTCGTTTGCATTGTCGCCGAAATCGTGGCGCGGCTTATAACTGCCGTCAAGATTTCGATTTGACACGTACGCGAATCCGTTTCTGGAAACGGCCATGCCGTGCGGCTGCGCCAAGCTTGGATGTTCGATGGTTGCAACAACTTGCAAGGCCGCAACATCAATGATGGAAACGGAGCGCGAACCGTTGTTGCCGACATAAACAAATCGCCCGTCAGGACTAAAAGCGGGATGCCAAGGATTGGCGCCGACGTCAATCGTCGCGACAATTTTGCGATCTTGTGGATCGGAGACGTCGAGAACGAGCATTTGACCGGCGGCTTGCAGCGAAAGAAACAGGAGCTTGTCATCCGGGGATACGCGCGCTTGCAACGGCCCCTTGTTTGCTCCCAGCGAAATGAACTCGTCGACTTCTTTTGCCGCATGGTCAATGACGATCAATTGATTTTGCGGAATGCTCGCCGTGTATAAGAATTTTCCCGCATGATCACCAGCCATTGCGTGCGGAATACGAAAATTGACCGAAATTTCGCCGTTTTCAACGCCATTGACTGGAGTCATTGTTTCGCGATTAAAAATGAAGACCGAAGTCGGCGGCGAATCCGGGCTCATGAATCGCGAAACATAAATGACGTCCTCGGTCGGATGCAGGAAAAGCATAGCCGGAACCGGAACATCAGCTTCAGCGACAACCTCGTTTTGCATGTTCAATTTCAAAACCTTCCCGTCACGAATCAGCGTCAAATACCAAAAACTCCCGTCCGGCTCAACCGCCGTGAAGTGCGGAGCGGAGTCGATTGAATAACCCAAGTCGTCCATTTTGATATTGCGAATCACCACGTTGGCTTCCGTATCAACAATCGAGACCATGTTTTGGTTCTGATTGCAGACGTAGAGTCGATTTGTAGAATTTTGAAAAGGTGATTCTCCCGCCCCGTTTTGAGCCCCTTCATCAATCCATCCGGCAAGAAAATCTCCGGCCTCGGTTGAAAGTGTATCAGCGTCGTATTCTTTCGGGTGCGGCCCGCCGTTAAGCTTGGTGAGTATTTCGATCATTCGACTGTTTTTCGAGTCAAACGGAATGAACGCCTCGCCAAAATCTGAACCGGCAATTGCTTGTTCCCATGACGATAAATTGAGACCGGATTCAGCCTGCAAGTTGCCATGACAGTCCGTGCAATTTTCGTTGAACAAGCGTTGAACATGTTTGTTGTAATCAATTTTGGTGATGCCGCCGAAGTCCAACGGTTCCGGCGCAACGGCGTGTTCGCAGCCCCATATTCCTAAAACAGCGATTAGAAAAAGCCCCGGTGTAAGTCGTTTCAAGACCATTAATTCTTTCGTTTTAAGGTTGCGTTTGCAAAGATTGGAGATCGGTGAAAATAGTCGTCAAGAGCATGGAACGCAATTGTTTTCTCGAGCTCTTTTGTGCCTAGGCAAGATTGGTCTCAAGCCGGTGTGATCACAGAAAATCAGGGTTAAATTCCCGCCACACTGATTTTCAATCTGTACAGAAAACGAATTCGATTGACCACATAAAAAATATGATTCCGCTCGATCTAACCGCCGCATCTGAAGCCGCAATAGCCATCGCCGCTTTTCTTCTCGCTTATGCCGAGACGCATTACCGTTTCAAGTTTATCCCCAGTCGTTATTTCAAAAAAGAGCCGGAAATCATTTTTGACATGCCGCGAAGAGTGGAGCCGAATCTGGACTTGCCGATTCTTTTGCTCATCAAAGACGCGCACCACTATCCGGTACATTTAAAAGACGTTCGAGTGCAGGTTCAGGAAAACGATTCCAGAATCTGTGAACAGCATTTTCTCATCGACAAATCGGTTGACCGGCAGTGGTTTTTTGAACTTTTCACCATCCCGCGCAGCAAGATTGGCAATGGGCAAAAATACGTATTGATTGAATGCACGATCATCATCCATGGCCGCGCCAAGGTGATCCGCGCTGATAATTATGCGCTGACAAAGCATCAGCCGTATCGTTGCTTTTTCGCGGATGAAACGCTCCCGTTGACGGAAGATTACTACACCGGCGACTTGCATACGCATTCCTGGTTCACTAGCGACCAGGTTGAATTTGGCGCGCCGTTGGAAGCAACCGTTGCTATGGCGAAAGCGACGGGGCACGCCTTCACTGCGATCACCGACCATTCCTATGACCTCGACGACGAGCCCGTAAATTTTTTAAAGAACGATCCGGAACTTAAAAAGTGGCGCGCGTTTCAGGCGCAAGCGTTAGAGCTGAATTCCGAGAACGATGATTTTGTTCTGTTGCCGGGAGAAGAAGTTTCCTGCGGTAATTCGCAAGGCGAAAATGTTCATTTTTTAGTTTTCAACAATCCGGCATTCATTCCCGGGGCAGGAGACAGCGGCGAAAAATGGCTGCAAACAAAACCCGATTTGTCCATTGCTGAAGTGATACAAAGCACGCAAGCAAACGCACTGCATTTCGCGGCGCATCCGCAAGCGCCGATTCCGTTTTTGCAGCGACTTTTGCTCAATCGTAACGTCTGGCGCCGACCGGATTACCAACACGAAAACTTGAACGGTTTGCAAATTTGGAACGGTCATCCGCAGGGCAGGAGGGAAGGCCTTGAAAGTTGGAAAAAACTTCTTCTGGACGGTCAGAAAAAGTTCATCATCGCGGGGAGTGACGCGCACGGCAATTTCAACCGCTATCGCCAAATACGAATGCCGCACTTGATTCTCGATGAGCACGAAAAACATCATTTGTTTGGGCAGCACCGAACAATTGCGCACTTGCCGGACGGACTTTCTTTGAATAATCTAATCCTGGCTTTGAAAACCGGCGCTTGCAGCATAAGCTCGGGGCCTTTTCTGGCGATTTCAGCCGAAACGTCTGACGGCGAGAAAACTTTCATGGGCGGGACAATTGTTAGCGAGGAGGCCGAATTGAATATAATGATCAAATCCACTTCCGAATTTGCACCGCTGGAGCAAGTTGTACTCTATTGCGGCGATTTGAATGAGAAAGTTGAAAAAGTCATTCACAAAATCTCACTCGATGGCGCACGGGGAATTGACCGAAGACTTCAGACAAGTACCGGACGGAGGCGCGATCCGGTTTATTATCGTGCGGAATTGCGATCATCGATCGATGGTAAAACTGAGACGACCGCGCTTACGAATCCAATCTGGCACGAACCTTTGTAAAGATTTTTTGCGGTTTGTTTAACAGAACAATGCTCGCACATTGAATGCGACAGATTTACGAAAAAAATTGTAAAAGGAGAAAGGAAAATGGGAAGAACTATTTTGGCGATCTTAACTGGATTTATTACCTGGTCGATCTTGTGGTTTGCTTTAAACGGCGTTCTGAACGCAGGATTTTCAGAATACATTCAAGAAAACGGCGCTATCACAAATACCGGCGTTTTGATGATGATTCTGATTGGCTCGGTCGTGATTTCAATCATTTCCGGATACGTGACTGCTGTAATTGCGCGTGATGAAATCCTCAAACACACCTTGATTTTCGGCGTGATCAATCTGGCTGTCGGCATATTTTTTCAATCGCAGGCGTGGGATTTACTGCCGCTCTGGTACCATCTCAGTTTTCTCATTCTGCTGATTCCGGCTATCATTTATGGCGGCAAACTGCGTGAGCAGCGCATCGGCGAGCTGGCAAGCGCATAACTGGCGATCAACGCTGCACGATAAAACGGTCATTTTCGGTCGGCGAACGCGGTGCTTACGCCCAAGAGCAGGTAGGCGACTCCGCTGGCGTATTGCGGGGCTGCCCCCTGAATCACGCGACTGCCAAGCCAGCCGCGAAGCCGACTCGCCAAAAGGGCGTAAGCGCTGTCCGTGAAAAGCGCCAGTGTGACGTAAAGCAGGCCGAGCATCAAAACTTGCAGCGAAGAAGAACCGGCGCTTGGCTGAACGAATTGCGGCAAGAACGCGAGAAAAAACACTGCGATTTTGGGATTGAGTATGCTGACCACAACGCCGTCCGTAAAAAGTCGCTTTAAGGAGTGCTGATCTGAAATACTTACCTGAGCGTCGGAACGGCGCGTGGTCAGCGCTCGTACGCCCAAGTAAATCAAGTAGGCCGCACCAAGCCACTTGACAAAGTTAAAAGCAGTCGCCGAAGCGAGAAGAATGGCCGAAAGTCCAACCGTCGCTGCAGCGACGTGTACCAGCGCGCCTGCGGACAATCCCAAAACCGAAACCAACCCCGCCTGCCGTCCCTGACTCAGGCTGCGTGCGATGATGTAGAGAACTGCGGGGCCGGGAATGATCAAAACGATCATGGCGGCGGCAATGAATCCCAAGATAGATGAACTTTCCGGCATAAAAAACTCCTGACATTACCCTTGAAACGCGCAATTAAACGTGCTGATCAACCAAAATAGGATTGCCGTCAGGATCGACGACCACGAAGCTCCCGGGGCCGGTGGTGGTTTCGTCGGCTTCAGTCTCGATTTTTACGCCTTGCGCCTTAAGCTCGCGCTGAAGTTCGCGAACGTCTGTGAACGAATCGAGCGTTTTGGCGTTTTGATCCCACCCCGGATTAAAAGTCAAAATATTCTTTTCAAACATACCCTGAAACAATCCCACAATGTGATCTCCGTTTTTCATGATCAGCCAATTTTGCGACTGGTCACCGCCGAATACCTCAAAGCCAAATTTTTCATAGAATGCCTTGGAAGCCGCAATGTCTTTAACGGCCAGGCTGATCGAAAATGCGCCTAAATTCATGTGAGCCTCTTGTGTTTTGTACTTCCGATTCATTTGAGAATCGCGATGAAACAATGCTGCTTATGAACAGAAACCCGTCCGACAGAATCAAGAAAAATCACACTTTGGGCGATGAAAACCATTTCCGCTTGGCGGCGCTTGCGAAATGGGCGACTGCGTTGTATTCTTGTTAGAAGCTGTTTTAAAAGTCCTGTAGGAATGCTTGATAATAGCCAGGCGATTTATCGCCTGGAACCGATGGCCTCTTATGATTTCAAATCCCGCCAGGGACGATTGAGGCTGGAAGCGCGATAAAATTTCAACCGTGCCTGACGGGACTCGACAAAAACAAAACGTCGTCTTCTCCGGAAGTTCACTTCCGGGCTGCTTTCGACCGTCCCTGCGGGACTTTTAAAACAGCTTTTCTGAGCGCCAACCCGGACGGCGTTTGTGCAAAATCAGAAAGCGTGCGCTGTTGCGCTTTTTCAGTGAAAAAAGAACGTCTTGGCTTAAAGAAATGAATAATGCAAAAATAAAAACCGGCAGTTTGGTCTTGTACAAAAATGGCCCGGCCATTGTGCAAAGCACCGGCGAAAAAATTGAAATAAAACTGGCTGAGAAAGGGACGCGGCGCGTTCGGCTAAAGGACGTGGTTTTGTTGCATCCCGGTTCCGTTACGTCTCACGCGGAGCTGCGCCCGGTAAAAGGCGAAATCGAGCAAGCGCGCGAATTGCTGGAAGGCGAAACCACGACCCTGGAAGAATTGGCCGAATTGGCCTTCGACGAATTTACGCCGGCGACGGCCTGGGCGAGTTGGCAGGTCATCGCCGATGGCGTGCATTTTACAGGAACGCCAGACGCTGTAATCGCCAGAAGCGCGGAAGAAGTGGCTCGAGAAACGCAAGTTCGTGCGGAAAAATCGGCGAAAAAGCAGGCAAAAGCCGCTTTTTTTGAAAGGGTTGAAAGTAAACGACTTGAGGACCAAGATCGCCCCAAATTTGCCGAAGTGGAAAAGCTTGCGCGCGGGCAGGTTGAAAAATGCAGACTGATGAAAGAACTGGGGCGCGAAGAAGATCGTGAGCACGCCCACGCGCTTTTGCTGGAACTTGGGCTCTGGGATGAGACGCAAAATCCGTATCCCGCGCGCTACAAGCTGCCGATGAAAGCGCCTGATTTGCCCGTGCCGGAGCTGCGCCAAGAAGAACGAATCGATCTCACGCATCTCGACGCATTTGCAATCGACGACGAAGGCAATCAAGACCCTGACGATGCGTTGAGTATCGACGGCGACCGGGTTTGGGTGCATGTCGCCGACGTGGCTGCGCTTGCACCGCCGGAAAGCGATTTGGACGCGGAAGCGCGCGGCTACGGCGCAAATCTTTACCTGCCTGAAGGGACAATCTCGATGCTGCCGGACGCCGCGCGTGCTGCGCTTGGGCTTGGCTTGCACGAAATTTCTCCAGCGCTTTCTTTTGGTTTTCGATTGTCTGAATCAGGCGAGCTTGATGATGTGGAAATTGTCCGGTCTCAGGTGCGAGTGACGAGAATGACCTACGCGGAAGCGGAACAAGTCCTTGATCAAAACCCGTTGAGCGAATTGAAACGACTTTCTGAAGTTTATGAACAACGCCGACTCGCGAACGGCGCTACGCGTTTGGAATTGCCGGAAGTCAAAATTCGCGTCGTTGACGGCGAGGTAACAATCCAGGCATTGGCGGCGCTCAAGAGTCGCAACCTTGTGATGGAAGCGATGCTGATGGCGGGCGAGGCGGCGGCGCAATTTGCAATCGAAAACGATCTGCCGTTTCCTTTTACGACGCAGGCGGCGCCGGAAGAAGTCGAACATCCGGAAACTTTGGCGGAAATGTACGCTTACCGGAGAAAATTTAAACCAAGTCAAATGAAAAGCTCGGCGGGGTCGCATTTTGGTCTCGGTCTGGAGAAATACACGCGAGCCACCAGCCCGCTGCGGCGCTATCTTGACTTGGTGGCGCATCAGCAATTGCGTGCATTTATTTCAGGTGAAACGCCGCTGTCGAGCGAAGAAATCGTCGCACGGGTCGGAGCTGCGGAGGCGGTTTCGGGCGGCGTGAGAAGGGCGGAGCGACTCTCAAATCGGCACTGGACGCTGGTTTATCTTTTGAGAAATCCAGGGTGGGAGGGAGAAGGCATTCTCGTTGAAAAAAGGCACGGCAACGGCGTTTTCCTGATTCCTGAACTTGGGTTTGAAGCCACGCTGCACTTGCCGCGCGATTTTGAGCTGAACGCGCGCGTCCCGCTGAAATTCAAATCAGCAAATTTGCCGGAATTGACGGCGCGGTTTGGTGTTTCCGTATAACGGGCAACCGTCTCTGGAAGAGTTGTTCACTGGTGTTACGCACGCCAATGCATCGCCTGTTGCTCAGACTTGAACATGGTTTCATTAGCACCGGGCTTGAGCCCGGTGACGTGCAAGGCGCTCATTTTCATTCCTTCCGCCGCGCCAGCGCGGCGGAAGGGATGGGACGCGTCTTCAAAAATCTCCGCTCTGAAGAGCGAAGCTAATGAGAATCAAAAAGTTGCCTGTGGGCTTTAATCGCGCGTGCCAAACGGCGGTGCGTAACATCAGTTATTCAAGCGAGTATTGGGGAAAGGTGAACGCTGTGGGGATGGTCGTGACTCTACTTCAGCGATTTCTGCATGATTTCCATCTGGATTTTTCGCAGTTCCAGATCGAATTCGGTGAAATTGCCGAATCGTGCGTTGGGGGCGCTTTGCAGCGCTTTCATGACCAGAGCGTGCCAGGCGTCGATGAAATCATGCTTTTGCTTGCGGAGAGATTGGATTCTTGCACGTTTCAAATCCTTGGGCGCTTTTATACTGCCGACCGTTGAGTAAGGATGTTTCCCGGCAATGATCTCATAGAGCAGCGCGCCGAGGGAATAAACGTCGCTTCGCAGATCGGCGGCGCTCTCTTCAAACAACTCCGGCGCGCGGTACCGCCATTGCGCGGGGTAAAGGACGCCTGAGCCGTCCGACTGAGCGCTGAAAGCCGGCAGAAAAAAATCAACGATCTTGACTTGATTGGCTTGGCTGACCCAGACATTTCCGGGCTTCAGATTAAGATGCATCAAGCCTTCACGTTGCGCATAAAGCAACGCTCGCACCAACGCTTGGGTCGTCGCAAGAACAGTTGCTTCTTTTTGCTCCTCGTCAAATTCAGCTTCGGTGACGGGCTTGCCTTCCACGTATTCCCTGACGTAAAAAATGAGATTGTCTTGCTGCCCCATGTCATAAAGATTGGCGATGTTCGGGTGATTCAGGCGGCCAATTTCGCGCAGCTTGTCAAACAATTTTTCCCGTTCAACATCATTTTCCAAATACTTGACCGCATGTTCCGGGGTCAAGGTTTTGATTATGACCGGGCGATCGAGCTGCGTGTCATGCGCCAGATAAGTGGCGTAATTCTCGTTCTGCAACAGGCATTTGCCTAACTCGAATCGGCCAATTTGGTAAGACTGACCTTGTTGAACGTGGGACAAAGGATTGTACCAAATCACTTCAGACCAGGCTGACTGATGTCCAGGCATGAGCATCGCCGCGGGTTTGGGCAGAAGCGTTATGGAAGATTTTTCTCCAGCAATCCCATTCTTTTCAGCGGTATTCAATAGAATGGCGCCAGCGCCGCGATATTGGTCGTCCGTTGCATTTTCGGCGAATTTGAGTAAATGCGCGGCCTTGACCAGTTCGTTGAGAAACGCTCGGTCGTCGGATGCGTTTTTTGGCAAAAGATGCAGCGCCCCGGCAACGAAAACGCGCCCTGAGTCAGGCACGGCTGCGTTATATTTTTCAAGATGTTTTAAAAGTCCGATGACTGAAGAAATGACCGCGTTCGGCTCGGACCCAAGGCACAGAAAACCGGTTCCGCTTTGGCGCACCAGCGTCTGTTTTATTTGGGAAATGCTCGAAGAAACAAGCTGAATGAGTTTTTCGGGAATTTGGCCGCCTCGCTGCAAACGAATCTTTAGGAACAAGATGCTTTTCCATTCTTCGACGCTTGACGACTCGCCGCCTTCCTTCTCAGAGCATTTTTCCAATATGTTCAGAATTTCTTCCCGCAGCGAAAACTCCGCCATGTGCGGACTGTCTGAATTGATCCGAACGCCCCCGTTTCGAATGGCCTGAAAAACCTCTTCAAGCGAGACATGTCCAAGAATAAACTCGTACTCTTCGATCTCGGCTTTTTGGAGATTCGCCTGTACGATTTTGTCCGGAACGCAAGCGCGCAGCAGAAGGTACTCTCGCAAAACGTCCAAAGATTCCCGGATATCCAGATTCTCCAGAGCAACGATTGCTTTGTCGACGGTTTCTCGATTCGTGAGGAATTTGTTTTGCGCAAAATGCTCATAGGCCGTGGTGAGAAGCGAGTGCCTGTCGATAAACGTCGTCAGCCCGTTCTCGCGTCCTGCGTCGTCCAGGGCTTGGTGCGCTTCGGGGAAGCGGCCGTTCCACCAGAGTTCTTCGAGGTAGTTTCTGATGACCTTCTTGTTTTTCGTATTGAAAACAACGTCGTGCTCCATTCTTCCCGCTTGCGCGTCGTCGCCGACGTGCTCATAATGCTCTTTTAAAAAGAGCCGAACTTTTTGCGCGTTGGGAGAATTGAGTTTCGCCGCTTCCTCACACATTTGAATGGCGAACGGGCGGGTCACGTTTTTTTGGACGAAGAGCGTAGCCAGCCCCATTTTGAGCGCATTGGCTTCCAAATTGCCGGAAACGGCTTTCTTATACAACGCTATCGCATCGTCGGAAATCTTGCTCAAGCCGACGGCGGCAACAGAAGCGTCCATGGCGTATTCAACATTATCTGGAGCCATTTCTACCAGTTGCTTCAGCTTTTCGTATGCTTCGGCGAACTGTCTGCGCTCTAGATAAGCTTTCCCCAATTTGTGAAGCAGTTGCTCAACGCGCTCTTGCTGTGTGCTGTCTGTTGTTTGTGTCATCGCCAAAATGCAGATCGATGTACGCTACGATCTTTCCTTTTCATCACGTAATGCATTTTCAAGAACGTCTATAGCGTCTGAAGAAACAGTCGCTTCTTCAATGAGGAAATTCTGCGCCACAAATGTCTGGATATTTTCTTTTTGCGCCGCCGCAAGATTGTTCTCGAGAACCGTCTTGTAAACTTTCATCGCTCGCGCGTCTCTTTTCCCCGCCAACAAGTAAAGACTGGCAAGCATCGGGTAATATTTTAACCGGTCAGGATTTTTTGCGATAATTCGCTCATAGATTCTAAGAGCAGCCTGATTGTTGCCTTTCGCCAACAATAGCTTGGCTCTTATCGCGGGCGAAAATGCAAGGAATCCAAGAACGGGAAAAACAAGCAGCGACAAAACGATCCCGCCTAATACAAAAGGCTGGAGGCTTTCGTTATTACTCGCTTCTTCAGCTAGAGCGTGGTTTGCGGTTGGAATATTTACGCCCAGGCGTTGTCGAGTGGCGCTTATCAAATCATCGACGTTTCGGTAAGAGCCTGCCAGTAGACGCAATTTCTCCAGGGCGGTGAGAGCGGTGACCAATTCGTTGCTGTCCAGCGCTTCCAGAGCATGTTCGTAAAGTGCGTCAAGCTCTGAACTTTCAACTCGATGCGCAGAAGCTGCTTGAGGTGCGGAAGAATGGCGATTTTCCGCTTCATGCAATTGTCTGGTTCGAGAGAGAAGCTCGCCAATGTTTCGATAATTCGGATCGATGGCATGGACTTTTTGCAATGCTTCTAACGCTTGCACCGGCTGATTGTCATTGAGCGCTGCGAGTCCTTCAGTGTAGTGTTGCGCGGCGAGATTTGAAGAAGCGGTCAGCTTGGCGTTAGCGCGCGAATCTTTCAGTTTGCGCTGAACGTTTCTGAAAGAAGGATCGAGAGAAGCGACATTTTTGAAGGCGCTGATGGCCGCTTCCCATTCTCCGCCCTGAAATGCAACCAATCCCTTTTCATAGAGCTCTTCTTTCCGCGATTCCAATCGCGCAGCTTTTGCCGCCGTATTTGCAAGCGTTTTTTTTGCCTGTGTTAATCTTTTTGCTGCATTTTGGTGACCTGGGGACTGCCTAAGTACAGCTTCGAAGCGGGCGACGGCTTGCTCAAAACGGCCCTGTTTTTCAAATCCCAAGCCTTCATTGTAGAGCTGCTCAATTTTGTCGTGATGCGTTTTTGCCGCAAGCTCTTGTCCGATAGTTTGGAGTTTTTCCGAAACGTCTTTGTAGGTTGGATCTGTTTGGTGAATTTGTTCCAAAAGCGCGACTGCATCATCAAATTCTCTCGCAGCCAGAGCCGTTGACGCTGAATCGTAAAGCGCTTCAATCTGCATTGCGCGAGTAACGGTCGCTGCATAATTGCGCAAAAACGCTTCGTTTTTTGGCTTCTCCGCGATGCTTTTCTCAACGGTTTCCAATGCCAATCGATACTGGCTGGAAGAAAAGAAGGTTCGCGCGAGTTCGAGCGAAATTGTCGCACGTGTGTTCTTGTCGTTAGCTACGTTCAGAGCGCGGAGAAGAGCGTCTTGTGTTTGCGGAAGCTTGTTCTGTCTTCTATAAGCCTGCGCAAGTTCGTAAACGATCTTCATTTTGAGATCATTGCGTCCACGAAAGTTGAACGCTTTCTCCGCTCTCCCAAAATAGATTTCCGCTTGCGCAAAATCATTCTCGCCTTTGAAAACCAGGCCGAGATTGTAGAGCGCTTCCACAAAAGTCGGTTCAATTTTTAACGCCGCCTGATAGGCTTCGATCTTTTTTTGAACCGTTCTTTCCTTGGCCGCAATATTGAACCACTTCATAGCTTCAGCCTTGATCGACTGACCGGCAGTGCTGTTTTCAGTGAGCGAGAGCTCGGAAGCTGCGGCCCCAAAAGCGCTCAAGAAGAGCGCCATGCAAATCGCGCAGGCTGACGAAGTTTTCAAGTGAAAGCTCCTTTGCTGATACACGGCAATTCTTCGTGTTCAAATTTAATGTTCAAACGCCCAGGCCTTTTGGGTTAATCGTTGGCTGGACGTTACAGACTAATGATAATGCAGTGGGGCTGTCCAGAAACATAATATTTTTATGGCGTCCCACAATATGTCGTAGGGGTTCAAGATTTTGAACCCCTACTGCATGTGTGTCGCTTCACAATTTTTGTGTTTTGGGACGGTCGCATTCCGGTTTTCAAATCAAACGCTGAAGCGTTTGACTCCGATCCGGGCGGCTAAGCGTTGCCGTCTTTTTTCATTTCTTGTGAAAGCGCGTTTTCGAGCACGGAAATCGCATCATCGGTTGAGGGCACGCCGCCGATATACTTCTGGTTGACGATGGACTGTATTTCTTCGCGATTCGGCATGACCAAATTGAGCTGCAGGATTTTTCGATAAATCTCGACCGCTTTTGCATCGTTGCGGTTGCTGAGCAGGTAGGCCTTTGCCAGCGAAGCATACAGCTTCAGGCGACCCGGATTCTTCTCAAGCAGGCCTTCGTAAATAGCTGCTGCTGCTGCGTACTTTCCGGCCATCAGGTAGAAACGTGCGCGAATAACCGGAGACATTGTGACGGCGCCGACCACGGGCGCAACGATAACCGCCGCCAAAACGCCAATAATGACAAAAATCGAACTTCCGCTTTCCGAGTCGTCAACGTCATTCGCCGTAAGGCGGGCGCGTTCGTCGGCGACTTTTATGCGAGCGGTTGCAAGCAAGTCGGAGACGTCGTATTTGTTAGCGACGAGTCCGTTCAAGCGGCTGAGCGTGTTTTCTGCAGCGCGCCAGTTTTCCACCGCCATTTGTTCGAGCGCGCGCTGATAGAGCGAATCGGCTTCGGCGTTATTGTCGGGCATGGTCATCACCGGCGTTTGCGAAACAAATGCCTGCTCGGTGATTTTTTGCTCAATTTTTGAGATCAACTGCGAGGTGTTTTTGTAAGCGGGGTCCAGAATCCGAACTTTCTCAAAGGCAGTAAGTGCGCGCGTGTAATCTTCAGCTTGCATAGCAGCCATGCCTTCGACATAGAGCTCAATGATTTGCGTTTTCTTGCCTTGTTCGCTCAACGCTTCCTGCGCTTTCTGCAGACGTTTTGCGGCGGCCTTGTTGTCCGGCTCGAGCTTGACGACTCTCTCAAAAGCAATCACGGCTTGAATCCAGTCGCCCTTGCCCAGCGCTTCTTCTCCGGCGAGGTATTGGGAACGCGCTTCTTTCGCCGATTTTTTCCTCTGTAATTCCGTTCGTGCAGTGTTCAAACGGCTTTCCAGACCAACGATTGGCTCGCTAGAAGTGCGCTTTAAATTCTCATAAATGGCAATCGCCATCTCGAACTTGCCGTCC
This sequence comes from uncultured Deferribacteres bacterium, assembly GCA_964014485.1. Taxonomy (GTDB): domain Bacteria; phylum Zhuqueibacterota; class Zhuqueibacteria; order Zhuqueibacterales; family Geothermadaptataceae; genus CAXHAT01. Next base: position 18,229 of record CAXHAT010000141.1, read on the forward strand.
TGCTCGTAGCTCTCCGCCTGTTTTAAGGCGGTCATGTTGGAATTGGCGCGGTCTTTTTGTGCAACGGCGGTTCGCAAGCTCGCAATGCGCTGGCCAACGTCACGATAAGTGCTGTCAATTTGCTGAACCTGGACAAACAATGAAAAAGCGGATTCCGTCTCTTGCTTGGTCTGTGCATCCAGCGCCTTGGCGTAAAGCTGCTGCAGCATGATTTCGCGATTCGACGATTCTACAATTTTGGCGAAGAGGTTTTTGTATGCCGGGCTGAGGTCTTGGCCTTCGTTTGCTTCCGCCAGCGCTTCGACGTACCGCTTTTCATCGTGTAAAATTCGGCTAAGTTCGTAAATAATCTGTGTGCGTTTCTCGCGATGTTTCGCCGAAGCCTTTGCTTCGCGCAAAGTGGCGATGCTTTCCGCAACGTTCCCCAATTGCTTGTGCATGGAAGCCAATTCATAAAGAATCGCGACCCGGGTCTCTTTTTTAATGCGCCGTTTTTTAATGCTTTCGGCCGCTTTGAAATGAGCAAGCGCTTCAACGTAATTTTTTTGTTTTTTCTCAAGCAGCCCCAGGTTGTAAAACGCTTCAACAAATTTTGGATCGACTTCAGTCGCTTTCTTGAAAGCCGCGATTTTTTTAGCGACGTCTTGCTCTTGCGTCGCTTTGTTAAACCATTTCACGGCTTCGGGGTTGGTTGTGGAATTTTCCAGCGCCGATGCGTTCATAGCAAAGGCGGCGCTCAGGACAAAAAACAGTGCGGCGCGGCTGGCGGTGAACAGACTTCTCATAACAGGCTCCTCTCAGTTGTGTTTCCTCAAAACGCTCAGAACTCGACGGCCAGAATGTCGCCGCCGGCAATACGGTTGTCCGATTTCTCCCGAATAATATTTCCCTCTCTGTCCCGTATAGAAATGGCGTAAACGCCCGGCCGCAGATAAAACCCGTTTTCCAAATACGCTTTCAAGTCGCCCAGCCTGGAATCGTTGACAAAAATGCTCGCTTCATCGTAAGCCTCGGCGCTAAAGCTTCCGACCAGATAGATCAAGCCGCGATTCTCGTTCGTCTGCTGATTTCTCGATCTTGCGCTCGGCTCTCTGTCGCCGATAGTTTCGGCATTTCTTGTTTGCGCACTGAAATCGTTCGACTTGCGATTGGCAACGGATTCCAGATAAATATTTTGTTTCTGATAAATGATTTTCTGCGTGGAATCCGCGACCGCCCAAGTGTATGTTCCAGCGTAAACGGGCAAGCCGCGAGTGAACTCGGACAATTCATCCAAGATGCGCGCGCCGCGTAAGCTCCGCAGGAGATCGAGATGCGTTTTGTCCGTTACCTGCAGCAAGACAAGCGTTCCCGCTTCCGAAATTGGCGCATCGCTGGCTTGTGGAATAAAACTGGTTGGACTGAGACGAGATTCGCCTGCGAGCAAACCGCTGTTGAGGACGGGAGAATGCCCGGCTTCCTGGCCGTTTTGCTGCCAGAAAAAAACAGCAAGAATAATAAGTGCAGCCGCGGCGGCGGCATAAGCGAATAACTTGTTGGGAAGCTTGTTTTTCTGCACCGGAACGGCGTAAGCGCCCTTGATCAGTCTCGTTAAAAACGCGCCGACTTTTTCAGATTCATCGCTAAGCGTTTTTTCAAAAACCGTCGGCGCCAATGCGTCGCCGGCGTTATCGGAAATGTGAATGACCCCGGCGGTAATATTGTCAGAGCCGTCCATTTGCTTGGCCAAAGCTACAATTCTGGAAACCATATCTTGATGCGTTTCATAAGGTGCGGAGAGTACGCTGTGGATTAATTCGTCGGCGAGGGCGTTGTGCAGGCCATCGGAGCAGAAGAGATAGGCGTCGCCTTCGCGGGTATTTTCAATTCTCAAATCGACTTTGACGGTGGGATAAATGCCAAGCGCGCGAGTGAGTACGTTTTTCTTGCTAAAATCCTGTACTTCCTGCTCGCTGATTTCCTGATCTTCCAGCAGTTCGTTGATCCAGGAATGATCTTTCGTCAACGCTTCCAATTTATTGTCGCGCAGACGGTAAATTCTGCTGTCGCCCACATTGGCGGTAAAAATCCAGCCGTCGTGAAGAACGGCGGCAACCAGCGTTGATCCCATGCCGCGAAACTGTGGATTTGAAGCGGCGTGCGTGATCACGCGGCGGTTGGCCAGACGCACGGCGGCGAGCAAACGCATCGCCGGTTCGGGAAGCTCGTCGTCAACGTCTTCACACGCTTTTTCAAGATCAACCTCGAGTTGGCCGCTGAGAACGTCTCGGACTGTTTCGCACGCAAGACGGCTCGCCAGCGCGCCCGAGGCGTGTCCGCCCATGCCGTCGCAAACGACGAAAAATTTGTGCTCTGGAGAATAATAAAAGGCGTCTTCGTTTTCCTTACGCACCAGGCCGACGTCGGTGGCCGCCGCCATTCCCGCCTGAACGTCCTGTTTCTGTTCGATCATCTCTCACAATCCCGTCAATGTTGATAGAAAAGCCCCTGTTTTTTCCATACAACAATTGCAGGCTTTTGCGCACCGGCGGAAATGAAGTTCTTGCAATTTTCATATGCCTGCATTCGATGCGCAGTTGGGATAATCCTTTTTCATGACGTTACTTATTTCATTTCTTAACTGATTTTACGCGCCAGCTATGAAGCCAAAGAAACTCCTGTTAAAGTCATTCCCGCGCAGGCGCATATGCGTCAACCTAATTTTGAAAGAAGTCGGGCTTTGATGCGTTTATACTCTCAAGGTGCTGTTTTTTAAGATGTTGATTTTTCATTAGCCCCGTCCTTCAGGGCGGGGTTGAGGCGAAATCGCGCTCATCCCCTTC
>CAXHAT010000142.1:0-20946 GCA_964014485.1 uncultured Deferribacteres bacterium
GTATAAGAGACAGCTGTCATTGGTTTTGCAGAACTTGTGCGGGCTGTCAGGATTCGTTCTCTTTTATCATGCACCGATCTCGGTTGAACAAAGCCCGGCGGAATTAATCTGCAGTTACAAGGCCAAAGCACAATCTTACGGGGAATATCCCTCAAATGTCCAATTTTGACGCTCTTCACAGCCCGCTTCCGGATTTGTTGTTAGAAAAAATGAGCAAGAACGGTTTCACACAGAATCCGCCAATCTTTGCACTCAAAAGCGATTTGACCCACGACCGCCGTCTCGGCGACAGCTTTTTGATTATCACAAAATCGCATCTCATCACGGCGGAAGATGACGTCCGCGAAGAGTTCGAGCTCGCTGCGATCAAAAATGTTCGCGTTGAAGAGCTTTTTGGCAGCTCACGGCTAGTTGCGGAAATGGAAGGCGGCGACCGTCATTTGATTTATTACAGCAAAGCGTTAGTTCCTGATTTCGGTCTGATCACCCGCGTCCTAAACGATATGCTCGCGGGCAAACAGCCGGAATTACCCGAACAGGAAGGCCCGGTTCATTGCGAACGCTGCGGGCGGCCGCTCACGGAACGCGGCGGCAATTGCACGGCATGCGTTCCGAAAATGGCCGTCTTTAAGAGAATCCTGACTTACCTCCTGCCCTACAAGCCCAAGCTCATCCTGCTCATTCTCGGCACTTTCTTCGGCGTAGCGCTGCAAATGGCGCCGCCCTACATCACCAAACGCATCGTCGACGACGTCATCCAAATCAAAGACCCAAGCAACCTCTGGTTTTGGATTTTGTTGATGGTTCTAACCGGCGTTTCGTTTCTCTTCGTTCGCGGCGGCTCCGGCGTCTTGAGTTCATGGCTCAGTGCGCGCCTAATCGCGGACTTGCGTTCGCAACTGCACGGCCACGTGCAGCGCTTACAAATGGCATACTTCGGTAAGCGATCAACCGGCGAAATTGTCTCGCGCGTCATGCACGACACCGGCGCTTTGCAGCATTTTCTCATCGACGGCCTGCCGCATTTTGCGGTAAATGTCATTTCGCTCATCGTCATCGCCGTGATCTTGAGCATCATGGATTGGAAGCTTGCATTGCTCGTATACTTGCCCGTCCCGTTTCTCGTCGGCGGCGTGAAGTGGTTTTGGAACCGTTTGTTCCCGCTTTTTCACAAGCATGGCAGCCGTATCAGCGCGCTGCATTCGATTTTGAGCGAGTCGATCAAAGGCGTCAAAGCGATCAAGGCGGCAACGCAGGAAGGCGGACGTTCGAATCTCTTTTCGAGATCAACCGAGGACGTTTTTCAGACGGTCACGAAAATCGAGAAAAATTGGGTGGGGTTTTCGGAAAGCACCTATTGGATTATGTCTCTCGGCGTGGCGGCGATGTGGTTTTTCGGCGCCTGGCGCATCGCGAACGGCGACGCGACGCTGACGTTGGGCGACCTGCTGGCGTTTCATGGTTACATTTGGCTTTTCTATGGCCCGCTGCAATGGTTCACCGCGATATTGAACTGGATGACGCAAGCCTTCGCCGGGGCTGAGCGGATTTTTACCGTGCTCGACACAAAGCCCGAAGTTTACGACAAGCCGAACGCCGTCGAGATTCCGCGTATTCGCGGCGAGATCGCGTTTGAAGACGTGCGTTTCAGCTATGAACGCGGCAAGGAAGTCATCAAAGGCATGGATTTCAAGATTGAGCCCGGAGAAATGATCGGTCTGGTCGGGAAATCGGGGGCGGGCAAGAGTACAATTATCAACTTGATCTGTCGGTTTTATTCAGTCGATTCCGGCCTGATTCGCATCGACGGCCATCCGATTGCCGACGTTAAACTAGAAAATTTGCGGCGACAAATCGGCATTGTGATGCAGGAACCGTTCATTTTCAGGGCCAGTATTTTAGAAAACATTCGCGCCGGAGCCCCGGAAGCGGATTTTGCCGACGTCGTGCGCGCCGCCAGAGCCGCGAACGCTCACGAGTTTATTGTCGATAAAGAATTCGGCTATGACACAATTATTGGCGACAACGGCCTCCGGCTTTCCGGTGGCGAACGCCAGCGCATCGCTATCGCCCGAGCCATTTTGCACGACCCGCCGATCCTCATCCTTGACGAAGCCACCAGTTCCGTCGACAGCGAAACCGAAAAGGCAATTCAGGAAGCGATTACGCGATTGGTCAGCAATCGCACGACCATCGCCATTGCGCATCGCCTTGCGACGCTGCGCAACGCCAACCGTCTCGTCGTCGTCGAAGACGGCAAAATCGCGGAGATCGGCACGCACGAAGAATTACTGTCGAAAGAAGACGGCATATACGCGAAACTTGTAAAAACTCAGGCTGAAATCAATAAGCTGCGCTCAGAGGCGGAAGCTTTGAGCGGGTAGAAGAAAATCCCGTCACAGCAGAAACGTCGCTCTTCAGTGTTTGCTCAATCCAATTTGAGCAACGGTCTCAAGCGAACAGTTCGCTCGTAAAAGCGAACCGTCAGCGCCCTCTTTCTTTCCCAAAATTGAAGATGGGAAGATTTTTTTAGCGCGTTGTCCTTCCAAATAAGCGGCGGTCATGCCCAAGCGTACGCATCGCCGCATTCCTTCCAACCTGAAACATTCAACGAACGGAAAAAGGGGAAAAAGATGGTAGAGGCAGACGGGTTAGCGAAGCCGGAATTGTTGTCCGGCGCGCCTGAATTGGAAAATGTTTGGAATGGAAACACGTCCAAATTGTTGGATTTTAAAGCCTTGGTTGAGTCCGCAGATCGCGAAGCTCTCCAAAATGAAGGGCGTGTTTCAGAGACTTTGATTGAAAAGCTAAACGCGACGTTTCAGCATTTGTGCGTTGAAATGTGCTCGGTTCTCGGCGAAAGCTCGGACTTCTCCGAAGAGGCTAAACGTTCTTTGGGATTGCAGTTTCGCCAAGAGGTTTTGCCTTATTTGTTGCTGGCGAAAACGGCTGAGCGCTGGTATTCTCAACCGCGCGGGTACGCAGGCGATTTCATGACGATTGAGCAAGTTTATGACGGACGCCCCCAAGGAATAGGCAGAATCGGTGCAATTTTAGACCGCTGTTTCCTGGATTTGCCCGCCGCACACGCCGTGAAAAACAGACGAGGCCTTTTGGCGGAGGAAATCCAGACGACATTGTCCAGCAAAGCAACTGGAGAAACGGCGCAGGTCATGAGTTTAGCCAGCGGCCCGGCGCGAGAAATCTTTGACGTTTTTGAACAATTAGACAATCCTTCCAAATTGTACGTGTCATTGGTCGATATTGATCTGCAAGCGCTTGCCTTCGTTAATGACAAAGCGAAGCGCACACGGTGGAGAAAACGGCTGCGCTACGTTCCCGGGAATTTGATTCAAGTCGTAAACGGCAAACAACATTTAGACGTTGAGCCGCAAGACTTGATCTATAGCATTGGATTAATCGACTATTTTTCAGATAAATTCGTGGTTCGCTTACTGGATTATATTTACGGCAAGCTGAGCCCGGGCGGGCGCGTTATTCTTGGGAATTTTCACCCGAGCAATCCAACCCGCGCGTTGATGGATCATGTCCTGGGTTGGAAATTGGTCCATCGCACGGAAGAACAGATGCACCGGCTTTTCGAACAGTCGGCGTTTCAACGGCCATGCACGAAAATTCGCTACGAAGAGCAGCGGATTAATCTTTTTGCGGAATGCGTGAAGTAGCTTTGCGGACATTTCCCCGTTGGGCAATTCTCTCGTCAGCCTGTGAGCCGACCTCGCTTCGGATCGAATCAATTCAAAAAAAGCCAGGTAACGCGAAACGCCTTGAGCACAATGTTTCAAAAGCGTTTCGCAACCAGGATTTATTTCTCAGCGACAACCGTAACGCTCAGAATTTTCGCGCCGCTGCGACGATATTGCGAAATATCGTTCGCGCTCAAATATTCGTTGAGCACGTTGTCCGGCAAATCGATCTTTTTTGCAGCCTTGACTTCAACATTGGAAAAACCGGATTCGCGAATAACGTCGAGGTATTCGTTCTTCTGCAAGGCTCCGGCCACGCAGCCGACATACAGTTCCGCAGAGGCTTTCAAATGCTCCGGCATATCGCCTTCGATCACAATATCGGAAATGCAAAAATGCGCTCCCGGCTTAAGAACCCGGTGAATTTCAGCGAAGGCTTTTTTCTTATCGGGGACGAGGTTCAACACGCAGTTGCTGACCACGACGTCTGAAATATCGTCGGTCAACGGCAGCGCTTCAATCTCTCCGAGATGAAATTCAACGTTTTCATAGCCAAGCTTCGCTTTGTTGGCGTTTGCTTTGGCGACCATTTCGGGCGTCATATCCACGCCGATCACCTTACCGGCCTCACCGACAAGCGAACGGGCGACAAAAACATCATTGCCTGCGCCAGAGCCAAGATCGACGACCGTGTTTCCAGGTTGAATCCCGGCATGAGCGGTCGGCAGACCGCAGCCAAGCCCAAGATCGGCTTCTTGCACATAGCCCTCGACGCTGGCGTACGAGTCGCTTACATTGACGCCGCCGGATTCCTCAGGGCCGCATCCACAATCGCATCCGCAGCCGCCGTTTTGCTCGGACTTCACCGCAATTTCGCCATATTTCTCTTTGACCAATTCTTTAACGTCAGTTTCTATCGTCATTACAAATCTCCGTTTTAAATGATTTCGGATCACGCGTTTCGCCGCTCACACCGCCGCACGATGCGTGATCAGCATCCGCATTGACACACATTGGAAAACAGTTTTGTGAAAGCTTGCTGCGCTCTCGTCATTGTCGCCTGATTTATACAGTAGCACACTTTGGGGCCGTCAACTTCACCGTCGATCAATCCAACGCGTTTGAGCTCACGCAAATGTTGCGAAACGGTGGACTGAGACAACGGCAAACGATCAACGATATCGCCGCACACGCATGAATTCATTTCAGCAAGAACGTGCAGGATTTTGATGCGTGCAGGATGTCCCAAAGCTTTGGCAAGACTGGCGAGCCACGCTTCATCTTTCTCGAAACTGTCGATTTTGGGTTGGGCCATGACCGTCTCCTTTATCGTTGATCGCAAATATACGATAAAAACTATCCGCGTCAACCATTTTCTTGATTTTTTTCTAAAAAGCGTCGTCTAAGGCAAGGCTTACATGACGCGATCTATCTCAGATTTACTGGCTTCATCGAGCGCAGCAAGCGACGCTATTTCGTAATGATTGCCCATTGAATCGCGCAAAATGCACGAGTCCGGGGTCACCCATTCGACATGCGTTTGCGGCGATTTCATCACAAAATATTTTGATCCGTGCGTCGTTTCCACCGACCAATATCGATTGCCAAACTGCACCTTCGTTTCGATCACGCGCGTAATTTTTGGCAGCAAGTAACGCGAAGACAATTCTTGCTCGAGAATGATTTTTACTGCCTGGGGCGTTTCCTCAAGGTTTTCGACAAAAAGCACTTCTCGCTTTTTTTGTGCATGTAAAACGGAAATTTCCTTGCCGCGTCCAGTCAAGGGGCGCGCCCAGGCCACGCGAACGGGAACCGCTTCTTCATCCGGCTTCTGAACATACACTTGATCGCCTTTGCGGAATATTTGGCAGCCGTTCAAGTCATGTATTTCTTCTCTTTTCCCAGACTGATCTCTTTCGCTCATCTAATCCGATTCCACTGGTTTCATGAATGTCAAACAGTAGTGATGAAACGTATTGCTCACCCAGGCGTAGCGGTACCCGAACGGCGCCAGACGTTGATCGTCCTGACACCAGAATTGCTCGCCGCAAAAGATCAGAAAACCGCGCAACTGCTCCACAATGTCCCACGCAAGGGGATAAATCACGCCCTGCTTTTTCACATTTTTTACGATAATTGTCATGTAACGCCCAGGCCGTAATCGCTCGGCCACGACGCGATAAATCTCGGTGAGCATTTTGAGAAATTCAGCGTAATCGGCGAGGTTTCCAACGTCGCGCTCATCGTCGCTGTACCAGCGCGGCAGCCCCTTCTTTTTGCGTTTGGCCTGCGTTTCGGCGCCGCGCATTCGCAGCATGTCCCAGTAAGGCGGGCTGGTGATGCAATAGTCAAAAAACTCCGGCAACGACTCGTAATTCTCCCGCGCCCCTGCGTCGCCGACAACCAGTTGGACTTCCGGCTTCGTTTCAAACCTTGATTCGGCGATTTCAGCAAATGTCGAGTTCAATTCGATGCCGCACGCACGCCGTCCGCTCTCTTGCGCGGCAACAAGGCTCGAGCCCGTGCCGACCATTGGATCGAAGACCCAATCGTCAGGAGTCGTAAAATTCTCAATATATTTTGAGACCAGGTCTTCAGGAAATTTCGCTGGGTGAAGCAAGACATTCTTTCCTCTTCGCGGCGGACGGTGAATGTACCAGGATTCTTGAAAACCGTTTGTGTTTGTTAAATCTGCAGCGCCAGGGACGTCATGAGCCTTGATCGCGGGAGCCGGAATATCGAACATCGGCTCATCTGGTTTTTCCTTGCGGAAATGGAGATAATAAACTACGGTTTCATCCGGCGTCCACAACTTTGGGGAAACGCCTGATTTCCTGTTTTCAATGGCCAAACATCCGATTTTTTCATCTTTTTGTTTCATCTTCCGCGAGAGCTTTTGAGCCAAGCGCCAGGCGAGAGTTTCCGTCCCGAATTCGGTGCGAAAATTTTGTGCAACGACGGTTATGTAGGCGCTCTCCCGCAGCTTGTCGCACATCGCAAGAAGCTCGCCGGCCAGATCGTTCAGCTCGCTTTCCGTCAAATCAGGACGCAAGCGCTCCCGGACGTCTGCGTAGACGTAATCGATCAAATCAGGCGCTTCGTTTGCAGTTGACGAAATCGCTCTTTGATCATTTGTAAATTCATGCGCGACTTCGGCCGCCTGCTTTTGGTCAAAAAAACGCACGACGCCGGAGCGGCCGTCAGGGTACTGGCTTTTGGTAAAAAATCGGACAAAGTCCGCGATTGTACGGCCGTCTGGTTCAAACCAGCTTTTTTGAAATTGCAGCCAAGTGCGGCTGTCGAGGTCGTTGAGACGGTTTTTGGGATCAGCTTTGGGGAAATTTTCCATCTTGTCTTTTTGCTTTTGGGTCATTGGGAAAGCGGTCAATATGACTCTCTACCTGACACTTTTTTGTAAACTGCATTTTTGAACCGTCGGAAAGCCCCGTTTTGTCATTCAGGAGGAATCTTTGTTATCGCCTAGTACAGATCATGCCCAAAAGTTCAAGGGTTGGATCAAAAAAGATGCTTCCAGCATGACAATTCCGGCCTTTTTCGCCAGCCTTGGAAGCCTATAGAAAAAGTGTCAGATAGTGAACAATATGAAAGATCATCCACATTCTCGCAACCAATTCGGCGTGAAAAATGACGACCAATGAAATTCTCTGCAACGCCGTTTTGTCTTCCGACATTGAGAAAGGATTGGACGATGCGGTAAGGAACTTTTCAATAAAGAAAAACCTCGCTAACCGACCGATGCAAGATTACCTCGCCGCTTTGCAGCGCCATTGCGTTCGCGTATGCTCGGAAAGAGCGCTGATTCGCTTTTTGCACAATCACGGCGTTTCTCATAACTTTGCGCTCGCCTCTGAAGCCCGAAAAAGAATCTATGAAAAAATTTGCCTGATCGGCGAAACGCGCGTCAGATTGATCACCTACCAATTGCCCGATACGTTTTCGAAAGCACATCATGCGCTCGAAGCAATGGCCTTGGTCGCCAACGCCAAACGAGCAAACCTGTGGCATGATCGAGAACAGTTTGACCGCTACGTCTTCGTATTTTTCGCGGGAAACCTGCGCATCAGCTTGCGGCAAACGCTTTCCGATTTGCTGCGCCCAAGCGGGACAATCGCGCGGGAATCGGTCATCGCCGAATCAAATCAGTGCGTCACCTACGTTACCGCAGCCCCGACCGTCCAACAATGTGAAAAGCTGTTCCAGCCTGTTGCCGCAGGTTCAAAATGCGTGCAGTTTCCAGAGGGCGCGCCGCTTGAATTTGCCGGATGCGCCGTCCGGCAATTGACCGCTTTTCGCCGGGTCGTAAGTTGGGGAGGCGTGTAGTCAATTCGGTTTAAAATCGATTGTAACTCTTCATATTTTCGCCCTATCTTTGCCGCCTTGAAATCATCTTATCAGCACAGAGGATCATCGAATGAGCAATAAAGCTTACGGTTTATTGGAAGGAAAAAAGGGGCTTATTTTCGGCGCGCTGGACGAAAGCAGCATCGCATGGCACATTGCGACAACGGCCTACCGCGAAGGCGCTCAATTCGCGCTTTCAAACGTTAAAGTCGCGTTTCGTTTGGGAACTTTGAAAGAGCTGGGCAAAATTTGCGGCGACGCCCCGCTGATCGCCTGCGACGCCACTTCAAATGAAAATCTGGAGAGCACGTTTGAAGAAGTGAAGGAAAAAATCGGCAAAGTCGATTTTATCGTACATTCCATTGGCATGAGCCAAAACGTCCGCAAAGGCCGCGATTACACCGACCTAAATTACGATTGGTATCACAAAACTCTCGACGTATCCGCCATGTCGTTGCACCGCGTCATTTCGCAGGCATTGAAATCCGAAGCGATCAATGACGGCGGCAGCATCGTTGGTTTGAGCTACATCGGCGCACAGCGTTCCTTCTCCAGCTATTCCGACATGGGTGACGCCAAAGCATTGTTAGAGAGCATCACGCGCAGTTTTGGCTCCCGGCTCGGCAAGCGAGGCATTCGCGTCAACACGGTTTCTCAAAGCCCGACAAAAACAACCGCAGGTTCGGGCATCGCCGGATTTGATCGGCTTTATGACTTTGCCGAGAAGCTTTCGCCGCTTGGCAACGCTTCGGCGGAAGAGTGCGCGGAATACGTCTTGACGCTGCTTTCCGACTTGACTCGCAAGATTACTATGCAGAACCTTTTCCACGACGGCGGTTTTTCCACCATGGGCATTAGCGATGCGTTAATGACCGCCCTGTACGAAAAATGAGCGTGCTCGTCACTGGCGGGGCGGGCTATCTCGGCGGCATTGTCGCAGAAACGCTCGCCTCTGAATCTCTCGAAATTATCGCTCTGGACCGCCGCAAACCAGCCTTGGACAAACGCCTCGAAAGTGTCACCTACCTTCTTTCCGACATCCGCTCCCCCGATTTAGCCGATGTCTTCCGTGAACACGCCGTTGAAACAGTCGTCCATTTGGCCGCCATTGTAGAGCCGGGCAAAATGACGCGCGAGGAGCAATACGACATCGACGTTCTCGGCGCGAAAAACGTGCTCGACGCTTGTGTTGAGACAGGCATACGGAAAATCATAATTTCTTCCAGCGGCGCCGCTTATGGTTATCATGCGGATAATCCGGCATGGCTCACCGAATCGGACGCGCTGCGCGGTAACCAGACTTTCCCCTACGCGCACCACAAAAGACTCGTCGAAGAAATGCTCGCCGACTACCGCCGAGAGCACCCGGCGTTGAAACAGGTCATTTTTCGCATCGGCACGATTCTGGGCGCAACGGTAAACAATCAGATCACCGCGCTTTTTGACAAACCGTTTGTGCTGGGAATTAAAGGCTCACACAGCCCTTTCGTTTTTATCTGGGATAGTGACGTGGCGGGTGCGGTGCGTCACGCCGTATTTTCGGAGCGGACCGGAGCTTTCAATCTGGCGGGAGACGGCGCGGTTTCATTGCCGGAGATTGCCGAAATTTTGGGCAAAAAGCTGGTTTCTCTTCCCCCGGCTTTGGTCAAAACCGCACTCGCGGCATTCAAAAAATTGCATTTAACGCGCTACGGCCCCGAGCAAATGGATTTCATTCGCTTCCGCCCTGTGCTCGACAACGCTCGATTGAAGAAGGAATTTGGCTATATCCCTCAAAAAACTTCGCGCGAAGTTTTTGAGTTTTTTCTGCAGGCTCGGCAAAAAATCGACTAACGATCAATCCCGATAATTCACGTACTGCAAAGGCACGCCTAAGTTGGCGTCTTTAAACATGTTGATGACAGCCTGCAGATCATCGCGTTTTTTGCCTGAGACGCGAAGTTTTTCTCCCTGAATCGCGACCTGAACTTTCTTCAATTTCGCGTCTTTGACCATTTTTACCATTTTCTTGGCCAAAACGCTTTCGATCCCTTGTTTGATTTTAACAAGTTGTCGCACTTCTTTGCCGGAAGGCTTGGGGTCGTCGAACTCAAGCGCGGCAAGATCAATTTTTCGCGCCGCCGTCTTTTGGCGCAGAATGTCCGCCATCTGTTTAAGCTGGAATTCCGCCTCAGCGATCATTGTAATTTCATCTTCCGTGCGCTCAAAACGCGCGTCAGTCCCCTTGAAATCATAACGCGTTCCAACTTCGCGATTTGCTTGGTCAAACGCATTGGTGACCTCGTGCATATTAACTTCAGAAACGATGTCAAATGACGGCATTTTTGATTCCTTTTCATTTAAATATACCAAGGCGATCTTCTGCCGCGCGCGCGCATCTTGTTCGCGGCGACGTCGCCAATAAATTCTTCTTTTTTAGGATCCCAACGCAATTTTCGTTCGAGCCGCATCGCAATGTTCCCAAGGTGACAAACCGTTGAAGAACGATGTCCAACTTCGACGTTTGCGATGGGGTCCTTGCGCAACTTGACGCAATCCAAAAAATTCCGGTGGTGGTCGTTGCTGACCTCAAGCTGAACGCCGTTCGGCCCGACAATTTCTTTTAAAATCGACTTTGGATGCGCCTTAATTTCCGAACGACTCACAAATATCCAACCTTCAGAACCTTCGAATGTGTTGTTGTGATCGCCGGTTTCGCAAATGAGCTTGACGCCGTTAGCGTAAGTATATTCAATGTAAGCGTTTAGCGCAGTATTAAACAAACCGCTTTTCGGAAATTCTCCATAGCCTTCTATTTCTACCGGTCCTGTGTCGTCAGCCGCATTCGCCCATTGCGAAATGTCCAAAGCGTGCGCGCCAAAATTGGTCATTTGGCCGCCGGAATAATCGAATACAAAACGAAAGCTGTAATGACAGCGTTGCGAGTGATAAGGCTCCCATGTCGCCGGGCCGAGCCACATGTCGTAATCGAATCCTTCAGGTACGGGTTCAGGGCTCCACTGCGGCGGGCTGGTGCGGTTATTCGGCGGAATTTGCGCACGCATTGTGTGCAATTCGCCGATGAAACCATTGCGCACAAGTTCGCACGCCTGGTGGAATCGATAATCTGATCGTTGCTGCGAGCCGGTCTGCAAAACGCGTCCGTAGCGCCGCACAACATTCGCCAGATCACGCCCTTCTTGAATGGCCAGTGTCAGCGGTTTTTCACAGTACACGTCCTTCCCGGCTTTTGCCGCCGCCATGGAAATGGGAACGTGCCAGTGATCCGGCGTGACAACCGTCACCGCGTCGACATCGTCGCGCTCCAGCAACTCACGGAAGTCGTTGTAAGCGTCGTTTTTGTCGAGCTTGGCCTCAATTCTTGCACGTTCACGATGTTTCGCGTCCACATCGCAAACGGCGACGATTTGTCCGGCTGGTTGGGCCATGAACGCTCGCATGTCGCCCATGCCCATGCCGCCTGTTCCAATACAACCGATTGCTATGCGGTTGCTGGGCGCAGAGGCGCCGAACACGGAAGACGGCACAATCGTCGGCGCGAGAACGGCGGCTGTCCCAAATTTACCTGCCGTTTTCAGGAAATCTCGCCGGGTTGGCTTTTCTTTTTTTGTGGTTGATTTCATGTCGCGTCTCGACGCTTCAAGAGCCTATGATTGACAATCCGGGCGTTCTTTGCCTCATAAATATTTTGTCGGCAACGGCTCCGATTTTCGTCATATTCAAAATGGATTTTTCCAAAATGACAAGTCGGGTTAACCAACGCCCTCAAACTTTATCGGGTACGATGTACGGCTTGCGATAATTCCGCGTCAGGAGCTTGTTCGCTTCTCTGTCGTTGACGAACTTTTCCTTTTCACCGTCAAAGGCCAACTCGCGGCCAAGATAGTACGAAACGTTCGCAATCAGCGGCAGGGCGCTGGATCGGTGGCCTTCTTCAATATCGCAGGTCAAATCGGATTGTTTGCCGGAGCGCAGCGCTTTGATGAAATTCTGAAAATGCACGCTGTCGCCGCCGCCCGCCAGGTTCATCGCGTCGTATTCTTCTTCGCTAATGTCGGCTGAATTCGGACCTGGTTCGTTTTTCCGGCCAAAGAATGTTTGCCAGTTCCCGCCTGCGTCAATTTGCATCCAGCCCTCGCTGCCAAAGAAAAGATCGCCGATGGTGATTTCGCCGGACAGGTGCGTTTTCCACGCCCCGTTCGTGCCGCGCGTCATTTGCGCATCCGTTGGCAGACCTTCGGGATTGGTCAGCAGGCCGCGCGTACAAAATTCCATAATCGTGCCGTCGGCATATTCGAAAATCGACGTTTGCGTGTTCGGCGTCGTTTGCGACGAATCATAGACGAACATGCCGCCGAAAGATCGCACTTTGACCGGATACTCGTCTTTGTTGAGCCCCCAGCGCGCAATATCAAACTGGTGCGGCCCCTGGTTGCCGGTGTCGCCGTTGCCGTATTCGCGATGCCAATGCCAATTGTAATGAAAATGATTGCGATTAAATGGCCGGTTTGGCGCCGGGCCAAGCCACATGTCGTAATGAACTTTTGACAAGTACGATTCGGTGTACGGAGGTTCTTTTGCTGAACTCCCGACTGTAAAGGAAAAGGTTTCTCCAGGCTTCAGCGGGCCGTCGGGATAACGGCCAATATCGTTGCGCGGCTTAAAACAAAGGCCGCGAGCGTAGTAAATTTTCCCTAGTTTCCCTTCATGCAAAAATTTCATCGCCGCATTGGTGTTGCCGCGAGAACGATTTTGGAAGCCGACCTGGACGAGCACGTTGTGTTTGCGAGCGGCTTCCACCATTTTTCTGCCTTCCCAAACATTGTGCGAAGAGGGTTTTTCAACGTACACATGCTTGCCGTTTTGCGCCGCCCAAATCGTCCCCAAAGCGTGCCAATGGTTGGGCGCGCCAATCGCAACGGCGTCGATTTCCTTGTCTTCGTAGGCTTTGCGCATATCCCATTCCATGCCCGGCTTAACGCCCTGCAATTTCTCACATTCTTCGGCGCGCCTGGCGAACAAATTTTCATCAATATCGACGATGGTTTTCACCTGAACATTGTCCATGCCTGCAAAGCTTTGCATCAAATAGCCGCCCCTGCTCCGCAGCCCAACAACCGCCATGTTGATTCTGTCGTTAGCGCCTAAAATATTCTTGCCAATGGCCGGAGCCGCTCCCGCTGCAATGGCCGAAGCCCCGGCAATTGTCCCCGCCGTCGCCTGACCGCCGCGCTTCAGAAATTCGCGTCTTGAAATTTTGCTTTTTTTGGACGCCATCACTCTCTCCTCATTAATCTTGCTTTTACGTCTCCACACAATTTGTAGATGTTGTCCCGGAACGTAATACTTGATTGGTGGAACACAACATGTCGAGGGGTTCAAGATTTTGAACCCCTACAATTTCCGATCTGGAAAAACTTCTACGGATAAACATACGGCGCTTGGATGCCCAACGGAATGCCGATAGCCCAATAGATCAGCAAAAATGCCGTCCAGGCGATCAGGATCGTCACGGAAAACGGCAGCATGATCGAAACCAGCGTGCCAATGCCGGTGCGTTTGACATACTTTTGGCAAAAAACGACGACGAGCGGAAAATACGGCATGAGCGGCGTGATAATGTTTGACGACGAATCGCCGACGCGGTAGGCCGCTTGCGTCAATTCCGGAGAAATGTTGAGCTGCATGAGCATCGGCACCATAATCGGGCCAATGAGCGCCCATTTCGCCGAGGCCGAACCAACGAGCAAGTTGACGCTTGCCGTCAGCAAAATCATCCCGACAATCGTGATCGAGCTTGGCAGCGCCAAGGCCTTTAGCGTCGCCGCGCCTTTGATCGCGATGAGTGCGCCGATGTTTGAATTGCCGAAAGCGCTGATGAAAAGCGCGCAGAAAAACGCCATCACGACGTAGTAGGCCATGCCGTTCATCGCCTTGGTCATGGTATCAACGATATCCTTGGCGGATTTAAAAGTCTTTGAAACATAACCGTAGACCGCGCCTGGAATCGCAAAAAGTAAAAAGATGAGCGGGACGATGGATTGCATGATCGGCGCGCGGAATTCGGCGATTTTGCCGTCCGGCGTGCGCAGGGAAGAATCTTCGGGAATCAGAGAAATAATGAGGATAACGATACCGACAAGCATTGTTATCGTCGCCGCCCAAAACGCCTTCATCTCACCAGAGGTGAGCGTATCCATACGCGGCGCTTCTTCAGCGTCAGCGTCAACTGGCGTAGATTTATTGAGGCGAGGTTCGATAATTTTATCGGTCAAAAACCAGCCGAGTCCAATGATGAGCAAACTTGAAGCGCCGGTGAAAAACCAGTTACAAAGCGGATTAACTTCGCGCGCCGGATCGATGATTTGTGCGGCTGACTGGGTAAATCCTTGCAAAAGCGGATCGATAGCGGAAGGTATGAAGTTGGCGCTAAATCCGCCGGAAACGCCCGCAAAAGCCGCCGCGATCCCAGCCAACGGATGCCTCCCGGCCGCGTAGAAAATCACACCGCCGATAGGAATGACCAAAACATAGCCTGCGTCCACGGCTGTGTGACTGACGATGGCGACGAGAATTAACATCGGCGTGAGCAGCATTTTCGGCGTGATGTTGAGCATGAGCTTCAGACCGGCGTTGATATAGCCGGAGTGTTCGGCAACGCCCACCCCGAGCATCGCGACCAGCACGACGCCGAGCGGCGCAAAGCTAGTAAAAGTAGTGACCATCGTCGACAAAAAGGTGGCGAACGCCGAACCGGAAAGCAAATTATTGATTTGAATCGGGTTGCCGTTACGCGGGTCGATCGCTTCGAACGCAACCCCGGACAAGAAGTAAGACAACACCCAAACCGCCATCATTGCCATTAAAAAAAGCATCGCCGGGTCGGGCAGCTTGTTGCCGAGAAATTCGATCGAATTCAACATTCGGTCGATAAATTTTGAATCGTTTCCGGCTTCAGAATTCTTCTTTTCCTTCGCCATTTCTTACTCCGATAAATGATGACGTCCGTACTTTTTTGAACATGTGTGTAGTATCAAAGTTTGACCGAAATGTCAAGAGATCACCAGACGAATACGCCGGTTTTCTTTGTTCTTTCTTTCGCTTGACTCTTGAGAGCGTTTTATTTATCTTCGTCGCTCGCTTACGTTTCGAACCGCACATAATTTCAACAAAAATAAACATTACGATACTTTATTGATACGCCAATTACCCCCGGAAAACGGAGCTGTTGTCGCCAGTTTTGATGCGACCGCGACGCAAATGCGCGAAGACGTCAACTTGTTCATCGCTTCGCTTTTTAAAAAACAGTTTCCAACCTCGCTTTACACCCCAATGAAGTACGCAATGAGCAGCGGCGGCAAAAAACTGCGGCCGTTACTGCTTTTGCTTTCCGCCAAGGCTTTTGGCGGCGATGTGAAGTCCGCCGTCCCAGCCGCGGCAGCGGTCGAAATTCTCCATAATTTTACGTTGGTGCATGATGACATCATGGACGACGATCAAACCCGCCGCGGCAGGAAGACCGTTCATAAAGAATGGGACGCTGATACGGCGCTGCTTGCCGGCGACGGCTTGGTCGCGTTAGCCTATCAATCCCTTTTCTCCTTGCAATCGCCGGAAATCTCTCGCATTGGCCGCATCTTCACCGACGGCATCATGGACGTTTGTGAAGGGCAGGCGTTTGATCGCGAATTTGAAACGCGCGATCAGGTTCCCATGAATGAATACCTGGACATGATCTGCAAGAAAACCGGGCGGCTTTTAAGCATGTGTACGCAAATTGGCGCTCTGCTCGCCGGAGCCTGTGAGGAGAAACTGATACAGATGCGTGAATTTGGCGAGTCCCTCGGCATTGCGTTCCAGATTCAGGATGATCTTTTGGACATTACCACCGAGGAAAGAATTCTTGGCAAAGACTTTGGCAGTGACGTCAAACAAAAAAAGAAAACTTTTATGCTCGTCCACGCTTTGCAATCGGCAAGCGGCGAAACGATCAAGTATTTGAACTCGCTTTTTGAAAGTCAAAACATTGGCGCAGAAGACGTTCACGCCATTAGATCGGTTTTTGAAAAAACGGGAACCCTGGCGGCGACAAGGCAGGCGATTGAAAGTCATTTCCAAAGGGCGAAAACATGCCTGAAAGCGGCTTTGCCGGACGGGGCGGAAGATTTGACTGCATTCGTGCAAATGGTTTTTAAACGGCGCTTTTAACGTCTCGGAATCATGAAAGACATTCAAGTTACAATTGAGAACAAACTAGGACTACACGCTCGCCCGGCGGCAAAGCTGGTGCAAACCGCCGCAAAATTTGAGTCGGATATTTTCTTAAGTCGCGAATCGCAAGTCGTCAACGGCAAAAGCATCATGGGCGTCATGATGCTTGCCGCGGAGAAGGGCGCTGAACTTACGATTTCCGCCAACGGCGTCGACGAAGAAGATGCGCTGCAAGCTCTGTTGGCTTTGTTCCAGGAGAAGTTTGAAGAGGAATGATCCAAAATAACAAGACAGATCTGAACGCCGAACATATTTTTGAAGGTATTCCCGTTTCGCCCGGCGTTGCTATCGGCAAGGCGTTCGTGCTGGCAGGGGAAGCCGTTAAGTTTCGCAGCAAGCACGTGGCGGCGGCGGAAGTCAAGAATGAGCTCTCCCGGCTGGACGAGGCGTTAAAAAAAACGCGTTCCGAAATCAAAAAAATGCGTAAGGATGCGTTGCTTCGCGTGGGCAACCAAAACGCCGAGATTTTTGAAACCCACGATATGATCCTGGCCGATCCCGTCCTTTTGCAAGAGACGAAGACCGCGATTCAGAAGAAAAAATATTCAGCGGACTTCGCTTTCTATTCAATAATTGAAAAATATCAAGAGCAGCTTCAAGCTTCCAAAATTGAACATTTTCGCGAGCGCACGGCGGATTTGCGCGACATTAAAACGCGCGTTATCCGAAAAATCCAGGGCGACCGAAGGGATTATCTGCAAAAACTGAAAGGCTCCGCCGTCATTATCGCGCGCGACCTGACGCCTTCGGACACGATGTCTCTCGATCGGCATAAAATCTTGGGATTCGTTACCGATCTTGGGGGCAAAACGAGCCATTCAGCGATTATGGCGCGTTCTTTCGGCGTACCCGCAGCCGTCGGAATGAGAAAAGCGACGGAAAGCATCAGAAATGATGACCGCATCATTTTGGATGGAATCGGCGGCAAGGTTTACATCAATCCGGACAAGCCCACCCTCGACTATTTTAAGGGCGAGCAAAAGCAGATAAACAACATCAATAAAAAGCTCGCCAGTTTGCGAGATTTGCCCGCACGCACCTTGGACGGCAAAGACATTGACCTTGCCGCCAACCTTGAATTTGCCGACGAAATTGATACGGTCATCGAATACGGCGCACGCGGCGTCGGCCTCTACCGCACCGATCATTTTTTTATGGCGCGCGAGGACTTGCCATCGGAAGAAGAACAATTTGAAGAATATCGCAACGTCGCCGAAAGATTGCGCCCATACCCGGTGATTATTCGCACGATGGACGTTGGCGGAGATAAGAACCCCGGCAATATCCAGATGCCGATGGAGGAAAATCCTTATCTTGGCTTCCGCGCCCTCAGAATTTGCCTCGACCGCCCCGACATTTTCCAGCCTCAACTACGCGCCATTTTGCGCGCCAGCACTTACGGCAACGTCAAAATGCTCTTTCCGATGGTTTCGAGCATTGAAGAAGTGCAGGAAATTAAGGCGCACATCCAAACGGCGCGCAATGATTTGAAAAAAAGAAAAATCAAGGTTGCCGAGAATATCGAGATCGGCGCCATGATCGAAATTCCTTCGGCGGCTATGATTGCCGACGTTTTGGCGCGAGAACTTGATTTTCTCAGCATCGGGACAAACGATCTCGTGCAATACATGTTGGCTGTTGATCGCGGCAACGAAAGGATCGCCTATTTGTACAAAGAGCTGCATCCCGCCGTCTTGCGCATGATTCGTCTCGTTATTCGATCCGCGCATAAATGCGGCGCCTGGGTAGGTTTGTGCGGCGAAATGGGCGGCAACCCGTTGGCGACGCCCGTCCTGCTCGGCCTTGGCCTTGACGAAATCAGCGTCAGTCCGGTTGTCCTGCCTGAGATCAAGAGAATCATCCGGGCGCTCTCGCACGAGGAAGCCGTTCGCATCGCGGACAGAGCGCTTTCAATGGCTTCCGCCAACGAAATCGAAGAATTTATGCGGCGCTTTATCCAGAAAAAATTTAAGAGCTTGTCGGTTTAGCGCCGACCCCGCTTCTGAGCACCCACTTTGTATGAAGAGCTACGATTTATGATCGCCCGCCTTCTAAATCAAACGCTGTAGCGTTTGACTCCGGAGTTACTCTACAACGAAGGACACAAAGACGCTCTGAGATATCATATTATAAGCAGGAAAAGACCTGGCATGAACAGGACTCTTCATAAAAGGCAATTATTTCGAACACACAAAAGGAAGGATGAACATTATGGCCGTTAAGTTATTCACTTCAGAGTCAGTCAGCGAGGGCCATCCGGACAAGATCGCGGATCAAATCTCAGACGCAGTTCTCGACGCAGCGCTCAAAGACGACCCAGGAAGCCGGGTCGCGTGTGAAACGTTCGTAACAACAGGCATGGCGATGGTTGGCGGAGAAATCACAACCAAAACTTATGTCGATATTCCGTCGCTTGTCCGCGACACGATCAAGGACATTGGCTATGTAGACGCGGAATATGGCTTTGACTATCAAACTTGCGCCGTCCTGACCACAATCGACCAGCAATCTCCAGACATCGCCATGGGCGTCGATCGTGAAGGCGCAGGCGATCAAGGCATGATGTTCGGCTACGCGACGAAGGAAACTGACGAGTTCATGCCTATGCCGATTATGCTTGCTCACAAGTTAACGCGCAAAATGGCCGACGTTCGCAAAGCCGGGCAGCTCAATTTTCTGCGCCCGGACAGCAAATCTCAGGTGACAATTCAATATGAAGACGGCAAGCCGGTTGCGGTTGAAACGGTGGTTATCTCCACTCAGCATCACCCGGACGTATCAAATGAAGATTTGCACGCGGGAATTATAGAAACCGTCATTAAGCCGGTTTTGGCGACGGCAAACGTCAACACTGACAATGTTCGCTACTTGATCAACCCGACCGGGCGTTTTGTCATCGGCGGCCCGCAAGGCGACGCAGGCTTGACGGGCAGAAAAATTATCGTCGACACTTACGGCGGACTTGGACGGCACGGCGGCGGCGCTTTCTCAGGAAAGGACGCCACGAAAGTTGATCGGTCAGCGGCTTATGCTGCGCGTTACGTTGCAAAAAATGTGGTTGCAGCCGGGCTGGCTGAGCGTTGCGAAATTCAACTCGCGTATGCCATTGGCGTGGCCGATCCCGTTTCAATCAGCATTGACGCTTTTGGCACCGGCGCGGTTTCCGAAGAGGAGATTGAACGTAAAATTAAGGCTTGTTTTAATTTACGACCTTCCGGCATTATCGAATCGCTTGATTTGAGAAAGCCCGTTTTCCGGCAAACGGCTTCTTACGGTCATTTTGGTCGTAACGAACCTGGCTTTACTTGGGAAGCCTTGGACAAAGTTGAAGCTCTGAACGCCGCATAACTAAAAATGACGCACCTCGAAAAGCCGTTTTTCCACTCCGCGGTGCGTCATTCTAAATTTGTCCCCCAATCAATTCCGCGCCATTCACGCCTGCCCCTCCTCCCTAAAAATACCAACACGGTTTCTCCCGCAAGTCCGGTCGACCATGTCTGCGTCAGTTAGCAGGACGCTTTTCAAACAGCAGCTTGCGAAAGCCGGCTTGCTCATCCGATGCGCCGTCGTCGCGGCAGCGCTAATTGTTATCTTCAATTTTGTCGATTTTTCGGGAATTCCGGCGACTGTCAAATCAGCGAACAAAAATATGCTGGCGCTTACTCTGGCGCTCTGGCTCCCAAACTTATCACTGCAAGCGGTGAAATGGTTCTTCATTCTCAAATCTGTTTTCCCGCAAGCGCGCTTTCGCGAAGCGGTGCGCTCGTTTTTTGGCGCGCTTTCACTCGGCTTTATAACGCCCGGTCGCGCCGGAGAATTGGGGAAAGCCGTTTTTCTTCCGAATTACCATTGGCAAGTGGTTTCCGCCCTTGCCGTCATCGATACCTTAACTTTGCTGACCGCAAAAATCATTTGGGGCTTTGTCGCAGTTTATTTTTATCCTCATGAAGTGATCATTCCGACAGCGCCGACTCAGGCGAAAACAACAGCCTTTGTCGCAATCCTGGCAGGCGCGCTCTTCTTGCTCGGCTTGCTGCTCAGATTTGCGCCCGGTCTCAGAAAGAAATTCACAACTGCCGCCGCCAAAATTCGCGAGTCGCTCGCCGCCGCCAATCAAACCCGCATCGCAATAGCTTTCCTGCTCTCGTTGCTCTTCGTCGCCCTTTTTTCAACGCAATTTGCACTTGTGGTTCACGCGCTCCACCCGCTCGAAGTCGTTCCCGCAACAAGCGCTGCGGTTCTCACAAACATCACTAAATCACTCCTTCCCATATCCTTTGGCGATTTAGGCGTTCGCGAAGGCGCGGCTATTTTTATTTTCGGAAAATTGGGCGTGCCGGCTGCAGTCGCCGTAACCAGCGCTTTGTTTATTTTCACGCTCAACGTCGCGATTCCCGCATTAATCGGACTGCCGATTTTGTGGCAAGTCAAACAAAAAAAGCGGGCGTCCGCTCAATAAGCGAATACCCGCCGTTTAAAAAGATCAGTCAAGGGAAGCTTCAAGTAACTGATGTTACGCACGCGTCGTTTGTCACGCACGATCAGAGTTCGCGAGCAACTTTTGATTCTCATTAGCTCCGCTCTTCAGAGCGGAGATTTTTGAAAG
>CAXHAT010000143.1:0-20884 GCA_964014485.1 uncultured Deferribacteres bacterium
CAGTCAATCGCGCACAGCCCCTGGATTCCCGCCTGCGCGGGAATGACGTAAAAGTAGCGTTTCTCAGGTGCTGTTTGGGAAATTTTCAAGAGTGCGCAACATCAGTTCATAAATGATGTTTATCTTTTCGGAAATTCCGCTGACCGGGGCGACGCCATCGATCCGACAGCTATTTCCAGCCGCGCTGCCGCCAGGCTGACGTTCGCTCTGTTGCCGGCGATTGCGTCGGGGCGGTTTTTCTCTGGTTTTGAAGCGTACCCAAAACTGCGGCCAGCGCCAGGGCGTGTTCTTCCGATTCGCCCAAATCTCCGTTAAGCCCTGCGTTTTTTGCAAAATACTCATCTTCAACAAAATGAGTATCAAACATGCCCGAGCGAAATTTTTCATGATTCACCGCCCAGCGGCAAAAAGGGATCGTCGTATGCACCCCCCCGACGCGGTATTCTTCCAGCGCCCGCACCATCCTTTCAATAGCCAGTTCGCGGTTTTCAGCACAAACCGCCAATTTCGCGATCATAGGATCATAAAAAACAGAAATTTCATCCCCGGCGGTAACTCCGGAATCGTCCCGCACTCCCGGGCCGTCCGGCTTTTCAAGATAGACGACGTCGCCAATCGACGGCAAAAAATTATTGGCCGGGTCTTCCGCGTAAATGCGAGCTTCGACGGCGTGTCCGTTTAAACGAACGTCTTTCTGCTCGACAGGTAAAGACAGCCCTCGCGCAACGTCGATTTGCCAGCGCACCAGGTCAAATCCCGTCACCATTTCCGTCACCGGATGTTCGACTTGCAGCCGGGTGTTCATTTCCAGGAAATAAAAGTCGCGGTTTTTGTCGACCAAAAATTCGATCGTTCCAGCATTTACATAGCCGCAAGCCTTGGCGGCCAACACCGCGGCGGCGCCCATTTTTTCTCTCATCGCTTCATCCAAGAGCGAGGACGGCGCTTCTTCAATCACTTTCTGATGTCGCCGCTGAATCGAACATTCCCGTTCCCCAAGATGAATCACGTTGCCGCGAGAATCCGCAAAAACCTGAAATTCAATATGTCTCGGTTGCTCAAGGTATTTTTCGATGTAGACGCGACCATCCCCGAAAGCCGAATTAGCCTCGGAAGAGGCGTTGCGAAAACTCGCTTCAATCGCAGTGACGTCTTTAACGACTCGCATACCTTTTCCGCCCCCGCCGGCAGCGGCTTTTAATAAAACAGGGAATCCGGTTTTCCGCGCAACTTCACGCGCTTCTTCAGCGGATTTTAGCGGTTCCGCCGTGCCTGGAACAATAGGCACGCCCGCCGCTTCCATGGCCTGTCTTGCAGCGGTTTTATCGCCCATCGTCCGCATCGATTCGGCGCTAGGCCCGATAAAAATGAGGCCCGTCGCAACGGTTTTTTCAGCAAATTGCGGATTTTCGGAAAGGAATCCATACCCCGGATGAATGGCGTCAGCGCCGGACTCAATCGCAACTTTCAGAATTTTGTCCTGGTTCAAATAACTCTCGGAAACTTGCGACGCTCCAATATGATAAGCTTCGTCCGCTTGGCGAACATGCAGCGCAGATTGATCAGCATCAGAATAAACGGCGACGGTCGGAATCCCCATTTCACGACAAGTTCGCATGATGCGAACCGCAATTTCCCCGCGATTGGCGACGAGAATCTTCGTAATCTTTTTCATCGAATTTTGGATTTCAGAGTTCGCTAGAGTTTAAGTGGCGACTGTAAATGCGGCTTTCCGCTCGATTTCCGGCGAATATAGCGCAAATGACGGAATCGGCAAATTGTTTTTCGCGCAGTGCAGGCGTCAAATCCCTCGCGTCACGTCTCCCTTGACTTGTTCACCAATCATGTTTTTATTGCAATAAATTCATATCAAACCTGGGACTTGCGCGAATGTGCCGTTTTTCTGACTTGTTCGGAAAGCTGCGCCTCCTCCCGATTTTCACCACGATCGCTTGCTTTCTCACTTCACCGCTTTTTGCTCAAACTTCGCCGGAATGCGACTCGATTCAGGTCGAGGCGTTTAGCCTGCGCGATAATGACGCCGGGCTCATCGTTTTGGCCACCGACCGTCCCGGCAGGGATACGCTCGTCGATTCGCTCGCGATAACCGTTCCCCAGGGGAAGGCCGGACTTTATGAAATTTTCAGTTTAATCGGCTACAACAGCGGCAACGAGCAGCTCAACGAAACTTTTTACATGATTGTCGTGCATCCGGACGGGCGGAGAAGCTACCCTATTTTCGCCAATATTCCCAAAGAAGAAGTCGGGAAAGTCGACGCTAACGGCGATTCGATCAGCTACAACGTTATTCTGGACGACGGCCTGGAGGATAACCACACCAATGAACGCCAAGCCGGGATTTTCTATTTCGAAGAAGGCCGCAATATTGTTGAGCTGCATCATTACAACGACATTGCGCTTGAATTTCCCCAATTCGTTAATTGCCCGGACAGCGCCACCACAGGACGAAACTGCATCATGGGCGATCCCGATATTATCCAGGGCCCGCAGAGCGTTCGTGTGAGCATTTTTACAATTGTAGAATTATGCGCCGATCTCGAATTAACGCAGTCGGCGTTTACCGGTGCGACCGCAATCGTGAACGGCGATACGGCTTTGGCGGAGTTTGAAGAGCGTCAATTTGAGTACCTCCTGACCGTCAAAAACAACGGCCCGGCCACGGCTCAAGATTTTACGTTGACCGACACCATTCCTTCCTTACTCACGCCGGATTTTGGCCTGCGCCCCCCGGACGCCGAAGTTGATGACGGGCAAAATCGCATTGTCACCTGGAATTACACCGGAGCCGATTCCTTACCTGTCGGGGCTGAAGATTCCATACGTTTCAATGTTACCGTTCCCATTGTCGCCGAACCGCTGCCTTTTCCATTGTTCAGCGCCGCAAGAACCGAGATTGCGCGCGACCCCGTCCCCGAAAACGATTATGATTCAACGACGGTTTTCGTTGTCGATTCATCGCTGGCCTTTTTCCCGAATTTCGATCTTGGGATAGACTATACCGCCGACCAAGACACGGTTTTTTCCGGCGAAAGCTATTCCTACACGCTCACGGTGACGAACTTTGGGCCTGGAGACGCGGGCGCGTTTACGGTCACCGACACACTGCCTGCTCAAGTCACTCTTATCGATCCACCGCCGGATTTTGGCGGTCAGGCGACCGTGACTTTCATCAATAATATTCTTGTCTGGCAATT
Organism: uncultured Deferribacteres bacterium; assembly: GCA_964014485.1. Lineage (GTDB taxonomy): Bacteria > Zhuqueibacterota > Zhuqueibacteria > Zhuqueibacterales > Geothermadaptataceae > CAXHAT01. Next base: position 3,216 of record CAXHAT010000143.1, read on the forward strand.
CAACAGCTTGCCGCGCGACAGCGCCGTCTCCGTTTCATTCGGCGTCACGGCGGCGGAAGTGCAGACCCCGACAAATCTACCAAGTACTGCCGTCATTGAGGCCCAGGGAGACCTTAGCCCAGGAAATAATCAGGCCAGCGTCGACGTTGTCGCAATTCCAAAAGCTGCGCAGGTAAAGTTTGACCTGGCGCACACTCACACAGCGGGTCGCGACTCTGTTTTGTCCGGCGAGAAATATTTCTACACGCTTGAGATTGACAATAACGGCCCCGCCGCCGCTTATGATTTCACTTTGCGCGACATTTTGCCCAACGTGATTACGGTCGCTGGGGCCCTGCCTGATTTTGGCGGCAAAGCCCAAGTTTCACAAAACAACAATGTTATCACCTGGCAAATTGATTCGCTCTTGGCCGGACAGTCTTTGGTTGGTTCTTTTGAAGTTCTGGCAGGCGGCGTTCTCGATACAGTCAGCTTGCTCAATTCGTCGTTCATTCAAGCTGAAAACGATACGACGCCGAATAACAATTTCGCTCAAACAACCATTGTCGTCAGTCCGCTCCCGACAGCACTGTTGAACTACGATTTGGCGCACACGCAGACAGTCAGCCGTGATTCCGTTATGTCCGGCGAGACGTTTTTTTACACTTTGACCATTGAAAACAACGGGCTGGCGAACGCATTCGATTTTATGCTTCGCGACACGCTGCCAGCGGAAGTGAATGTTAGCGGAGCTCTGCCAGATTTCGGCGGCAAGGCGCAGGCTTCGCAAAACGGTGGGGTTGTCTCCTGGCAAATTGATTCACTTGCGGCGGGACAAACTTTGGTCGATTCTTTTCAAGTCCAGGTCGTCGGCCAATTTGCAGATTTCACGGACTTGATCAACTCATCGATTGTTGAAGCCGTAAACGACACCACGCTGGGCAATAATTTCGATTTAACGACCGTCGTTGTCTTGCCGAACGTTCCGGCGTCAGCGAATTACGATCTGGCGCATTCGCAGACGGCCAGCCGCGATTCCGTCATGTCCGGTGAAGCATATTTTTATACGCTCCAAATCGACAACAACGGCTTGTCGACGGCATTCGATTTTGCTTTGCGCGACACGCTGCCTGCAGAAGTGAATGTTAGCGGAGCTCTGCCAGATTTCGGCGGCAAGGCGCAGGCTTCCCAAAACGGCGGGGTCGTGTCTTGGCAAATTGATTCTCTCACCGCAGGGCAAACTTTGGTCGATTCTTTTCAAGTCCAGGTCGTCGGGCAATTTGCAGATTTCACGGACTTGATCAACTCATCGATTGTTGAAGCCGCGAACGACACCACGCCGGGCAATAATTTTGACCAAACAACCGTTGTTGTTTTACCGGACGTTCCGGCATCAGCGAATTACGATCTGGCACACACACAGACAGCCAGCCGTGACTCCATCATGTCCGGTGAAGCATATTTTTATACGCTCCAAATCGACAACAACGGGCCGCTAACGGCATTCGATTTTGCTTTGCGCGACACGCTGCCTGCACAAGTGAATGTTAGCGGAGCCCTGCCAGATTTCGGCGGCAAAGCACAGCCTTCGCAAAACGGCGGGGTTGTTTCCTGGCAAATTGATTCTCTCGCGGCGGGACAAACGTTGGTCGATTCTTTTCAAGTTCAGGTCGTCGGTCAATTTGCGGACTTCACAAATTTGATCAACTCATCGATTGTCGAGGCAGCAAACGACACCACTCCGGACAATAATTTTGACCAAACGACCGTCGTTGTTTTGCCGGACGTTCCGGCGTCAGCAAATTACGATCTGGCGCATTTTCAAACCGCCAGCAGTGATTCCGTTTTGTCCGGCGAATCGTTTTTCTACACCTTGACCATTGAAAACAACGGCCCAACGACCGCGTTTGATTTTGCACTTAGTGACACACTGCCGAATGAAGTCGCCGTCGCTGGGAGCTTGCCCGATTTCAACAGCAAAGCGCAGGCTTCGCAAAACGGCGCCGTCATCTCCTGGCAAATTGATTCTCTCGCGGCGGGACAAACGTTGATCGATTCTTTTCAAGTCCAGGTCGTCGGCCAATTTGCAGATTTCACCGATTTGATGAACTCATCAATTGTTGAAGCCCCAAACGACACCACTCCGGACAATAATTTTGACCAAACGACCGTCGTTGTTTTGCCGGATGCTCCGGCGTCAGCGAATTACGATCTGGCGCATTTCCAATCCGCGAGCAAGGATTCCGTGATCTCCGGCGAGACGTTTTTGTACACCCTGACCATCGAAAACAACGGCTTGGCAACGGCCCTTGATTTCACAATGCGAGATACGCTTCCGGAAAATGTCACGCCCGTCGGCGCGCCTCCGGATTTTGGCGGCAAGGCGCAAGTTACGGCGATGAACAACATCCTGCACTGGCAATTCGATTCTTTAGCGGCGGGACAGACGCTCACGGATTCATTTCTGGCTCACGCCGTTGGTGAGTTCCAGAATTTTACCGACTTGATCAATTCGTCAATCGTTGAAGCTGCAAACGACACGACTCCGGACAATAATTTTGCACAAACCACGGTCGTCGTAACGCCGGACGCGTCAACATCCGCGAATTACGATTTGGCGCATTCACAAACCGCCAGCCGCGATTCCGTTTTGTCTGGGGAAACGATTTTTTACACGCTTCAAATCGACAACAATGGCCTGATGACCGCGTTTGATTTTACCCTTCGCGATACGTTGCCGGACGAAGTCAGCGTCAGCGGCGCGCTGCCTGATTTCAACGGACAAGCGCAAGTTTCTCAATTTGGCAGCGTGATTTCGTGGCGGTTTGATTCCTTGCGCGTCGGGAAAAGCGCCGCCGACGTGTTGGAAGTTCGCGTCGGCGAGATTTTGGTTGAGAAAGACCTGATTAATTTCTCAAGAGTCGAAGCGGCGAACGACACGACGCCGGACAATAACGCAGCGCAAACTTCGGTGCGAGCGCTTTTAAAAGATGTCGGAAACCCTCGGAATTTCACTCTGACTCACGCCCAACTCGCTGACGTCGACACAGTGAGAAGCGGGGAATCATTCAGCTACACGCTGATCGTCGAAAACCTCGGCCCGGATTCTTCGCTGGCATTTACGATGACGGACACGTTGCCTGATCTTGTAGAAACTTCCGGAACGATACCGTTGCTGGATTCACGCGACGGCAAAACGTTGCGATGGCGTTTTGAGCCTTTGGCGCCGGACGAAATGCTCAGCCTGACATTTCCTGTCGTCGCCGGAGATTTTCCAGACGACAGCGTGACGCCATTGCTCAACAAAAGCGCAGTGAGCGACGGCGATACGACGCTGTTTGCGGAAACCCTCGTTTGGGGCGTAAGGCAAATCACGCCGACAGGATTGCCGATTGACTGCTTCCTGGATCGCAATATTTTTATCCCGGAGGCCGAGCAAGTTTTGGGCATTAATTTCGATCTCGATTCGCCGACGCGGGTGCGCATCGACGTGCACGATATGGCCGGCGTTCACATCGTCCAGTTAGCGGATGAAATCTTCCAGCCGGGCAGAAATCGTTACGAGTGGAACGGCGTTGACAAGCACGGCATACCGGCGGGAAGCGGTCTGTACATTATCACTTTTCGCGCAGACACTTTCTCGGATTGGAAAAAAGTGATGGTGGTGCGATGACAAACAAAAGAGCCTCAAAGCATCCGGTTTGTCATTCTGAAAGAATCTTCGTTCGCGACCGGCAAAAATGGCGCTCAAGGTTCAAGAGTTGGAGCAAAAAAGATGCTTCCAGCATGACAATTTCGGGCTTTTGGGGGAGCGTCGGGCAGCGCAACGATAGGTGTCAATTAGTCAATTCCTTCGTTCCACTGATGGCCGTCGTCATCGTTTTTATATTTTTTTCAATTCCCGCCAACGCCCAGTTTCGCGCGGGAGGGGCGTTTTTAAAACTTATCCCCGGCGCACGTCAACAGGCCTTGGCCGGAAGCTTGACCGGCTCGCTGGACAACGTTTCCGCAATTTACGCCAACCCCGGCGCCGTCGGATTTTTGCGTGAGTGGGGCTGGAACGTCGCCTACACAAGTTGGGTGCCGGGAATCTACCACACCTCGGCTTTTTTCGGGAAAAATATTGCGACCCCCTGGAGTCGGCAAACGCGGTTCGCGTTAAGCGCATCTTACCTCGGAGTGAAAGAATTCGACAGTTCCGGCGGAAGAGCTCCGGCGGTCAGCGGCGGCGATTTTTGGGTGGCGGCGAGCATCGGCCAGCCTTTCCGAAAAGCGCTGAGCGGGTTTGCTCTTGGGGCGAATGTCAAATATTTGCGCAGCCGCCTCGACAATTTTGATGCGGGCGCCTTCGTACTGGATTTGGGCGGGATGTATCGAACGAAGCAAATTCGATTGATGCAAGGGGGGCTCCTGGAGCACGGCGTTTTTTCCCTGGGCGCCGGCGTCACCCACATTGGCTCCTCGTTAAATTTCATGAATTTTAACACGCCTCTGCCGTTTACTTATCGCTTTGGTGCAGCTTTTCACGCCGGTACGCATGATGGGCTGCAGGCGACGGTTTCGATTGACTATCGCAGCACGCGGGACGAGGAAGATTTTACGTCGCTGGGTTTTGAATTCTCATGGGCAAGCTTGCTGACATTTCGTTTTGGCTACAATCTCGAAGACCTCAACCTTTTCAATCGCGCCGGGGCGGGGATGAGCATTGGCTTGACGGATTTGCGGCTCAGTCCAAAAAACCTCATTCCGGGCCGCAACAAAGCCGTCCGGTTTGATTTCGCCGCCCTCAACAATTCCGATTTTTTTGGCGAACCGTACCACGGCGCTATCAACCATTACGCCATTCGTCCAGAGCGTTTCGATTTCGCCTCGCCGCCAAACGACGCGCTGATCAATTCCGAAAATATTGTGCTGAATTGGTCGCACTCGCGCGATCCGGATTTGTTGGATGACGTCACCTACTGGCTGCTCGTCGATCCAAGCAGAGATCGAATTTCAGAGGCGCTTGAAAAATTTGAGAACGGCGCTCCATTCTGGAATTTGCTCGCCGATGAATCTTTTTTTCGCAATGATACGCTCAAACAAACGGAAATGAGGCTTGACCTCGACGCGACGGTTTGCGAAGAATATTTCTGGACGGTGGTCGCAGTTGACAAAGACCGCCATTTTCGCGTCATCGGCGGCGAGAAAAAGCGCATCGCCAATTTCCGTGTAGCGTTGCCTGATTTACAAGTGACCGACATCCGCGTTTTGCCCGACACGACTTTGCAAGGTCCGCGACAGGGTGCTGAAATTATGCTGTTTATCACCAACGTCGGGGAGAGCGCCGCTGAAAATTTTTCTGTCGAATTTGCCGATTCGAGCGATTCATCTCCAACCCTGACAGAGTTTGAAACTCTGTCAGGGTTAACTCTATTGCCCGGAGCACTAGACTCCGTCGCCGTTTCCTGGCGCGCGGAAGGTTTTGCGCAACACTATGTAACGGCAATGCTTGACCCCGCCAACACGGTTCCGGAATGCAACGATAGCGACAACCGCCTGATTTTTGACCTGCCGAAACCGCCGCCGATGGGTCATGATCTTGCAATCGTCAAAACCGCGAATCGCGATACCGTTTTTGCTGAAGAAACTTATGCTTATACGTTGACCGTGTGGAACAACGGTCCGATCACCGCCAAAAATTTCACCGTCGAAGACGTCCTGCCAGATCATTTGACGCTCAAAAACGCCTCGCGCCCGACGGAGTCTGAAATCGCGGAAGAGCGCAAAATGATTTGGCGTTTCGATTCTCTGGCAGTCGGCGATTCGCTAACGATTCAATACGAAGTAGAAACGGAACCCTTGTTGTTCTCGCCGGGAGCGCCGCTGGATTTGGAAGGCGTCACCTTTGAATTCAACAAGGATATTTTGACCGCAAGCGCCAAAATCAAGTTGCAAGAATTTGGCAGAGCGATGAAGCAGGTTTTGGAGCTGAATCCTGGGCTATCATTTGAAATCGGCGGGCACACGGATGATATTGGGACGCACGCTTATAACGACCGGCTTTCTGACGCTCGCGCCAAAAGCGTGCAAGCCTACTTGGCCTCGCTTGACCCGATTCATGAGCGTCTCACAGCAAGAGGTTATGGCGAACGTCAGCCGATTGCGCCTAACCACACGCCCGAATGCCGCGAGAAAAACCGCCGCGTTGAAATCAAAATTCCTGCGGATACAAGAATCCCGCAACGGACTTTTGTAAACAAGAGTTTTGTCAGCACCGGCAATGATCCGGACACGACGAATAATTTTGCCGAGGCGACGGTGCAATTCAAGCATGTCAAAACGCCGCCGCCGGGAGTTATCGTTGTAAATTTTGGCTTTGACAGCTCGAACCTGGGCGATGAAGCGAAACAAGCGCTCGACAATGTTTTGCCGGCTATTGTGACTGAATTAAGAAAAGACGCCGAGCTCTACGTCGAGATTTCAGGACACACGGACAGCCGCGGCTCCGATCAATACAATCAGCCGCTTTCTGAACGCCGCGCCAAGTCCGTACTTGAATACTTTTACGCCAATTGTATTCGCCGGGAGCGCATGAAGGCGCTAGGCTATGGAGAGAGTCGCCCCATCGCCGACAACGTAACGGAAGAAGGCATGCTCAAGAACCGCCGCGTAGAGTTCCGTTTTCGAAAATAGGCCGCTAAATATATCCGAAATCTGTTTGAATTCCAGAAGTCGTTTTTATTTTGCTCATCGCACTTAATTTGGCAATGAATCTGACTTCCGGAGTTAAAACATGCGTCTGCGTTACATCAAATATGGAATTTTATTGTCTGCGGCATACTTCTATTCTTCTGGTTGCGGGACTGATTCAGAAGGCGCTCCCGCAGATCCCGGGCTTGTAAAAATCGGCCAGGAGGCCTACAAAACCGCGGCTTGCATTACCTGCCACACCATTGACGGTCGCCCGTTTACAGCACCGACGTTCAAGGGGCTTTACGGCAAGGAAGAAGAGCTTGCCGACGGATCAAAAATTATCGTCGATGACGCCTACCTTCGCGAGTCTATTCTCGACGGCGCCGCCAAAGTCGTCAAAGGCTACAACCCGCTACACCCGCCGTTTAAATCAATGCTCACACCGGAGCAAGTTGACGGTTTAATCGCTTACATCAAGAGTTTGAAATGAAGAACGTGCTGGTCGCCGGAGCAAGCGGCAATTTAGGCAAGTATGTCGTCACAGCTTTGAAAGAACGCGGTTTTTGCGTTACCGCCTTGACGCGAAAGAAGAATCGCTTACAAGAAATCGAACCTTATTATGAGCGTGCGTTCGTCGCAGACGCTACGGACGCTAATGCATTGCGCGGTGCATGCACAGAAATCGACGTCGCTGTTTCATGCTTGGGCGGCAGCGTTAATCCTTCGCTCAGCGGCGGTCGTCAATCGTTTCAGGACGTCGATTTTCACGCGAACATGAATCTTCTCAAGGAAGCCGCTTCGCAATCAGTTAAAAAGTTCATTTATGTCGGCGTTTACGGGCACGAAGTCTATGGTGAGCTTAACTATGTTAAAGCGCATGAGTTGTTTGCAAAGGAACTAACGGCGTCAAACATACCGTCCACAATAGTCCGTCCAACCGGCTTTTTTAGCAGTTTTGGCGAATTGTTCAAGATGGCGAAGATGGGACGCGCAATTGTTTTTGGCGACGGAGAGGTCAGAACAAATCCTATTCACGAGGACGATCTGGCGCACGTTTGCGTTGACGCCATCAATCAAGACGTTCGAGAAATCAACGTCGGCGGGCCGGAAATCTTTACGCGCCGACAAGCCGTTGAACTTGCATTTAAAGCCTTAGACAAGACCCCGCGCATCTCTCATTTGCCGATTGGCCTTTTGCAGACTTTTTCAAAAATTGCAAAACCGTTCAATAAACGTATTTCTGAAATTCTGGCTTTCTTTGCGAAAATTTCTGAGGTCGATGTTGTAGCGCCGAAACAGGGAGAACGCACGTTACGCGCTTATTTCCAGCAGCTCGCCGAACAAGCATAACGACGGAGAGATCATGCTCATTTATGAAGTAAATATCGCGGTTGATGCGGACGTTTTTGACGAATATCTGCTGTGGATGGGTTCGCATATCCAGGAAATGCTCAAAATCGAAGGCTTTGAGCAGGCGGCGATGTTTCAGGCAGAGGACGATGATAAAAGCGGCAAGCGCGTCAAATTGAGCGTGCATTACGGCGTTAAGGACGACAAAAGCCTACAAAGATATTTTAAGCAGGACGCTGCACGAATGCGCGCGGACGGGGTCGGGCGTTTCGGAAACAAATTTCAAGCGTCCCGCAGGATTTTGAAACAAAAGGGCGTGTTCAGAAATGAGCTTTCAAAAAGTTAAGTTTGAAAATGCGCAGGGCGAGCTGCTCGCCGCGCGCATAGATTTTCCGCCGGATAATCAGCCGGAAGCTTATGCGCTTTTTGCTCACTGCTTCACTTGTACAAAAAATTTAAGAGCGGTTGGGCACATCAGCAGCGCATTAACGCAAGCGGGATGCGCCGTGCTGCGTTTCGATTTTACTGGCCTGGGCGAGAGTGAAGGCGATTTTGCCGACGCCAATTTTTCGTCAAACGTCGACGATCTCGTTGTGGCCGCCAATTTTCTGGCGCAAAACTACAAAGCGCCGAAAATCCTGGTCGGGCATTCCCTTGGCGGCGCTGCGGTTTTACAGGCGGCGGCGAAAATTTCGTCATCCGTTGCCGTGGCGACCATCGGCGCTCCATACGACCCGCAACATGTGACGCAGCTTTTAGAAAGCAGTTTGGAGGAAATTGCCGCCAAGGGCGAAGCGGTCGTCAATCTTGCCGGGCGTTCCTTTAAAATCAAAAAACAATTTCTGGACGACCTTGAAATGACAAGCGTTTTTGAGCGGATTCGAAAGCTCGACCGGGCGCTCCTGGTTTGCCACTCGCCGATTGACGAAACCGTCGGTGTGGAAAACGCGGCACAAATTTTCAAAGCGGCCAAGCATCCTAAAAGTTATCTCTCCCTTGACCGCGCTGACCATTTACTGTCCGATTCGAGCGACTCATTCTACGTCGGGGCTATGATTGCGGCATGGGCCGCCAAGTATTTGGACGCTCCGCCAGCGCAGGATTCTTTGGAGCCGCAAGTTCCCAAGGGCGTTTTTGTGCGCACTGGAACTGAACATTGGCGCACGGAAATCCGCGCGAATCGGCACGCGCTCATTGCGGACGAACCGATTGCAGCAGGCGGCGCAGACCTGGGCCCGACGCCCTACGACTTGCTGGTCGCCGGACTTGGCGCTTGCACCTCAATGACTTTGCGGATGTACGCCGAGCATAAAAAATGGCCTTTACAGGACGTCGAAGTTGAATTGCACCATCGAAAAATTCATGCAAAGGATTGCAGCGACTGTGAAACCAAGACGGGAAAAATCGACAAAATCGAACGCAAAATTACCTTGCACGGCCCGCTGGACGACCAGCAGCGCCAGAGACTTTTGCAAATAGCGGATCGCTGCCCCGTGCATCGAACGTTGCATTCGGAAATAAAAGTTGAAACGACCTTGAAATCGTGATTGAAGATAGGATCGTTTCTTGTTGCGTAAAGATCTTTGTTTGACGGGATATACATGATTAACAAGATTGATTTGAATTAAGACTTGATTGTATCATCTGATTAATGCGGCATAAAAATCTGTTAGCAATCAATGATGACCAATGGAATATGGGAGCTTAAAAATGAAAATTACCCGACTGCCTTATCTGCAGATTTCTTCTGTGCCGCCTCTTCTGATATTTGTGAGTATTTCACTTTTCAATCTTCAATTGCTTGCTGCCCAAACCGGAACGCTTAAACTCACTGTTCTTGATAGCACAACTAATCAGATAGTACCTGCTCGGGTTGAAATTCAAGGATCTGATGGGGAGTATTACGTCGCCGAGGACGCTTTGCTCGTGGGGGGAGATTGTGACATGAGCGATCACGGTGCTGGGCTTCATGACCTTGAAACCACACTAGCCAGCTTTCACCGCGAAGTCGGGAATCCATACACTCGATCAACTCAGTTTTATAGCAACGGTAAATCGTCAATCTACCTACCATCGGGTACCGCGGCTATAAGAGTGTATAAGGGCCCTGAGTATGAACTACATGTCGAAAAGGTGGATATTCAGGCCGGCAAAACCACTCAACACGAAATAAGAATATCCCGATGGGTCAACATGCCTGAGAAAGGATGGTACAGCGCAGATGATCACTTGCATATTCCAAGGCCATCTAAAGAACTTAATCCCTATATCATGAAAATGATGCAGGCAGAAGACATCCATGTTGGCAACCTTCTCCAAATGGGTAAAGTTGTAAACTTCAATATTGCCCCACAATACTCTCATGGTGAAGAAAGCTATTATCAGGAAGGTGGATATATTCTGGCAGCAGGTCAGGAAAATCCGAGGACACATTTTTTAGGTCACACAATCACGCTCGGCGCCAAGACAGCTCTCCATTCTCCAGAGGAATATCTGATTTATCGATTGCTTTGGCAAGAAGCATCTAAGCAAGGGGCAATTAACGGCTACGCTCATTATGGAAGTATGTTCAGTGGTCAATCCGGTCTGCCGTTGGTATTACACCACAATTTAATGCACTTCATAGAGGTCTTACAATTCAATCGAAGTGACTATGAAGCGTGGTATGAAGTTCTCAATTTAGGATTTCGCGTAACTCCGACAGCTGGTACAGATTATCCTTGTGGCAGTAACCTGCCAGGGCATGAACGTTTTTACACGAAAGTTGATGGTGATTTCACCTATAATAATTGGCTGGATGGTGTCCGACGTGGGAAAACTTTTGTCACAACTGGACCTATTTTGGAATTCCGGGTCAATGGCCATGATATTGGCGAAGAAGTTATGTTAGAAGGCCCTGATTCGCTACGTATAGAAGGGAAGGTCATATTTGACAACCAATTGGATGATTTGCAGAGAATCGAACTCATTGAAAATGGTCAGGTGGTCGGAAGTTTTCCTCGCACGAATATGGAAGGCAACATTAGCTTTAGTATTAATCATCCCATGAAGGAGACTTCTTGGTTGACCCTTCGAGGATATGGAAACAAACTAAAACAAAGTATGTCCGTGAGGCCATGGCACTTTAGAAGTTTTAAGCCGATGAGTACAGTCCACTCAGCCCCTATATACGTGACAATCAAAAATGCTTCACCGTTTACCTCACATTCCCGCACAAAGGTGCTAGCGCGAAAATGGTTGGCACATTTAGAAGACTTGGAAACAATGCTGGAAGAAGACAATATCGAATATTTGGCTCAGAAACTTTTAGACCCCGAATTTGATGCGGTACCAAAAGACATCCTTATCAAAAATCGATTGGCTCTTTTCGATGAAATCCGAGATGCCAAGGATTTCTTTATTCAACTTTCGGAGTAGTGCATTATATTCTTGAATGTGGTCAATTATCTTCAGAGTTCTTCGGTCGATGCAAGGGGGGGGTTTGAGACGACTTTTTGTCGCAGTTTCCGAAGGCTAACATTTGGGTCAACTTGACGCCGAAAAGCTGGGCGCGCGTTTCAGATTTTGAAGCATATACGCCGTTAGGATTAGGAGTACGTCAAAATTATGCGTTTCGAGTGCTTCGGCATAAGTTACACTTACCGTTATCCGATCGATCCTGTAAATCTTGTCGAAGAATGAATTGTCCAAAATAATCGATATTTTATTTCAATCAGGGATAGGGAGCAGGAAGCATGAAAACGATTGCTGTTACGCACACGGTTTCGCCTCATATTAATGAATGCGAATTGACTTACATGGAGCGTGAAGAAATTGATTATCCCAACGCCTTAAAGCAGCACGGCGCTTACAGCGAAACTTTGCGGCGCTGCGGAGCGGAAGTTTTCAACCTGGAGGAAAACACCGACCATCCGGACAGCATTTTTGTGGAAGATAACGCCGTTGTCGTCGACGAAATAGCGGTCATCACCCACATGGGCGCCGAGTCGCGCCGGGCGGAAGTGGATACAATGGCTGACTATCTGGCGCAATACCGGGAGGTCGTCCGAATTGAAGCGCCGGCAACGATTGAGGGCGGCGACGTGATGCGCGTTGGAAAAAAAGTCTTTGTCGGTTTAAGCACGCGTACAAATCAAGCAGGCGTTGACGCATTGCGTGATAAATTAGCGCCGTATGGCTACACTGTGACCGGTGTTGCGACGCCGGGATGTCTCCATTTAAAAACCGGCATTACCGTCCTCAATGACGAGACGCTGATCGGCAACACGGGCTGGGTCGACATGTCGGCGTTTAAAGACTTTCGCGTTATCGCCGCCGCTCCGGACGAGCCGTGGGCCGGCAACGCGCTGCGGGTGAACGACAAGGTCATTATGCACGAAGGGCACGTTCGCGCCATCGAAGAAGCGGAAAAATTGGGAATTTCCGTTGAGCGAACCAACATCTCCGAATTCATGAAGGCCGAGGCGGGTTTGACGTGTATGAGCATAGTTTTTCAAAAAAAATAGAACTTGTAGAGACGCGATGCATCGCGTCTCTACCTGATGCATAGAAATTTATTGGAGCCTCATTTATGAAGCAAATCACAGTACTTTTCCTAATCGCCGCAACGGCAAGTTCGGCGTTTTCATGGAACGGAAAACTGAAAACGCAAGCCGACAAAGCGGCGGACGGCATTGAAGCAAAAGTCATCGAATGGCGGCGGCATTTCCACCAATATCCGGAGCTTTCGAACCGCGAATTCAAGACGGCGGAAAAGGTTGCGGAACACTTGCGCGCTCTCGGCATTAAGGTGCAAACCGGCGTGGCGCACACCGGCGTTGTCGGCGTTTTAAAAGGCGGCAAATCCGGCCCCGTCGTGGGGTTGCGCGCGGACATGGACGCCTTGCCCGTTACGGAGCGTACGGACGTGCCGTTCAAATCTGAAGTTCGGACGGAGTACAACGGCTTTGACGTCGGCGTGATGCACGCTTGCGGTCACGACACGCACATCGCCATTTTAATGGGTGTGGCGGAGGTGCTCTCCGGCATGAAGGCGCAGTTGCGCGGCACGGTTAAATTCATTTTTCAACCAGCGGAAGAAGGCGCACCGGCAGGCGAGGAAGGCGGCGCGCGTTTGATGGTAAAAGAAGGCGTTTTGGCAAATCCTGCGGTCGATGTTGTCTTCGGTTTGCACATTTCGGCGCAAACCGAGGCGGGTACGATCACTTACCGTCCAGAGGGCATTATGGCGGCTTCGGACGGATTTCGCATCAAAGTCCTTGGCAAACAGACGCACGGCTCAACGCCCTGGACAGGGGTCGATCCGATCACAGTCTCGGCGCAAATAATCATGGGCTTGCAAACGGTGATCAGTCGCCAGACCGCGCTGACGCAAGAAGCGGCGGTGATTTCGGTTGGCGCGATTCACAGCGGCGTGCGCGGCAATATCATTCCTGAAGAGGCTGAAATGATCGGCACGATCCGCACGCTGGATACGGAAATGCAGGACATTATTCATGAAAAGATCAAACTCACTGCTGAAAAGATCGCCGAGAGCGCCGGCGCTACGGTTGAAGTCAACATTGGCAAGGGCTACCCGGTGACTTATAACGATCCTAAGCTCACGGCGCAAATGCTGCCAACATTGCAAGCGGTCGCGGGAGACGAGAACGTGAAGTTGATCAAGGCGATCACCGGCGCTGAGGATTTTTCATTTTTTCAGCAAAAAGTGCCGGGGTTGTACTTTTTCCTCGGCGGGATGCCCAAAGGCAAAGACCCGTCGGAAGCGGCGCCGCACCACACGCCGGATTTTTTTATCGACGAGAGCGGATTGGTTCTGGGCGTGAAAGCGTTGACGCATTTGGCGCTGGATTACATGGATTCCGGTAAAAATTAGTTCGTGCGTAGAGACGCGATGCATCGCGTCTCTACGAGCTGAGGAGAATAGACAGAGAGCGCGATTTTGAAAAATTTTGCACTGCACGGAGGGAAAGATTGGCGGATGAACCAGAAGCCCTCGCATCGGAATTCTGCAAAAAATCGCGCCTTTTGTAGACGCAGTCAAAATGGATTCTTCCAGAATGACATTCGCACTAAATTTGAGCAAAGTCGAAGCAGTTTTTTTTCGTTAATTTCCCTAACCGTCGCTTTGACTTTCGCTTGCTCCGAGCCTGAGCAGTCTGCGGTTCGCGGGGTTTCGGAAACGGAAATCGTGATTGGAGCCTATGGTCCGCAGACAGGACCCGCAGCGCCGTACGGAGCCGTTGTTCGCGGCGTTGAATGCGCCTTCAAAATGGTCAACGAAGACGGGGGAATCGCCGGGCGCAAAGTGCGCGTCATCCTCCGCGATGACGGCTACCAACCTGCGCGGACAAAAGCCGTCGTCAAGGAAATGGTAGAGCGCGACGGGGTTTTCATGGTCATGGGCGGAGTTGGCACGGCCTGCGGCATGGCGGTCAAAGATTACTTGATCGAGCAAAAAACGCCGTTTCTTTTCCCTTCGTCCGGCTCGCCAATGTTTGCATTTCCTCCAAATCGCTACGTCTTTTCCGGCGTGCCTCCCTACTGTGACGAGGCCGCGATTTTGACGCAACACGCCGTAGAGACGCTTGGCAAAACAAAGGTCGGCATTATTTACCAAAACGACGATTTTGGCAAGACCGGACTTGTCGGCGCGCAATTGGAGCTTGAGCAACATGGCGCGGAGCTTGTCGAGGCTGTATCCGTCGAAGTGATGGACAGCGATTTAAGCTCGCACGCACTTAAATTGAAAGACGCCGGGGCGGAGGCCGTCTTGTTGTACGTCATCAATAAACACGCCGCCATTTTGTTAAGCGAATCGGCTAAAATCGGTTTCTCGCCGACCTGGCTGGCCTCGGTTCCCTTGAGCAATATGCCGCTAATGCACGAAATTACCTCCGGACGCTGGGAGGACGTTATTTTCGCGACGTACTACGAATTGCCCGACTCGAAGCATCCGCGCGTTCAAAAATACCGCACCGCCCGCGACAAATTCATGCCCGAGGAGCGCTGGGATTCGATGTTCATGGCCGGATTTGTGTTCACGAACATTATCGTTGACGCCATCGAACAATGCGGGGAAGAATTGACGCAAGAGCGCTTTGTTGATGCACTGGAAACGGTGAAAAACAAAGAGGCTTTGGGGGTGAAAGTCACTTTCAACGGAGCGCAAAGGCAAGGGCATCGATCCGTCAAATTAATTAAATGCACTTCGCGAGAAGGCTATGAACAATTGACCGATTTCGTCACTTCGGACATCGACATCAATGAAGCCATGCGACGACTGCGGGGTAGAGATTAACGTCTTTTTGTGAGAGCGGGGATTGGATTACACGTGAACGCGAACGGCATTGGGGATGATTTCGAAACGCGCGGGAAGTTTGCCGGGGGCCTCGCCGTCCATGTCGATCAAGACTTCTTCGTCAGACCGCGCAACCAGCTTTTTTCCTTTCAAATAAACGACTTTTGGGTGTTGGAAAAGCTTGCCGTTGTAGAGCTTGGGCAAATTACGCAGAACGTCCAGTTTTCCGACATTTCCAACCAGTGCAAATTCAAACAAACCGTCGTCCAACTTCGCTTCGGGCGCGACCCACATGCCGCCGCCAAAGTATTGCCCATTCGCCGCCAAAACCGCCAGATGCCTGCCGTCGACTTCCTCGCCGTCATCGATTTGAAAAACGACCTTTGGGTTTTTGTGCGTAAAAAGCGTGACGACCAATCCGGAAATATAAGCGAGAAAGTTGCCGAGATAGCGCGGAAAGCCGTTAATATTCTTCGCGATTAAACCGCCGAATCCGAAGTCGGAAATATTGACGAAATAATTCTCGGTTTCTGAATTGTCAAACCGGCGGTACGACAGTTTTCCAACATCGATATTTTGCAGGCGCATCTTGATGATGCTTTCGGCCAAGTCTTCGGGCCGGTTCGGAACTTTCAGCGTGCGCGCCAAATCTTGCCCCGTTCCCGCTGCAACGACGGCAAGCGACGCAGTGCGCGCAAAAACGCCTTTTTCATTGCCAAATCCGTTGACGACTTCATTGACCGTCCCGTCGCCGCCGACGGCGATGACAATTTGAGTCCCCCTTTGAATCGTCTGGCGTGTCAAATCGGCGGCGTGCCCAGGTTTCTCGGAAAAAACTTCTGAAATTTCAATCCCGTTTTTTGCGAGGGTCGAACGATATTTGGGCCAGATTTTTCGCGCTTTTCCTTTACCGGCAAAAGGGTTTATAATTGCTGCGGCTTTGTTCGCCATTGAGTTGACTCTTTTGTCTTTGAAATTTCATACACGTCATGCTTCGTAGCCGCTCGCGTCGCCGCCGCCGAGGCGAATTTGCTCAATTTCCGGCGGTGAAAACTTGCCGCCCTGGTCAATTCCGGGGCAGAAGTCTTTTTCCAGCAGCCAGGTAAAATCGTTCGCGAGAATTTCGTCCCAAAACGGGTACGTCCGGCATTGCGTCGGGCGAACGTCATAAACCATGCACTGGTCGTTTTCCCCCAACATGACGCACGGCCCGCCCTTTTTCTCTTCCAGCAAAAGCTCGCCGTTTTCAACTTTTACAAACCGTTTCCGAAATTCCGTTTCAGACATGTTGAGCGCTTCAGCCATGCGTACAACGTCGCCGTCCGCGATTTCTACGCGACCGGAGATTTTGCAACATTTGGCGCAGTTTGGCTGGCATTCGAAACAGAGTCCGCCTTCACTTTCATAAAACGGCGTAGATTCTTGACCCATAATTTGCCTTAAAATTAAGTTTTCAAAAAGGTAACGCGCAGTTACAGGAAACGCAAGCCTTCTCGGCATTGAACAAGCGCGAACGCCTTCATTTATCTGGAATATGGCAAAGCCAGACAACCCCAAATTGAATGCCAAACACCACCGGTCATTTGATTTATTCAGGGAACATTTCTGAAATTTTTATACTACAAGAATATACCTCAGTGTGACGGCAAGCCATGAATAAGGTTGGCTGGCGGATCGTTCCCGCCCGCTGGGGCTCTTCAAAATATTTATCTCAACTTAACGCTCGGCTCCTTTCCCGGGCGTTTTCTTTTTCACGCCGACTCACTTGATTTTCCCGCACGGCTTTAATAGGTTCCCGCCCGCCTGCAGCTGCAGGAATGCAAAGCTTGCTTTGCGATTCAATCGAACAAAAACATAAATCATTCGCATTTTCTTTTGAAGAGGTATTGAAAATGGATTTAGGACTGCAGGGAAAAGTCGCGCTGATAACTGGAGCCAGTAGAGGAATAGGGAAAGGAATCGCCGAAGGTTTGGCCAAGGAAGGATGCAATCTCGTGATTTGCGCGCGTAACCTGGAACCTCTGCAAAAGACGGCGGGCGAATTGGCGCGACACAATGTGAAAATTCTCGCCGTCGAAGCTGACATTACGGTTGAAGCGGATCGCTCACGCCTCATTTCGGACGTCCAAAACGAATTTCGCCGCTTGGACGTCTTGGTCAACAACGCCGGAGGCAATCGCCGCAAACCGTTTGTTGAAACGACGGACGACGACTGGGACGCCCTGCTTGAGCTCAATTTCAAATCGCACGCCCAAGTGACCAGGTTGGCTATTCCGCTGATGCGCCGTAACAATTCCGGCTCGGTCATTTTTATTTCTTCGATTTTTGGTCGCGAGTTCGGCGGGGTCGGGCTTTCCATTTACAA
>CAXHAT010000144.1:0-20863 GCA_964014485.1 uncultured Deferribacteres bacterium
AGCGCTCAAATATCCAAATGTAGAATTTTCCGGCAAATCCTTTCCAAAAGAGCAAACCCCAAACAAAGCCTGCACCAAAAAGCAAGGCAAGCCTTGCACTCCTCCGTCCAAAGGAGTGCAAAGCTTGCTTTGCCTCTCAAGCGCTCAAATATCCAAATGTAGAATTTTCCGGCAAATCCTTTCCAAAAGAGCAAGCCCCAAACAAAGCCTGCAACGGAAAGGCAAGGCAAGCCTTGCACTCCTTAAAATGCAAAAAGCCCTGTCCAAACTGCGTTGAACGGGGCTTTAATTTATATAGAATAACGCGCCGCACGCTTTGCATTAGCGTGCGTGCGGTGCGAGATATTCGATTACTTCACCAGCAGCATGCGCTTGGTCACAGCTTGACCGGCGGTTTCAAGGCGGTAGAAGTAGAGACCTGTGGCGAAGCCGGAAGCTTTCCAGGTCACGGTGTAGGAACCCGCCTGACGCACGCCGTCAATCAGCGTGGCGACTTGCTGGCCGAGCTGGTTGTAAACCGTAAGCTTGACATGTCCCGCTCGCGGCAAAGCGTAGCTAATGTTGGTGCTCGGGTTGAACGGGTTGGGATAGTTCTGCTGGAGCGTAAAATCAGCCGGAATCGTCGTGCCGGTTTGCTGCTCCAGAACGCCCGTGCTCATGCCCGCATCCGAAGCTTTCGGGTTGCCGCCGCCGCGAGCGCTGAGGACGCCTGCTTCAGAGATAAACGTCCAGTCGGAAGCCCAGTTCACGCCGCCAAAAGCGCCGACGTAATCAGTGGACTTGAAGCCTTCCGGAGCGTCGCCTGCGCCGAACCAGGCCGGGCTGCCGTCGCCGGGGCGAGGATCGAGGACGCGCTGGCCGCTTTCAGCCAATCGTCCAATACCGCGCAGTTGCGGATCGGCGATGGTGTTGCTGTTTGCGGTAAGGTGCGCTTGTACAAAATCCTGCGTGGCGATGTTGGCGAGATCATTGCCTGCGCCGAAACCGAACCACAGATTGTTACTCAAGGAAAGCTCGCCCGCTTCCAGACGCGCGCGACTGTCTTCACCGCTTTCCAAATCTTCAACCTTCACGCCGTTGGCCTGAAAATCGGTGAAAACGCTGTTCATGTAGTGCCCGCCTGCGTTGTCGCGAAAGGTGAAAACCAGATCGTTGCTGGCATTGGATGATGAAGCGCCGGAACCGACGTAGGTGGCGTTGAGAATGTACGGCGTGGCGTAGGGCGCGCCGTCTTCAGGATCGGTGCCGCCGTCGTGTTCGCCCGCGCGGTTGCCTTTGTCATCGCGCTGGATGACAAACCAAAACTGGTTTTTGCCGCGCCAGCCTTCGTCATAGTCGAAAGCGTCGTCGCCGTTGAAGGCGCTGACGAGGTAGCGCGTGCCGACCGTGCCGCCGAAGAATTCAAAGCCGTCGTCTTCGTTGCCGAAAACTTCGACGAATTCAATCGTTGTGCCGCTGCCGACGCCGCCGAGGGTCAGGCCGTTAATTTCGTTGCCTGCGCCAATGTCCGTGCCGCCGTAGCGGATCGAAACGTAGCGGAAAACGCCGGAGTTGTCTTCATCGTCATTTCCGCCGTAAATGCCGCGCGGTTCGGTGGTCGGGATGCCTTCGATGGCCGTCTCGCCCGGCGAAGAGTTGAGGGTGGCTTTGCCGAGAATGATGACCCCGCCCCAGAGGCCGCTCACGTCCAGCGGCAGATCGTTCGGGTCGTTGGCGTCATCGGCTTCCGCCGTGAAAATTATCGGATGCGTGGGCGTGCCCATCGCGTAGATTTTTCCGCCGCGAGCAACAACGAGCGCGCTGGCTTGCTCGCCCTGGCCCGGCTTGCCTTTGATAACCGTGCCCGGCTCAATCCAAAGCTCGGCGCCGTCATCCACAAAAACAAGACCGTCCAGGATATAAATTTTATCGTTCGTCCATTGAACCGTCTGCCCGGCCGCGATATTCGCGTCGGTGACGTTGACGACTTCCTGACCGGTTTGCTTAACCACGCCGGCTTCAGAAATGAACGTCCAGCCCGCGATCCAGAGATCGCCGGGGCCAAAAGCGCCGAGAAAGTCGGTTTGTTCAAAAAACGGATCGTCGGGAACGTCAGCCGCACCTGAAAGCGCCGGACTGCCTGCACCGGGACGCGGATCGAGACCACCGGCGTCGCCGACAATCGAACCGCCGTCGATGCGCGCAATGCCTTGCAGCATGGGATCGGCGATGGTGTTGTTATTGGCGGCGAGGTGAGTTTGCACAAAGTCTTGCGTTGCAATATTCGTAATGTCGTTCCCTGCGCCAAAGCCCCACCAAAGGTTGTTTTTAAGCGAAAGCTGTCCGGCTTCGAGACGCGCGCGGCTGTCTTCGCCGGTTTCGAGATCTTCAACTTTCACGCCGTTATTTTGAAAATCGGTAAAAACGCTGTTTATGTAATGTCCGCCCGCATTGTCGCGTAGCGTGAAAACGAGATCGTTGCTAGCGTTCGAAGAAGATGCGCCGGAACCGATGTACGTGGCGTTGAGAATGTACGGCGTGGCGTAGGGCGTACCGTCTTCAGGATCGGTGCCGCCGTCGTGTTCGCCAGCGCGATTGCCCTTGTCGGCGCGCTGGATGACAAACCAGAACTGGTTTTTGCCGCGCCAGCCTTCGTCGTAGTCAAAAGCGTCGTCGCCGTTGAAAGCGCTGACGAGGTAACGGGTGTTGACCGTGCCGCCGAACCATTCAAAACCGTCGTCCTCGTTACCGAAAACTTCGACGTATTCGACGGTGGTGCCGCTGCCGACGCCGCCAAGGGTCAGGCCGTTGATTTCGTTGCCTGCGCCAATGTCGGTACCGCCGTAGCGGATCGAAACGTAGCGGATGACGCCGGAATTGTCTGCATCGTCATTACCGCCGTAAATGCCGCGCGGCTCAGTCGTCGGGATGCCTTCGATGGCGGTTTCGCCAGGGGAAGAGTTCAGCGTGGCTTTGCCAAGCACGATGATTCCGCCCCAGAGACCGCTTGCGTCGAGCGGAAGATCATCGGAAAGCGTCACGTCATCCGCTTCCGCCGTAAAAATAATCGGCTGGGTCGGCGTGCCTTCGGCGTAGATTTTACCGCCGCGCGCGACGATAAGCGCGCTGGCTTGCTCGCCTTGGCCCGGCTTGCCTTTGATCACCGTGCCAGGCTCGATCCAGAGCTCGGCGCCGTCATCGACGAAAACGAAACCGTTCAAAACGTAGGTGTTGTCGGAAGTCCACTGTACGACCTGTCCGGCTGAAATGTCGGCGTCGGTGACGTTGACGACCGTTTGCGCCGCCAGCGTAAGCGGCGAACACAAGAATGCACTGATGAGTAGCAACTTAAAAAAACGAGACATGCTTTTCCTCCTTAGGAAAACTTTTGGATTTCCGGATTAATGGAATTTTGGAATGATGGATGTGTGAACGATGGATTCATGGAATAACAGAATATTGGAGTAATGGATTTGTGGAATAATGGATTGTTGGAATAGTGGGAAATTGAGTTTTGGAGTCATGAGTGAATGGAGAATTGGTTTTGGGGAATAATGAATTCATGGGTTAGCAGAGCTTTTCAGATTTTCTTTGAAGACTTTAATCTTCCAATAATCCATAACTCCAATTTGGCGATCACCGGGATCGACGGGACTGCTGGAATGCAGCCCCGTTTTACCCGTACCATAATCAACCCAACGATGAGATTCTTTTTTGATCCGGCTAAAGATCGACGGTTAAATGATTTGCTCATTTTCACCGTGTGAGCTTGAGTCACAGTATTGTCATTTGTCGTCATTTGCTTCGCGTCATTGGTCATTTTGTGAACCTGAATGACCAAATGACGCGAAGCAAATGACTTTCTTTTTAATGACATTCTTCAGGCTTTGTGCTTCAATTCACTAATATAACGACATATCGGACGGCTTTTGTTTAACTCCTTCGGAGTAAGGGAAGACAGCTCAGACTTTTCAACCCCAGGGCGTTGCCCTGGGTTGGAAACGTTCAATTTATTTTTACTCCGAAGGAGTTAAACAGGAAGCCGTCCATACGTCATAGTCGTTATAAAATAATGTACTTAGTCAATACTATACGTCGTGCTGAACGAGAACGTGCGACCACGAAAGTACTGGCTGACGATGTATTCTTCCGCAAAGAACAGATGCGACTTTTTCACTGAGCTGTTCAGCAGGTTCTTGGCCGAGAATTTCAGGCTCAGCCCGCGCCATACTTTTTGCGAGGCGACGAAATCGAGCAGGCCGCGCGCGCGTTCGTAAACGTCGGGCGTACCGCCTGTGCTGACTTCCGAGAGCCGGTCGCCGAACAAGTTGTAGTAGACGCCAATGCTGGTGCTTGACTCAAGATTGTCATAGGACAAATTCGCATTGAAAACATAGTCCGATTGCCCGGCTAACGGTCGTGACGCAGGCGCTTCAGGATCGACGGCGCGAATGGCTTCCAACTCGTCCGAAGCGATGTTTACTTTTGAATGCACCAGCGACAGATTGCCGCCCGCCTGGAAGTTTCTGAACTTGCCGCCGAGAAACTCCAGATTCTTGCGCAACTCGAATTCCGCGCCGTAGACGGTCGCAAAATCGATGTTGCGATACTGCACTTCCGGGTTGGCCGCAATCGGGTTGATGACGCGCTCAATCGGATTTTGAAAACGCTTGTAGTAAGCGCTGATCGCGTAAATTTCGCCGACGCCGCTGAACGTTTCCCAGCGCAGGTCAAAGTTATCGATCAAGGTGCGCTGCAAATTCGGATTGCCGACGAAGATGAAGTCATTGACAAACTCGAAGGAAGCGTAGGGCGCCAGTTCGCGGAAAGTCGGGCGCGCCAGCGTCCTGCCGTAGGCGAGGCGCAAGTTCATGTCATTGTTGAGGTTGTAGACAAAATTCGCTGAGGGCAGAATATCCTTCTCGGAAAGCTCGCCGCGCTCTTTGGTAGAGTCCTGGCTGACGACGTCAAAGCTTGTCGTTTCCAGTCGCGCGCCGCCGATCATGCGCAAACGCTGTGTGATCGGCAGATCAAGCATGAGATAACCCGCCGCGACTGATTGCTCGCCAGTGTAGTTGCTGGAAAGCTGCGTGGCGTCGATGACATAGTTGTTAAATCTGAAAAAACGCTCCGTGCTGCGATCTTCATTGATGCCCATATTTTCGGGTTGAAAGAAGCCGAGTGCGTCGCCGTCATATCTCGCGGCGTCCTGGCGAATTTCGAAGCGTCGCTCAATGAATGCGCGATCTTTGGTCAAGTAAGCGCCGCCAACCTTGAGTTTTGCCGGATAGCCGCCCCACTGCTTGAAGGGCTTGGTGAGATCGATCTTCGCGTCGATGTTGTCTTCGGTTAACTCGCGGAAATAGCGCGTCGGCGCGGGATAGATCGAGCGTTGAATCGTGTAGTTTGTATCGATGCGGCCGTTGCGCTCCTGAATCGTGTAATTGTCCGTGAAGAAGCGCAGATCAGGCTCGTCTTGCCTGGAGTCGGCGATGGAAACTTTCCAGTCAATTTGCGTGTTCCCTGCGGCCTGAAGAAGATGTTCGCCGCGAAATTGCAACGTTTTCAAATCTCTTTCAACATAGCGAAGAACGCGCGTCTCGTAAGTCGCGTTTCCCGTCAAATCACGCGGGAAGCTGCCGAACATGAAACGTGAACTAGACTCTTCACCGTGATTCATCATGAAATTCACGCTGAGTTCATGGTTGTCGCCGGGCTTGAAGGCCAGATTCGCCAGGCCGCCCCAATTCAACTCGTTCGAGCCGGATTGATCATCCAGCAGGAAATCGTTGTTCAGTTTCTTTGTTTGCTCAACGTTGCCGGTCAAATTATAGCGCGCCGAAACGCCGCTGTTATAAGCCGAGTGATTGTTGTTGTAGCTCACGCTGCTGATAAAACCGACCGGCCTACCAAACAATTCATACTGGTTGGCGATAGAGAACGAATAGCCTTGATTGACCGGAGCCTGCTTGAGCGTCGGGGACATGACCGAATTGAAAGCCTTCGTCGCTCTATCAAGCTCAGTGGCCATTTCCGCGTTAGTAAAGGCGCTGCCCAGATCAGGAATTTTGTAATCTGGATCAGCGACGAGTGCAGGAACTTCACGTGCGCCGTCCGGGGTGGTTAAAAAGCCGTCCTGGAGAGAAGTATTGGAATTGTAAGACGTTGAGGTCGAAAAAGACATCGAGAAATAATCAGGGAAAGACTTGGTGCCGATGTCAACGTAACCGCCGGCGAAGTTGCCTGGCTTGTCTGGCGTGGCGGTTTTAACGGTGACGATGTTGTCGAGCAAATTGGAAGGAAACAAGTCCATTTGCACCGCTTTTTTGTCAGGATCGGGGCTGGGAACTTCCGCGCCGTTCAGGTTCGTCGTGCCGTAGCGTTCGCCAAGCCCGCGCATGTAAACATATTTACCGTCGACGACGCTTGCGCCGGTTACGCGTCCCATCGCCGCGGCTGCGTCTCCTGCGCCGGATTTCGACATCGTCTCGGCGCTGATGGCGTCGCTGACCGCCGAAGCTTTTTGCCGATCCTTTAAGAGCGTGACTTCCGAATTTCTCAGCGCTTCAACTTCGAGCACGACTTCTTCGCCCTGCAGCGCTTCTACGTTAAGCGAAAAATCAAGCTTCAAGGGCTTGTCCGTACTCAACGCCACATTTTCCACCCTCGTGCGCGAATAACCGATCATCGATGAAATGATGATGTAGGTTCCGGTCGGAATGTTTTTTATACGATAGTTACCGTCGAGGTCAGTGGCCGCCCCCATTGTTGTCCCTTCGATAATAACGTTTACTCCAGGCAGGGCGTCGCCGCTTTGCGCATCGACGACCGTGCCGAAAATAGCGCTGCGCAAATCCTTTTCAGAAGCAGCGGCAAAATTTAGCGTCGCCAAAACGGACAGCGCCGATAGAATAAATACCGCTTTCTTTTTTGTGCTTTCCATCTCTCTTCCTCTTCGTTGGTTCTTGGGTCGATTTGGACTCGTGGCGATTATGATGGCGGAAAGATAGACCGAAGAGGTTAGACGGAAATAAATGCGTTGTTAAAGTCTGGTTAAGCGCGGTTAAGTCTGTTTAAACTACTTTAAAATAATCATGCGCATGCCGATACATAGATTTGACGTCTTCACTTGCGCCGCTTCTTCGGTAATACTGAGTAAAGAATCATTATCTTTTATGGATTTTTCGAGGAATTGAAATGAAGCGCTTATTGTTCTGTTTCGTCATCGCATTTATGGCCCTGGGGCTGCAACAATGCAGCAAATTTGACATCAAAAAAGAAAAAAAGGTTAAGCGCGAGAACATTCCTCAACCTGTCTTGCACACGCTGCGCGAGCTTTACCCGGAGGGCGAAATCCTGCAATCGATTGTTGTTAGGCGGGGCGGAGAGACGAAGTATAGATTTAGCATGTGGAATGAAGAGCGCCGGCTTGAAGTCAAAATTGAACCGGACGGTAAACTGGATGATATTGAAGAAGAATTGAATCTCGATGAAGTGCCGGAAAATATCAAGAAAGCGATCGCTTCGGAGTTCTCGGAATTTTCGCTGCAAAAAGCTGAGAGGAAAATTGAACAGGGAGGAGCTTTTTACCAGGTTAGGGTTAACGTGGTAGAGCGCGGTAATAAAATTAAGTACGAGTTAACATTTAAGGAAGACGCAGAACTGATCGAAAAAAAGATCAAGGTTTAGCGCATCGATTTCAGATAAAGCGCTGCGTGGCGTGAAGAATCATCGCCGCGTGAAGCTTGCAGATAAAACAAAAGCCGGTTTCGAATGACTCGAAACCGGCTTTTTTGTTAAAAGGGCGTACGGCGCTGCGCCCCTTTCTCGTTCTGGGGTTAAATGAAATTACTGTCTGTCATCACAGCACTTGCAGCAAGGGATAATGTTCAGCATGAACATGACGCGCTCCTCGCGATCCCAGCAAAAGCTGACCTTGTGACACTGAAGTGCGGCTTCTCTCAGGCGTTCCTTGAAGTCCTTCAAGTTGCTGATCTGGCCTTCGCCAAAATACTGTCCGCCGACGCGAATCAAGTCAAGATCGTCATCGTTGTTGCCGTAGCGCAGGTATTCCACGCAGCCGCGAACGAGAGTGATTCTTCCAGCAGCGATTGCGGTGAATTGCGAGGCGGAGACGGTCAAATTTGGATTATTCGTGATAACCGAAATCAGATTGGGATCGAAAGTTACGGTGTTTTTTTGCGTTGTTTGTGCAGCCATTTTAAATACTCCATGAAATGTTAGGCAATTAATGGTGAATTATTTGAAAGGACTGCTGCGTCTTCTCTCGCTCCCCGCTTTTTTCAAAAAAATGCGCATCACGGATGCGATGAGACTCCCGTTAACAACGCGTTCCGCTATTCTAAAAACGCTTTTAAGCTCTGGTTGATGAAATACTTCCAACCGGCCACGCCGCTTTCTCTTTTGAATTCGGGAATGTCGTCAGGAAAGTCTTCCAGGACTTCACAAGTCAATTTCAGCCTTGTTTGCTTGCCTTGTTCAAAGAGCTCGAACACGACAAAGCCGTCGCCTTCGTATTCCTCAAATCTCCAGGTGTACTTGATCATTTTTGGGGGTGAAACTTCCAGCACCTTCCAAATATGCATGAAATCCCTACCCTGATTATGAACGTTGAAGCGCGTCTGAAAACCGAGTTCAGGCTTAAAGTCCGGAATATTGTCAAAATACCATTGGCGCATTTGGTCAACTTCCGTGATTGCTTTCCAGACCGTTTCAACAGGCTTGTCGAAAGTCTCTTCGACGACGATGGGGTCATCACTTTTTTTCATGGCGATACAAAGACGACTGTCTTTTCCTTTTGAATATGAATATTTTAGATATTGAAGCTACTGATGGGTTTGGGTTATTATCTGATGTTACGCAGCACTATAGAAAATGGAGTGCAAGGCTTGCCTTGCAATTCCGCTGCGCTTTTTCCTAAACTTTTTCGTCAAAGTTTTGAATGCGCCGTTCCCTGCTGGCCGAAGCTGAAAAGCAAAGCAAGCTTTGCACTCCTTACGTTTGCTGCGCGCGTAACGTCCGTTATTATAACGAGGCGGGCGCGTAACTGAAAAGCGATTTTGATCGGGCGTCTGGCAGCGCTTCCATTATTTTGATGGGAGGATTGGCGGGCGGGAGATGAACCCGGCAGCGAAATCAAGCCAGAAACAGGCTTCAAAAACGAAAGGTCGTTTACAATTTTGCAATCAGCAATGTGGAGCAATTGTTCGAGCTCGCTGAAATTCAATCTGGTATAATGCTTGCCAAATTATCTCCATGTACCAAATCAATTTTGAAAAAAGAACATGCAACCGGGAGTTGATTATGGAAAACGCTCATCTACTGACAACGCGAATCAAGAATCGGTTTGGTTTTGTTTTTTGCATTCATCTGCTAATGGCCATTCTGTTTTTAGGCTGCGAGAAACCGGCGCTCGCTCCCGTCGATAATCTGAGCGGCGTCAAGTTGAATTTGTTTGCCAAAGTTGGAAGCGTATCTCAGCCGCAGCAAGGAACCGTTGATTCAGTGCGAATCACCAACGCCAGTTTTGTGCTTGGCTCTGTAAAACTTGAGGGCGCCGGAGTGGATTCAACCTTGGACTACGCGTCGCTGCATACCCAAATAGTTGACCTGGATTTGCGGCAAGCCCCCGTGGCCGTCGATACTTTTGCGATCCCGCCAGGCGTGTACAAGGAAGTTGAACTTTCAATTGACAAGCTTGAGCCTGGAAATCCTGACGAAGAGCCATTGATAAACGCCCGTCCTGAGTTTTCAAACGCCAGTGTCCTGATTCAAGGGATCGTCTACATCAAGGGAATTGGAGAACCCTTTACATTCACAACCGACATAGACCGGGATATGGAAATTGAATTAACGCCGCTCTTGACGGTGCCGACTTTTGAAGTTGGCGCGCCAGCGATTGGAACCAAGATTTCCATCGTGGTTGACACGAGCCTTTGGTTTGTCGACGATGCTGGAGTGTGGTTGGATCCTCGCGATGAAGCCAACAAATCAGCAATTGAAAACGGCGTTCAAGCATCCTTGGAAGCCTTCGAAGACGACGACGAGAACGGAGTTGTTGATTGATTTAGTAAGTTCAAAACCGATGATGTCTCCCGATACAGAGATAGAGAAATTTCTGTATCGGGAAATAGCCCGAATCCCCGACCATTTTTCAATTCACTACCTGACACTTTTTCTATAGGCTTCCAAGGCTGGCGAAAGAGGCCGGAATTGTCATGCTGGAGGCATCTTTTTTGATTCAATCCTTGAACTTTTGGGCATGATTTGTACTGGGCGATAACAAAGATTTCTCCAGAACGACAAAACGGGGCTTTTCGACGACTCGAAAATGCAGTTTACAAAAAAGTGCCAGGTAGAGAGTTTTTCAATAGAGAGAACTGCTGCTACATAATCTTTTTGATTAATTTCTGATAGAGCTGATTATGCCGGCGCTAACCGTCGCATCTCTAAACCACACTTCCGCATAGCTTCCATTTGCATATTGATCCGCCAAATTTCCGCCGTACGTTTCCGCGCCAGTATTCCAAACCATATTGTCTTCCGGATTTTTTCCATTGGTTTGATTGTAGGAGCCCTGTTTAAAATATTGCAGTTCACCCGAATAAGCGTTTTCGCGTTCCGTACCGTCTTGACCTGTCGGTGCGAATACCGTCAGCACTTGTTCCGGAATGTCTGAATAATTCGTGTATTCCGACGTCACCAGACTTTTTTCGAAAGTTTTGGTCTCATGACCTGCGCTCATAAATGTAAGCGTCATGACGCCGTCATACACCATGACTTCATAACTGAATTCTTCACCCAATTCAATGCCGTCCTCAGGCTCTTCGGGGTATGTCGTTGCGTCCGAGCCGACAACTGACCAATCATAGCCCCACACAGCCGTTGAAAAATCCCATCTCTCGCTATTACTGCCCTCGGTATTGATTTCATAATTCCAAAAAACAGATCCTTTTGCGTGACCTGGGAATTTTTTGTAGAAGATTTTCAGAGGTTCGTTTTCGTGCCCTTCGTCACTATGAATTTGGCCGATGACAACTGAAAATGCAGCAGGGACTCTGGCGTCAGCCGTCGTTGATACATGCATGACTTTTAGCGTACCTGTCAATTTACCGCCCTTTTCAGGCGTCCATTCTTCCAACTGCCTCAACTCTGATCGTGTATTCGATGAATTGGGCGTTGTGCCGCCGGAATTCGGCGTCTTGTAAACGACCCAATCGATACCGTCTTCGTTTGTGTCATAAAAGTAATCTTGATGCTCATATCCGAGCAAACTTCTGACTCTTGAACCGTCACCCATGGTAATATTCCATTTATCAAAAAAAGGAATGACGTCGCTTGGGTATTCCGCGGAACTTTCACCGACGACAGGGAAATTCGGCGTCTGTCTATTCAGCGTTAATTCAGGTGCTTCTGAATTCAATGATGATTCTTGACTAACAGCGGGATTAGAACAGCTATACTGAAAAAATGCTAATACTAACATTGAGACAAGCGATAGAACTGATGATCCAGCAGAACGTTTTTTCACTTTCTTTCTCCATTTGTAAGCGTGACGGTATCATTCATTTTGTTTTGCGGGATGTATCAGAAGAATCAGTCCCGACTTTGCTTTTTATGCTACAGGGGGCAAATCGATCAATAAAGTTCGAAAACCAGCAATCGACTTTCAATCGGCCCGTTGTACAGGATATGCCGTCGTTTGGGTTTGAGGCGAATACGCTTGCCGAGGTCGAGATTGCCGGTGAACACCAGCCCCGTGTGCCCCTGAAAATTGCGTTTGTAAATTTCTCCGAGATGCTCGTACGTTTCCACCAATTCGTCAATGTCCCCGATTCTTTCGCCGTAGGGCGGATTACAAAACACCACGCCGTTTTCCGAGCGCGCCCGCGCTTTGCGAAAATCCTGGCGAGTAAACTGAATGTTGCGTTCAACACCCGCGCGCTTGGCGTTTTCTCCAGCTACGGTCAGAATTCGCGGGTAAGTGTCGGAAGCGAAAATCGGCGCGGGGGGGCGCGGCAGGATTTTTTCGCGTGCGTCGGTCACAATCTTTTCCCAAGCCGCCGCGTCAAAATCCGGCCAGCTTTGGAAACCGAATTTTTTGCGCAGAATCCCCGGCGGCATTTTACGCGCAACCATCGCCGCTTCAATCGGCACGGTGCCGGAGCCGCACATGAGATCGGTGAACGGCGTCGAACCATTATACCCGGCAAGTTTCAAAATGCCGGCGGCGAGCCATTCGCGCATCGGCGCCTGGCCGCCTTCGAGACGGTAGCCGCGCTTGTGCAAGCTCTCGCCGGACATGTCGAGTGAAACCGTGCAAAGATTGTTTTTGATGTGAATATTAACCAACAGATCCGGCGCCTGGCGGGAAACGCTGGGACGCTCGCCGGATTTGTCGCGAAACTGGTCGACGATGGCGTCCTTCGTTTTCAGCGCGATGTATTGCGAGTGGCGCATCTCGGAATCGCGCGCGTTGGCCTGCACGGCGAAAGTCTTGTCCAAACTCAAATAAGCCGACCAATCGATCTCGCGAATTTTTTCGTATAGTTTTTCCGGCGATTTTGCCCGAAACCTGGAGACGCGCAGCAGGACGCGCACGGCGGTACGAAGCCACAGGTTGGCCTTATACCCAAGCTCCCGCGAACCGCAAAAAGCAACGCCGCCCGTCTGCTTCTCAATCTTCTCCGCCCGGCCCAATTCGGCGATTTCCTCCGCCAGAACCGTCTCCAGTCCCTTCGCTGTCGTTGCAAAATAGTCGTAACTCATTGAATTATTCACCCTGTCGAGCCGGAAGCTCTATGTCGTTTTCAGCAAGAATTTCGATAAACCAGTGAAAGTTTTCAGCGATTTCCAGGCGTTAATCAAAAATATAGATTTGGGTTTTGGTCACCGATATTAATGTCGCGCCATGCATTAGCATCTTGATAATGGCAGACCATTCTCGGCTCAAACGATCGAGCAAATTTCGATTGGAACAATTCCCCAATGCGAGGTGAAGTACCTGCGGCGGTCCTTCTGAAATCAATGCTCGATCATAAAAATCTCTGTCTTTGGATAAAATAATCTCACCTTCATTCTTGGCAATCTCCCATATCCTGCTGTCAGGCAAAGAAATATTGTGATCAAGTTCCAGAACATGACGCGCTTCGTACGATTGGGAATGAAGCCAGTCGCATAAGTCAGGCGGCAATTGAGCGTCAACCAAAAATTTCATGCAGCGATTTTTTCGTTAGAATCAACCTGACGATAGGACGCCAATTGCGCCGCGAAGTTGAGACAGGCCTGGATATCTTCTCTTTCAAGGTAAGGGAAATCCGCGAGGATTTCGTCGTGAGACATGCCGCCGGCCAAAAGCTCCAGAACATTTGCGACCGTTATCCGCATCCCTCGAATTGT
The DNA here is from genome assembly GCA_964014485.1 of uncultured Deferribacteres bacterium. Lineage (GTDB taxonomy): Bacteria > Zhuqueibacterota > Zhuqueibacteria > Zhuqueibacterales > Geothermadaptataceae > CAXHAT01. The sequence goes on from CAXHAT010000144.1 coordinate 13,399, forward strand.
CGGTCTCCCGCCGCAAACGCCGGGCACGATTGTAATTCGAGATGATTCCATAATTAAACCTCGCTCGACTTGAAATAATTACTCAAACAAGACTTCCCGATTTCATCCACTTGCCCCTTCCTTGAAAGAAGATAAGCTTTTCTTCAGTAATGACAAGCTATCACTTCAAGCCAGACCTGCCTCTTGTGGAGCGCTTATCATTTTCATCAGATTCTTGAAGAGATTCGCGCTCAGTTTAAAAAAAACTGCATCTCGCTATTCTTGAAGCGTGTCTTCAAAAAGCTTGAGAATCCTGCGATACTCGTCCGTCCACGAGCTTGGCTCGACGAAGCCGTGGCCTTCCAGCGGATAGACGGCGAACTCCCAATTTTCCTTTTCCAACTCAATCAAGCGCTGCGCCAAGCGCACCACGTCCTGAAAATGTACGTTGCGGTCGATCATGCCGTGCAAAATGAGAAGATGTCCTTCCAAGCCCTCGGCGTGGTAAATCGGGCTGCTTTTGCGATAGGCCAGCGTGTCGGCTTGCGGGATGTTGAGAATGTTGGAAGTGTAGGGATGGTTGTAGTGCGCCCAATCGGTCACGGAACGGAGCGCCGCGCCCGATTTGAAAACGCCCGGCTTGGTGAACATGGCCATGAGCGTGATAAAGCCGCCGTAAGAGCCGCCGTAAATGCCGATGCGATCCTTGTCCACGCCCAGCTTCTCCACCAAGTATTTCGCGCCGTCCACCTGATCGTCCAAATCCTTGCCGCCCATGAAGCGATAAATACCGGTGCGCCAATCGCGGCCATACCCGGCGCTGGCGCGGTAATCGATGTCCAAAACTGTGTAGCCCTTGTCAGCGAGCAAGTTATGAAACATAAACTCGCGATAATAGCTCGACCACCACTTGTGGGCATTTTGCAAATAGCCCGCGCCATGCACAAAAACGACTCCCGCGCCGTTCGGGTTCTCCGGGCGATAGAGCCGAGCGTAGGGCTTGGCGCCGTCTTCCGCGTCGAAGCGCACGATTTCCGGGGTGCGCCACGGGTATTTGCGCCAATCTTCCGTGGTCGATTCGGTCAACTGTTTTGGCTGCGCGCCGGACTTGGCGTCTTGCACGTAAATTTCCCACGGCTTGTTGATGTATGAATAGCGAATCGCCATTTTTTTGCCGTCCGGGGAGAGCGCGACGGAATTGCTGCCAGGAAGAGAAGTAAGCTTCGTCCAGTCGCCGCCGTTGAGGGGCATGCGATAAAAATGCCGCTCGCCGGGATGGACGTTATTGGCTCCGAAATGCCAGGATTTTTTGTCGCGCGAAATCGTTGGATTGTAAATTTCAAAATCACCGGAAGTGAGCGCCGTTTTTTCCTTGGTCTCGACGTTGTAAGCGTAGAGATGGCTGTAGCCGGTCTCTTCGCTGCAAAACCAGATGGTCTGGTTATCCGGCAGCCAGCCCGATTGCCCGGCAAAGCCCCAGCTCGAAATGTTCGGCCCGCCGATCCAGGCTTCATCGTACTGACGCTCGAACGCGGTCAACTCTCCAGTTTCAAAATCGGCGAACGCCAGCCAGCGGTCTTTGTGATCGAGCGTGCGGATTTCAAAATAACAATTCGCGCCGTCGGAGCTCCAATAGGGGCCAAAAACGCTCGCATCGCGCGGCTTGGCTTTGCCGTTTTCCGCTTTCTTTTTGTTATCTTTTTTCGAAGGCGCGGTGGTGAATTCGCGCATCGCCGAGATTTCCGGCAAATTGTCAGTTTTGACGAAAACCAGCGTATCTTTCTCAAGATCATAAAAGCCGAATTTCGAGCCGGCCTGCGGCGAACCGACCTTCGGGCGGGCGTTCAAGTCCTTGGTATAGCCGCTCTCATCGACGTAGTTTGGCACAATCGTGCGCAGGTTTTGTTGTTGCTCGCGCAGGCTCACGCTGACGTAGCGCCCGTCGGGCGAGAGCTGGATATTTTGCACGCGGTCTTTGCCAATGTAGGCGACGGGGACGTTGTCTTCCAACGCTTTGCGCGCTTCACTGCTTGTGTCGCGCTTATCTTTGCGCTCTTTTAAAATACTGATGAGTTGGAGTTCTTCATGTTTGAGAAATTCTTCGATGTCGGATTTTTTGCCGGGCTTTTCCGGCGGTTTTTTGCCGGATTTGAATTCGATGACTTCAGTGATCGCGCCGGAGGCCAAGTCCCATTGAAACAAGCTGTTGCCGTTGCGAAAAATCAGGCCGGACTCATCTTGCGTGAATGTGACGTTGGATTCACGGCTTGAGGTTTTGGTTAATTGCTTCAATTCGCCGCGTCGTACGTCGTAGAGAAAAATATCGCCATTTTGGGTGTAGACTTTGCGCCGGTAATCGCGGGTGTAAACGCCAAAGCGCGACGGCATGTTTTTCTGATCGGCCAGCGAAACTTTTTCCGGCGTTCCGGCCTTGGGATCGACGCGATAGAGCGAGTCCGAGTCGGCATTTTCCGGATTCCAGTTGAAATAAATCGTCTTGCCGTCTTCCGACCACCACGGCTGCCCCGGCAGATTGCCGACATATTTCGGGCCTTGCATGATTTTTTTGACGGTCAATTCAGGCTTGGTTTGCGCTGAGAGATTTAGAGAGATCAGCGCCGTCGCAAAGAATGTGAACAGCATTTTGCGAGTCATGGTTTTCTCCTCGAAACTTTAATTTTTTATTGATATTGCTCAAGTGTCTTTTGTTTAACTCCTTTGGAGTAACGATGAATTGAAAATTTTCAAACCCAGGGCGCTGCCCTGGGCTGAGTTCTCAAACCGCTTTGCGGTATTTTACGCCGAAGGCGTCTCAGAACATAGCCCAGGGCAGCGCCCTGGGAAGAAGGAGAACAGTCAGGCCATTACTCCGAAGGAGTTATACAAAATGAGTGGATCATTTCAACGATAAACCGCGATCAAGCCCACGACCCCGTTCGCACTCCCAGCCAATCATACTCGCGGATATCAAGCTCTTTTCGACTTGTATGGACAAAGTAGAATTCTCGCTGAGGATATTCTCTGTGCAGCTTGCGATAGCGCTGCATCGCGCTTTTTCCTTCGGGACAGGTTTCTATAACGGCAATTTTGTCGAGAAGCCGCTGCTTTTCAGGAGTAGAATGTGCTTCAAGCGCTTCAACGATAAGCCATTTATTGGGGTAAGCTGTTCGAATTTCAGATCAAAGCATGTTTGTGCTCGCTTTCGTTTTTTGAGTTTTCACAATCTGAACAATACAATATAAAAATCATCTCTGGCTTTTAAAACGCTTTGAAGCAAACGACGCATTTTCCTCGCAAACTGTTCGAGTGCTGTGTATAAACTTTGACTTGTTCAATAACTGATGTTACGCGCGGCAACGCATTTCCTGGAAATCAAGAGCAAATATCGTCTCATTAGCGCCGCTCTGAAATGGCGGCATAAAGCAGCGTCGAAGCCAGGACGGCAGTTTATTTCGCCCTTTCAGGGCTTGATGAAAACAAAATTGCCCCGGATTTCCAGGGCGTTGCCCTTCGCTATTACATTTGACCCCGTTGGGGTCTTTTGAATTCACGAACAGTATGTTGACTCGTTACCAAACTGAAGTTTGGTAACGCAATTTGTTCGAGAAGTTCTACTTCTCGCGAATAAGTCGAAGTAAAACTTCGGGAACAACCGCGTTACCAAGTTGCAACTTGGTAACGAGCCCAAGAAAGACGCGGAGCAATCGCAGAGATCGTTTGAATTTTTCTCTGCGTCCTTCGCGGCTCTGCGTTGAAAAAGAATCGCTTGACAAGGAAGAAAATTTACATGCGGATCATGGTAACGGGCGGGGCGGGGTTTATTGGCAGTCATCTGGTTGATCGATTGGTCACGGATGGGCATGAAATTGCGGTTTTGGATAATTTACGGCGCGGTAAGCGTGAGAATATTCAGGCGCATCTTGAACAAAAAAAAATCACGTTTTTCGAGCAAGACATTCGCAATTTTGAGGCGATAAAACCGGCTTTCGAAGGCTGTAAAATCGTATTCCATTTAGCGGCGCAGTCGAACGTCATGGGCGCGGTGACCGACATTGATTATTCATTCGAAACGAATGTCGTCGGAACGTTCAACGTGTTGAAGGCTGCAAATTCGGCGGGTGTGCGACGGGTCGTATTTTCATCGTCGCGCGAGGTTTACGGCGAAGCGCAGTACCTGCCGGTTGATGAAAAACACCCGTTTACGGCAAAAAACAGCTACGGCGCGAGCAAAGCCGCCGGGGAAAAGTACTGCGACGTTTTTCAAAACATGGGGGCGTTCGAAACGGTGATTCTGCGCTTCGCCAACGTCTACGGCGCCCGCGACTTCGCCCGCGTCATCCCGATCTTCATCAACAACCTTAAAAACGACGAAAACATCCGCATCTTTGGCGGCGAGCAGGTGATCGATTTTGTTTCGGTCGAAATTATCATCGAAGCGCTCGTTCAATCGATGAGCAACGAACGCGCGACCGAAGCGCCGACGAATATCGGCTCCGGCAAAGGCACGACGCTTTTTGACCTCGCGAGTCGCATTATGCAGCTTATGGGCAAGGAAAACAAAATCACCGTCGAACCGGCGCGGGAGGCGGAGGTTGTCAAATTCACCGCCGACGTCACGCGCATGAACGCTGTTTTTCACGACTTGCAGAATGACGATCCGCTTGTTCATCTGCCGTTGCTAACGTCGGCAATGTAGTCGATTCTTTACGTCCTTTCATTCATACCGCAATGATTGCACCGGATTCGCCACGGCCGCGCGAATGGCTTGCGTACTCACGGTCAGAACGGCAATGAACAGCGCCAGGCCGCCGGCAAGCGCGAAAACCAGCCAGCCGATTTCCGTCCGGTAGGCAAAGTCGTTCAGCCAGGCGCGCATGATAAACCAGGCGATCGGCCAAGCGATCACGTTCGCTAAAATCACCAGTTTGACAAAATCCTTCGACAGCAAATGTACGATGCTTGGCACAGTTGCGCCTAAGGTTTTGCGCAGACCAATTTCTTTGATGCGCCGTTCTGCGGCAAAAGCTGCCAGCCCGAAAAGGCCGAGACACGCCACGAAAATCGCCAGCCCCGCGGCGTAGCCAAAGATTTGCCCGACGCGCTCATCCTTGCGATACTTTTCGTCGAATTCGGTGTCAAGAAATGAAAACTCAAACGGCTGATCCGGTGCAAGCCGGGCCCAAATCGATTGCAAGCCCGCCACGGTTTCCGGCGCGTTGTCAGTCTGCATTTTGACCGCGATGCAGGCGTAACGATTCGGCCAAATATGAAAGACCGCCGGCTGAATTTTCTCATGCAAGGATCGAAAATGAAAATCCTTGACCACCCCGACAATCATCCCTTTTTTACCGTTGTTCATAATCAATTCGATGCGCTTGCCAAGCGGATCATCCCAGCCGAACGCTTGCGCGGCGGATTCATTGATGACAAAGGCGGCGGCGGAATCCGTGCGCATTTCTCGCTGAAAATTCCTGCCTGACGCCAGTTCGATCCCGAGCGTTTCAAAATAGTCGTAATCCACGCCCGCGATTTGCATTTGAATTTGCGCTGAGCGATCAACGCCTGATGGCAGAACCGGGAAATCGTCAACCAGCAATCTTTTGCCGGGGACGCCCGCCGCCGCTGTGACATGGCGCACATTTGGGATTTTGAGGATCTCCTGCTTCACGGTCTCGATTTGATTGCGGATGGCGCCGTCGCGCAGCGGCAAAATCGCGATTTGCTCCTTGTCAAAACCGAGAGGCTGGCTTTGCATGAAATTCATCTGCTTGGCGACGACGGCGGTCGCGACAATCAAAACGATGGAAGCAACGAACTGCGTGGTGATGAGAACTTTGCGCAAGGCAAGTCCTTTTCGCCCGGATTTTACTTCGCCTTTGAGCGTGGAAACCGGCTTGAAGGCGGAAAGTGAAAAAGCGGGATAGCTGCCCGAAAACACGCCGACCAACGCCGCAACGCCCGCGAACAAAGCGAGCATTTCCGGATGCGCCGCATAGTCGAACGACAGCGTTTTACCGGCGAGGCTGTTGAAAATCGGAAGAATGAGTTCGACCAGCATGAGCGCCAGGAGCAGCGCCATAAAAGCGATGATGAGCGACTCGCCGATGAACTGACGTATGAGCGCACGCCGTTGCGCGCCAAGCACCTTCCTCATGCCGACTTCCCTGCCGCGATGCGTTGAGCGCGCCGTCGCCAGGTTCATGTAATTGATGCAGGCGATGGTTAAAATCAGTGTTGCAATGGCGGCGAAAATGTAAACGTAGGTTGCATCGCTGGTCGGGCCGGGAGGAAAATAGACCCCGGCTTGCAAGTAAATATCTCCGAGCGGTTGCAGCCAAAATTCCGGGATGAAGCCGCGCTCCTGTGCGAACTCGCCCAAGTGCTTTTGGCTGAATTGAACCATTTGATCTTCCAGCGCCGCCGCCGAAGCCCCTTCTCGCAAAAGGACGTAATTGTAGACCAAACTGTTCGTCCACTGGCCTTCGCCGGAATAAACAAAATCGTAGCGCTGATCCGCGCCGCGAACGGAGCCGAGAAAATCGAATTGCAGATGTGAATTTTCGGGGACGTCTGCCAGCACGCCGGTGATTTTGTAATCGTCGGTCGACCAGGTCGCGATGGTGAGAATTTTGCCGATTGGGTTCTCGTCGCCGAAGTACTTGCGCGCCATCCTTTCGGTAAGCACGATGGAATTGATCTCCGTCAGCGCGGTTTTCGGATCGCCGGCTTTCAGTTTGAAGGAAAACACCTCAAAAAACGTCGAGTCCGCCCAATAAAAGCCTTCCTCGTAAAATCGCTTTTCGCCGTGGCTGATCAGCACGTTCTGCGGGAAAGCGAATGCAACGCGGGTAAACTGCTCGACAGCGGGAAATTCCGCTTTTAAGTTTGGCGAAATGGCGGCGGGAGCATTGGCCGCATAGTTTTTTTCATGCTCCGCTTGCCGCCAGTTTCGATTCACGCGATAGATGCGATCGCCGTTTTCGTGAAAATTGTCAAAGCTCATTTCGTCGCGGATGTGCAGCAGGATGACCATGCACACCGCCAGCCCAATCGCCAGGCCGAGCACATTGATAAACGACCACGCCCGATGACGACGGAAATTGCGAAAAGCGATTTTGAGATAATTTTTCAACATGCGAAACCTCGCGTGTTTTTGTGTTTTGACTAGATTTACGGGATAAACAGGATTGAATTTTTGGCTGCTCAATTCAGACAAAACATAAATCGACCGCCTACGGCGTTTGGTGAAAAATCTGATTTTTGAAGCATTGCAAGTGCGGAAACAATCAACTTCTATTCCAGAAACGTTTTTAGCCTGAATTATTCATGAATGGTTAATTTAAGCTCAACCGTCTAACACGTCACAGCCACGCAGGCGCATTCGCGTCAACCTATTTTTGAAGTGCCGTTAAATCATTGGTTTTTATCGTTTCATGATCTCATTAGCCCCGCCTTTCAAGGCGGGGAATTTTGAACAGGCGTTGCT
>CAXHAT010000145.1:0-20633 GCA_964014485.1 uncultured Deferribacteres bacterium
ACGCCGATTTCGCCATTGCTTTCATGAATGATTTTGCAAAAAACATCACCCAAAGAACCGTCGCCGTTTTGGATAACTCTCCCGTTCATCGCAGTCAGGCGTTCATGAACAGGATCGAAGCGTGGGAAGAGCAAGACTTGTATGTGTTTTTCCTGCCAAAGTACAGCCCGCATTTAAATCTGATCGAAATACTCTGGCGAAAAATAAAATATGAGTGGCTCAAGCCGCAGCATTATCTCAACAAAGAGACTTTTAGTCAAGCGCTGGAAGATATTCTCGTGAAAATCGGCGACGAGTTCAAAATAAATTTCAAAAAACAAAAAGTGCCGATTATTTTTCAGTGACTACTTAAGCTTCGCCTGCACCTGTTCGTTCTGGTGAAAGCAGAGCTTGTCGGTACACGCAAGGCGGCCACGACACATCTAGCCCTGCATCGCAACACCGCCAGTGAATGGTTGAAGCGCTATGAAGACGGAGGCCTTGACGGTTTGCTTTACGACAAGAAACGCGGCGCGAAAAGCGAACAGAAAAGCCTGCCGCCCAGCGTTTTTGATGCTTTTAAAAAACGCCTGGCCGACTCTAAGGGCTTTGGAGGCTACATTGAAATCCAGCTTTGGCTGGCGGAAGAATTTGACATTCGTTTGCCCTATCGCACAGTTCACGGCGTTGTACGTGATCGTCTCGGGGCGAAATTGAAGCGTCCGCGCCCCGGCACACCCTTTAAAAAAAGTAGAAGTCGCTGAGTTTGTCAAGCGCTTCAAGGGTCACGTTTCCCTGATTACGACCTTCGTTCGTACTTCCGAAACGCAGCAGGTACGGCTTTTCAGTCAAGATGAAACACGCATCGACTTACACTTGCCGTCTTATACTATTTTCCTTGATTCTTTATCCGTTCCAGCATGGCTAAATGATCGGGGTCGATGGATGGCAAATGAAGAAAAATGGTATTACAGGCGGTGACCGCTTGCGGAGTGCAGCCTGTTCAGCCAGTGCAACCGAAATATGAATCTTATTGGCTTTACGGAGCCGTTGAACCCAAAACAGGAGAGGCGTTTTATCTTGAAATGCCCTGGCTCAATGCCGACGCTTTTTCTCTTTTTTTAAAAGAAATGGCCCGGGCTTATTCAGACGGCCTCAACATCTTACTCGTAGATGGCGCCGGGGCGCATCGAGCCGCGAATGTGATCGTACCTAAAAACATGGTGTTGATGAAACTGCCGGCTTACAGTCCGGAAATCAATACGGTTGAACGCCTGTGGTTAGATGTCAAAAAGAAAATTGACGTGTTCGATCCGAACGTTAGAGCATCGCCGGAAGCATTGAAAAACCACATTGCAGATATTCTCAAAGTCTATACGTGCGAGAAAATTCAATCATTAACTGGATATGACTACATTCTCGATGCAGTTAACGCACAATAAATTGAAGCACGTCGTATAAGGAATAAGGATACCGACCATAAGCTATTGTTTGGAGCAGCTTATTATAAAGGGAAAAATGTCGAAACGGGAGCAAAATAGTGCAGCTATCTGGGTAATTTTTGATTTCAGATGGACGCTACTTGGACACCAGAGATGTTCCCCCCCCATAAGTCTTTAAAAAACAATATGGGCCCTGTAGGACTTGAACCTACGACCAACGGATTATGAGTCCGTTGCTCTAACCAACTGAGCTAAGGGCCCCGAAAGCGTTTCAAATATAAGAGTCAGGCGTAAATAAGCAAGCAAAATTCTTTTGGGCGTTTAGCCGATTCATGGAGGACGTCATTGGTTCTTTTGGAGCACAATTTTTGTCTCGGCTTTTGCTTTAACCTCTTTCATGAAATGGTAATATTCTTCATACTTGTCCAGCGCTACGTTTCTCGTTCGCAAATCATATCGGCTTTTCCATACAGCGCCTTCCGACGCAGGGATAATTTGTGAGTTAAATCCACCAAATTCAGATTTGATAGAATCGGATTTTGCATCTACGCTTGCACAAAACTCTTCCGGCAGCACAAATTTAATCGAATCGTCGAATACAAACCTGGTCGGATTTAAGAGCGGCTTTGATCGTTCGTCCGGCGTTTCGCCGTCGAAAATAATTCTATGAAAGAATCTTGGCTGGAAGATGAATCGACTTCCTGCTTTGCGTGCGAAAAATGCAAGTTTTGCTTCTAGGTTTAAGCTGAGCGGAGAATCGGGCTCATTCAAGCCATCAAATTCGAGACCGCTGACTGAAATTTCGCTCGAACTGCTCGAAAGCCGGCGTTTCAACCACTTTTCTTGTTCCGGCAAACTCAGGCCTTTCAATTCTCTCCGCAAATTGATCGCGAGATTCCCCGTCCATTCAGCTTTCCCCTGAATCTGCAACGATCGATCATGATCGAGGATCGCGACTGCTGAAAAGCGCCCGCGATTCGCTTCAGCAGAACTTTCCGGAGATCGGATCAGCGCTCCGCCATCTGGAGTAACCAACAGGGCGTTAATTCCTTCAATGTTTTGCGGAAGATCATTCACTGCATTTACATCGCTCGTGCATTCCACCCAAAGCGTGTCGCTCTCCATCGGTACGACCGCGATGCAGTGGTTGAATTGGTTTCCCGGGAAATCGGCGTCGACCCATCCGGCGTCTCGCGTAAGCGCCAGTGCCGGCCATGCAGGAATTCCGGCTTTTCGAAGCAATGCGATGAAGTAGACCGACAAGTCCTTGCAGTCGCCGTATAATGACCGATGCACATCTTCCACGTGGTGCGGTCGCCAGCCGTCTATGCCAAGATAAATTTGTACGTATCGCGTTTCTTTCTGCAGGTAGCGGTAGAGCGTGCGGATTTTTTCAAGCGGCTCTGAGATTTTCTCAACCTCAGCTAAAATTGGCGGTCGTGATTCGAGCGAAATGCGATCGGCGAAGAGTCGGTGCGCCCATTGTCCAAAGCTCCGCCAATCTTCATTTTCACCGACGAACCCATCGAGATTAAAACGTTTTGGCTTAAATTTGAGCCCAATTTCGAAAGACGCTTCCGGCGCTTCTCGAAATTCACGCAGATAAGCGGGGACATTTGTAACGCGCCAAGAATGACTCTGACGACCGTCAGCATCAGCGGTAATTTGAGGAGGTTCAATATCGCCGACATGGCGAAACTCGAAAGGCAGGTTCGGGTGAGAAATGACGGTCAGCGTCGCTTCGTCAACAGGCGCCATGCGTTGCGGGTCCCAATCCGGCCAGAAAAATGCACTGTTGAGCTTATACTCTTTCGTCCGGGTAATAATGTACGGCAACTTTGGATACGACAAGTGATAGAACCGGGTTTTGTGCTCATCGTAGATCGCGGAGTACGAAACCGTGGATTGTTGAATATCGCGCTTCTTCAACGCGGCAAGTCGTTTCCCGCCAATGTCGTGGATTTCGGCTTCAAATTTTTTCAGCTTACGGAAGGCGGATTCACGCAAGCCGTCTGAGCCGAGCGCCTTTCCGCTCTCATCGGCGATCAGAAGAATTTCAGACTCGCGGACAAGCAAGCGATCAAGGCCTTGCACGTGGATTTCACGCTCGGTCTTCAGAAATTTTGTCGCCAAAATTCGGGGAGGTTGCGCCATTGCCTGAGCTCCGCACAGCAACACGGCAAGATACGCGTTTGAAATGAAAGCCGTTCTCACTCGCCGCTCCTTTTTTGCAGCGAAATCACCAGTTGTTCCTGATCCGCATCCACGATCTGAGCGAAAGCTTGGCGCAATTGTTCATAATCTTCAGGCGGTACAAGAGCTTTGTTGATCTTAAAATATCGCGTACAAATAAGCGCGTTCGGAAAATTGGAATTGGGCGAGACAGTACGACGATACGTGATGTAGGCGTTGCGAATCAGAACCGGTTTGGGCAATTCCGGAATGTCGCATTCTTCCGAGAGAATAAACGTATTGACTTCCGTTCTTTGGCTGAGGTACCCAAACTCCACTGGAAAATCTCGTTTCCGCGATACAAAGGCATTTTGTTTTGAAGTAAAAAAGATTGATGGTCGTAAGAAAATTTCATTTTCGATCTTCTCAGCATAGTTTTCCAAGCTGAACTTGAAAAGAGTTTTGAAGCTGTCGCTGTCGACCGTCGTTTCCACAGTCCCGACGGAATCAATGGAAAAGTTTTCCAGACCTTTTGCGAAATCTTCAGTGATCACGTTTCCCAAATCGTTTCTCTGGTCAAATTGGATGTGACGCATCCTGCCTGCGTAACCTGCGGCCATCCATTGCGTTTTCCCTGAAATTCCGCCGCTATTATCGACGCGAATGAACGACTCGACAAGCTCTTTGCTTTTAACGCCGCGAATTGGCGTTTTGACAAAACTCGCGGTATCATCTGTTACATGCATACCAACTTCGACTAACGATTCCGGCGGCAACTTGCCAAACGGCGTAAACTTGTCGCTTGCATCAAGAACATACTTGCGCCGATCGATTTCAACAAGAGCAAGCGTGCGGTTAAACTGGGAAAGAAACGGGAAGCCTGGATCGGCCCATCCATGTCCGCGCGTACTGATCAGCAACGGATCGGCTTGAATACCCGCTGAGCGAAGCATGGCTACCATAAGCAAATTTCGCTCGGAAGGGGACGCTTTTTTGTCTTTCAATACAGCGCCTTGCTTTTTGCGCGGTGAAAGTCCGTTGGCGTAAACTTCATTTTCCAGGCCGTCTCGGACGAATTTAAACACGGCTTCCGTTTTTTCGAGTCCCGAACTTTTTCCGGCAATCAAGCTTGCGGCAACCTTTCTCGTCTCGCCGGAAGGCTGCATGTATGTGCCGTAGTCCGAATCCAAAAGCTCCTTGCAGAGCGTCTTGAAATCTTTCACGAACGTCAGTTTCGTATAGCTGCGGCGGAAGCCGCTGATTTGAAAATCCAACCTGGCTCGATAATTTTTAAGAGATGAAATAAACGGCTCTCTTTTGACGGCTGGGAAATGCTCGCCGGAGAAGATAAACTTTTTCAGCAGAGCATTGTTATTGTGCAAATCGTGGAATTGTTCGGTGGTTTCCTTAACCCGCCGCTTCGTATCATTTGCGATTTTGCCGTTGTAAATAAATCCAGGGTCAAGAAAAAGGGTAAGGCGAGAATGAATTGTTGGGATTGCGTCCTGAAAAACCCAAGGTTCCAGCGCAAAAATGTACCTGCTTTTTTGACGATACTTGACTTCGAGAACCGCTCCGGCGGCGACCTGCGGCATGGTGAATTTCTTGACTTTGTAATTCTTTTTTGATTCTTCGGTAAAAATATCGCCGCCTTTAACTTTGACGGTCTTGCCGTTTGGTAGAATGGTCTGCGCTTTGATATCGCTGACCTTGTCTTCGTGCCAGTAAACGATTGAAACGTCCGCCCAGGATTTTGCGCTCTCTCTCAACAATTTAATTTGATAATGCCTGGTGAAGAACATCTCGACGCCTTCATTCAGCCGCACCTCAATTTTACCTTCATCGAAGAGCTTGACAGCGTCAGCCGAAGAATCCTGCGCGTAGACCGTCATTTCCAGATGATCTTTGGCTGTTTTGCCGAATTTTGGATTCTTCGTTTGCGCGGAAAGATTCAGCGCACAAAGCGCACAGATCAAAATCAGGCTCAGTATTTCTTTTTTGGTTTTCATCTTCCCTCCCATTCTATTTATGGTGAGCGTAATTTACCAGACGGTTTTCAAACAATCTCTTCTTGTTAGAGACCAATCCCGGCCACCATTTCCCGAACCTGGAAAAATCTTTATACCGTCGTACTTGCTTCCGCTCGCCGGTTGGGCTATTTTGCCCTGTGTTTTGGATTTACAAATGTCAAAACTTTTGGAGCCATGAATGAAGAAGTGGCATGTTATTGGAGCCATCCTACTGTTTTTCCCAGTTGCCGCCTTGTGCGATCAACCAACCGTTAAATCAGCGACAATTACTCCGACGGAAGTGACTCCTGGAGACACAGTAACAATGGAAATCGAATTCTCAGGCAAGACTTCCGATCTCAAGGAAGTTTTCTTTCGCGTGCGCGAGTTTCCAAATGAGGCGCCGGCGAGAAATCTTCAGCCGGCCAAAAACCGGAAGGGGAATGTTTGGGTATTGGTGAGTGAAGTGCCCTACGAAGCTCCGGCGCAAACCTACCACCTCGACGTTACCGCCATCGACAAGGACGGGGAGGAAATTGTCACCAAAGGCATGGAAGAGCAGTCAACCGGCAAAGCGGCGTCGGTTACGATGAAAGTCACTTATTGACGCGATTGCTTCGCTTCAATAAGACCTGCGGCAGCAAAACTGAGGCGAAGCGCCCCCATTCGTTTATCCTTTTTTTCTACTCAACTCGTCCTTCAAAGCGTTTTCCAGTGCGTCGATGGCTTCCGAGTCGGCGTTTTCTCCCGTCAAATAGTTTTGCGTGACCAAAGCGTTCATCCGGTCGCGGTTGGGGTTTGGCAAATTCAACTGTAGAACTTTGCGATAAACGTCAATTGCTGATCGGTCTGAACGATTTTCCAGAAGATAGATGTCAGCCAATTCCGAATACAATTTCAGCCTTCCGGGATTGCGAGCGAGTAAGCCTTCATAAATTGTTGCCGCTTTCAAATGCTTGCCGCGACGCGTGAAAAAACGTGCGCGAGCCGTCGGCGTTAAAAACAAAAAACCGAGCACGGGGAGAAAAACGAGCACCGCGATTGCCGAGCCAATCACGATCATCGAGTTCGGCGAGCCAACCTTTTGAGTCCCGCCAGTTTCAGAAATCGAAGCGCTCTTGTTTAGCTCAGCTCGAGCCTGCGCGAGCAAAGAATCGCTTTCCAGGTAGCCCGTTTGTAGCATTTGCACTTTTTCGAAAGCAATCGTCGCCTGCAGCCAATTCTTGTTATTTAGAAACTGAACGCCGGAACTGTAGAGAGAATCGATTTTTACGGAATCCGTCGCCAGAGCGACTCCGGAAGCGCCTTTTTGCGAAGCGTTTGTCTGGTCGTAAAGAGCGCTCTCAATCTCGGCTGTTAGCTGCCTCACATTGCGATACTTTGGATTGATCGCTTTGACTTTTTCAAACGCAGCCAAAGCGCCGATATAGTCGCCTGCGTTTTTTGAGGCTACGCCCTGAGTATAATAACCGGTGATAATCGTTTCCATCGAAGCATTTTCCAAAGCCGCACGCGCTCTTGCGAGCTGCTTTTTGGCTTCTTTGTAATCTGAAGAAGCCTCGAGCACTTGTTCGAAGGCGATGACGGCCTTTGTCCATTGTTTTTCCTGGATCGCCGTCATGCCCACGCTATAGTCAAGCGCGATTTGGTTGTTGCGCTTTTGTTGCTCTAACTTTCTGGCAATTGCCGCTCTTCGAGACTTGACGTCTTTGAAATCTTCACCGGCGGACGTGATTAAATTATCATAAATCGCCGCCGCCATTTCCAACTGACCGGAATCTTCATATTTCCTGGCTTGATCGTAGTTGGACTCTATTAATTTTGCCTGATTCTGATTTGCCAAAGCTCCCTGGATTGTCGCAAGCCGGGCGGTCACGTCGCGATAATTGCCCTGCTCAAGCTGAATTTGTTCGAAGAGCGTTTTCGCTTCCAGAAGCTTACCGGCATTTTTTGCGTTCACCGCTGCGTCATACTTATTGCCCAAATTGATCGCCTTTTGAGCAGCCGCCACGCCCGACACAAATGAGTTGGATAACTCCGGATCAAGCTGCTGGCCCGCCTGATACTCCTGAATCGCTTTAGCGTACTGACCTTTCGCAGCCAAAACACGCCCCAATTCCAGAGAAACAACCGCTCGCCGTTTCGGCTCTTTTGCAACGCTTTTGGCTTCTCTTAGCCTGGCTTCACTTGCAGCAAAGTCTCTTGTACGCCGGTAACAGACGCCAAGCTCAAACATAAGCTGCGCCTTCAGTTTCGGCTCCAATTTCGATGGGGCGACCTTGCTGGCTTGTTCCAAGTGGCGAATCGCTTCAACGTAATTCTTTTCTCGCTTGTAAACCATGCCGAGGTTGTATAGCGCCTCTCGAAAGCGAGGGTCGATTGCAATCGCTTTTTTATACGCGGCGATCTTTTCTTGAGAATTCTTGCTTTTGACGCCTTTTTCAAACCATATCAACGCCTGTTGGTTTTGGGCGGAAAGCGATGAATTCAGTAGAAAAATAATCGAAAATAAAGCACAACAAAATGCTGGTTGGCGAGAAAGGCGCATCGTTCACCTCTTCAAACTTTAAATTGGCGGCCAATTGTCTCGAAGCTGGTACTGCGAAAATTAGTTTTGTTTTTTATCGCTCGAGCTTTTGAGTTTAACATCCACCCTAAAAATCTCTTCCAGAGTATCGTCCAACTTTTCCGTTCTAATGAAGCCGATGGCGTTTTTTTGGCGTTTGAGAAGCGCCTTAACTTCATCATCGGACTCCACGCGCCTGGGGCCGGAAGCTTGCCCGGAAAGCGCTAACTTCAACCAACGTTGGCGCGACTGCTTGTAAGTTTTTTTGAGAAAAACTTTGTAAAAAGCACGTCCCGCTAAAGTTGCAGGTTGATCAATAACTTGAATTTTTCGACCGTTCGGCCACTTCAATTTTGCCCCAAGAAATATTTCTCGCAGGTCGGACGCTTCCAATTTCTTGACGTCGACGCCACTTTTTTTGGAAACGACGACGCTAATTTGCGCTTGCACATCAGCGGTTGAAAACGCGATAATTCCGAATGCACTAAAAATCGTCAGTAACTTCAAAAATAATCTATAATTGCGGTACATCATTCCTCCAATTCTGGCGTAGAGAACTCCTGTCAATATCTGAAAAATTTTCAACATCGATCGTCTGCCGTTTGCGCTAGAAAATTCTTCCGAAAACGAAAGATATGTCCAAGCGAACTTCTTCATAGGAGATGCGTTCGCCATTGAAATTCTGAATATGGGAGCTGCCGTCAAACTTTACCGCAACTTGAGGGATGGGGCGTAACAAAAAGCCCACGGTTAATTTCTGAAATTTTCCGTCATCCGTAATTCCGGCCTCGTTGTCGCCGCCAAATGTCTTGCTTGCGATCGTCTCGGGGTTGTTATAATTGTCGAACTGAACGTATGGGCCAAATTCGCCGTAGGCCGTATCGAACGAATAACCGCCGCGCAGATACCAGGTCTTCACGTCATATTCTGCGTTCGTCGCGACATTGCTCAAAACCGCCTCGCCCGTCGGATCGGTTAAGAAACGCCCCAATTGACGCTGGCTCAAACCTGCTCCGTTGATCACTTGCAATACAGAAGCGGGGTCGCGAACGGCTTCATGGTGCGAATTCCAAACCTCGCCTTGCAGCGTCAGATTACCAAACCTGCCTTCGGCGTAGCCGCCGAAAACATTGAATCGGTCCGTCGCCATCCAGGGCAAAACGCCGCTGTTCGGAGAGCCTTCGCCGACGCCTTTGTCGGGAACAGCGTCGCCGTTCGAATTGTAGCCGGAAATTCCCAGCTTAAAATCGCCGTTCCTGAACACATAGTTCACATCGAAGCCAATCGGGAAACGATCTTCCACCGGGCCGCCTTCGCCGTTGTCCGTGCTTACACTGTAGTTGATCAACCCGTTGCCCGGATCGATGCTGCCGTAAACCATGAGCGCGGTTGTTCTGGAAATCATCAAATGATCGCCGTCAAAAAGCTCCGGCGGTTCAATTCCGTAATAGGAAGGCACGGCGTCCAGGATTTCGTTGTAAAGCCCGAACTTTCGGTAGATTTTTCCAATTCGAAAGTTCAGCGCACTTGAAGCGGCGTATTCACCCCAGAAGTTTCGCACGTCCACGTTTTCCGCATCCGCGCCGTTGAGATTGATAAAGACTTTGAAACGAGACGACAGTTGGTGCTCCATCATCAAATTGAAAAATGGATACCCAAACTCAGCGGGCGCGCCAACCCTGACCGTCTGGCCGTTTTCGAGAGTCGGTTCGTTGAACACTTTTTCAAAACGCGTGGAGAAATAGCCAAAAATTTTCAGCAAACTCAGCGAGAAGTCGTCCGTGCCGATTTCCCCGAAACTAAAATCTTCCGAACTCTCGTCATCACCGTCATCCTCGAAAACTTGCGTTTCTGTCTGGCTTGTCGTCGGCTCTTGCTGAGCAACGCGATTTGGGACGGGCGAACTCGAAGGCGCCTGTTCCACTGCAACCGGTGAGAAGTTCGAGTCTATGTTGGACTGGTAGTCAACAGGGCGGCCGTTCACCAAAATATTCGGACTTTCCGCATTCATGATCAGAATGTTCTGTAAAGCCGCGGGAAATCGCTTACCCACCGTAAATGGAAGCCGGCAATAGCGGACGACAACATTTCTGACTTCGCAATTTTCCTTGTTTATGTTGTCGCCGAAAACGATACCTTGCCAGTCCGTTGCGCTGGGCTTGGCGCCGTCCGCAGTTGCATTATAAGTAAAGTCGTTGTCGTTCTTGCTCGTGAAAACGATCCGATTGGTCGAAGTGCCGACGGCTTTCATCGCACCTTCTACGGTGATCGAAAAAGGGCCCGCAAATTGTACAATAACTCCGGGTTCAATCGTTAAGGTTTGGTTTTGCGGAACAACAACGTCGCCGCTGACGATGTAGGGACTTGAAGCCAGCGTCCAGGCGCCTGACTGCGGCCCGGAAACTTGTGCGCCGAAAAGGCTCGCGCCCACGCCTCCCCAAAAGAGCATCTGACTCGTGATCGCAAAAACTAAAGACAACTTGCGGCCAGAAACAAACTGCATTGTGGATTCCTCCTGAACAACAAAAGTAGTACTTTCTTCTACATGAGATTTCATGACAGATTTTGAAGCGGCTTCCGGCGGCGAGTCATCCGAAAACCGGTTCTCAAAGCCAACGCTCGGGTAAAAGTTTTCATATTAAACTAAAACCTAACTTCAATCATAAAGCGATGCGTAAAGGAATCCATGACGAGATTGTCATACGATTTCGTTTTTAAATTGCACGTCAAAAACGCATGTTTATCCAGCCAAAGAATGCGTCGTTCGAGTGCTTGATTTAGAGCAAATGAATTCTAAATTATGCACTCTTAAATAAAACGGCATAAGCTGAATTTGATATTTACCAGGGAGGCGGTTGTGAACTACCGAAAGCCTGCTGCAACTATAATTATCTTCATGCTTTTCGCGTCATGCGCGAAAGATTACGTGACTGGTCGCAGAACTTTTAGCTTGGTCAGTGAAAGCCAGGAAATTGCGCTTGGCCGCGAAGCTGATCCGTCAATCGTCGCGGAGTACGGCGCTTACGACGACAAAGCGTTGACCGAATTCGTCGATGGTATCGGGCAAGCCATTGCGCGCACTTCGCATCGTCCGGATTTGAAGTACACATTTCGCGTGGTCGACAGTCCAATCGTCAACGCCTTCGCGCTTCCGGGAGGCTGGGTCTATTTCACGCGCGGCATTCTGGCGCATTTCAATTCGGAAGATGAATTGGCGGGGGTCATGGGGCACGAAGTCGGACACGTCGTGGCTCGTCACGGCGCCGAGCAAATGTCAAAGCAGCAATTGGCGGCGATTGGGTTCGGCGTGGGTTCCGTTGTCTCGGAAAAGTTTCGAGAATACAGCCAATTGGCGCAAACAGGTCTTGGGCTGATGTTTCTCAGCTATGGCCGCAGCCACGAAAGCGAGTCGGATCGTTTGGGCGTTGAATATTCAACAAAGCTCGGCTATGATTCTCACAAAATGGCGGCCTTTTTCCGTACAATCGGCGCCTTAAGCGCAGAAAGCGGGCAGCGCTTGCCAACCTTCCTCTCCACGCATCCTGACCCTGGCGGGCGCGAACAGAACGTGCATAAATTGACTGATGAATGGCGCGCAAAAATTGATTACAAGCCGAAAAGCCTCACCCGTAACGCTTACTTGCAACGCATTGACGGCATCGTCTACGGCAACGATCCAAGGCAAGGATTTGTCGAAAAGAATATGTTCTACCATCCAGGGCTTCGTTTTCAATTTCCCGTTCCGGAAGGCTGGCTCTTGCAAAACTCCCCCACGGTCGTGCAAATGATCGACAAAGACAAAAATGCGATGGTGCAATTTCAGCTTGCTAAAGAAAAAACGGCGTCAGCCGCGGCCAACGCTTTTGCAAGCACCGAAGGGCTCGTCGTTCAAAATCAGAATTCCGTCAAAGTTCACAATCTGCCCGCCGTCGTTCTCGAATCGACTCTGACCACGCAACAAGGCGAGTTGCGCCTGCTCTCCTATTTTATTGGCATGGGCGGAAACGTCTATGTCTTCCACGGCTACACTGCCAGCGCCAACTTCAGTAAATATCGCTACACACTCACTTCCATCATGTCCGGGTTTGACCAGTTGCGCAATCGGGCGGCGTTAAACAAAAAACCGGATCGCATTCGCGTTAAGCCTGCGCCTCGCAACGCCACGCTTTCCGCGACTTTCGCTTCACTGCGGGTAAAAAAGGAGCAGTACGACGAACTGGCCTTACTCAACGGCATGGCTTTGACGGATCAAGTTAAACGCGGCGATCTTATTAAGACGATAGGACAATAGGCTGTGGGCTGTGGGCTGTGGGCTGTGGGCTGAAAGAGTCTAATCAACCAAAAAGGAATCGGAAATGGCAATTCATAAACTGGCTGGTAAACCGGCGCCGGACGCGATGTTGATCAATGTTCCCCGTTTGATTACTGACTACTACAAAAAAACGCTCGATGCCGATGATCCCGCCCATCGAGTCTCATTTGGCACTTCCGGGCATCGCGGAACCTCATCCAAAGGCGGGTTTAATGAGGCGCAAATTTTGACCGTTTCCCAGGCAATTGCCGAGTATCGCCAACAAAACGGCGTCACCGGGCCGCTTTATTTGGGCAAGGACACGCACGCGCTCTCTGAGCCGGCCATGATTTCCGCGATTGAAGTCTTCGCAGCCAACGGTGTGGAGTTATTCATTCAGCAAGACGGGGGCTACACGCCGACCCCGGTGATTTCGCGCGCCATCCTCACCTACAATCAAGGCAAAAAAACCGGATTCGCGGACGGCGTTGTAATCACGCCGTCGCACAACCCGCCCGAGGACGGCGGTTTTAAGTACAACCCGCCCTCCGCCGGGCCCGCCGACACAGCAACCACCAAGACCATACAAACGCGCGCAAACGAAATATTAAACGACGGATTGCGCCAAGTCAAGCGCTTGGCCATGGAGAAAGCTCTTCTGGCTGACACAACGCATGAAATCGACTTTACCACGCCCTACGTTGAAGATTTAAAAAACGTCGTCGACATGGACGCCGTTGCAGCGGCTGGGCTAAAAATCGGCGTTGACCCAATGGGCGGCGCCGGAATAGATTATTGGGACCCCATCGCTGAACAATACGGTTTGAACATCGAAGTCGTCAACCGGCGCGTTGATCCGACCTTCTCATTTATGACCATCGACCGGGACGGCAAAATACGAATGGACTGCTCTTCGCCATACGCGATGGCAAGCCTGATCAACTTACGTGAAAAATTTGACCTGGCTTTCGGCAATGATCCGGACTATGATCGTCACGGCATTGTGACGCGAGGGCACGGTCTGATGAACCCGAATCATTACCTCGCTGTGGCGGTCTCATACCTTTTTCAAAACCGTCCAGGCTGGCCGGAGTCGGCGGCCATTGGCAAGACGTTGGTTTCAAGCTCAATGATTGATCGCGTTGCGGCGCATTTAGGAAAGAGAATGGCGGAAGTCCCGGTTGGCTTTAAATATTTTGTCGACGGACTCATCGACGGCACATTCGGCTTTGGCGGCGAAGAAAGCGCGGGAGCTTCATTCTTAAGACGCGACGGATCAGTCTGGTGCACGGATAAAGACGGCATAATTATGGATTTGCTGGCCGCGGAGATCATGGCCAAAACGGAACGCGATCCGGCAGAGCATTACAAAGCGCTGGAAGAACAGTTTGGCAGCCCGATTTATGAACGCCTGCAAGCCCCGGCTTCCGCCGACCAAAAAAATGTACTCAAGAATCTTTCACCGGATATGGTCACGGCTTCCACTTTGGCCGGAGAAGAGATCACGACAAAATTAACCCATGCGCCTGGCAACGGCGCGGCGATTGGCGGCCTGAAGGTCACCACGCAAAACGGCTGGTTTGCGGCAAGGCCATCAGGCACTGAAGAAATCTATAAAATATACACCGAAAGCTTTCTGGGAGAAGCTCACCTGAAACAAATTCAAGACGAAGCACAGGAAATCGTTTCGGCTGCTTTGAAAACGGCGGGGCTTTAATGGCAAAAAAGATAAACATCGGACTCATCGGCGTTGGTCGCTTGGGAAAGCATTACGCGACGTACTTGAAGGGGCGCGTTCGAGGCGCTAATCTGGTCGCGCTCTGCGATCCCGAGGGGAAAGCGCTTTCACAATGCGCCGAAGAGACCGAAGTTTCGGCGATGTACCCCAATTATTCGGACTTGGTTGAAAGCTCGAAAATTGACGCCGTCATTATCGTTTCTCCAACCGGAACGCACAAAGATGTCATTATCGCGGCGGCTAACGCGGACAAGGCAATTTTTTGCGAAAAACCGCTTTGCCTTTCGTTAGAAGAATGCGCTGAAGTTCAACAAATTTTGGAAAAGACCGGCGTGTTTTTTCAGGTGGGTTACATGCGCCGCTTCGATCCGGGCTACTCCGCCGCCAAGGCAAAAGTTGAAGCCGGAGAAATCGGCAGACCGGTTGTTTATCGCGGTACGACGCGCGATCCGCATCGTCCAAGCTTGAAATTTGCCGATCCCAAAATGAGCGGCGGATTGTTTGTAGATATGGGGATTCACGATTTCGATTTGGGGCGCTGGTTTATGGGCGGCGTTAAAAGCGTTTTTGCACGCGGCGGGGTGCTGGCCTATCCTGAAATGAACTCAATCAACGACATTGACAACGGCGTTGCGAGCCTCCAATTTGAAAGCGGCGCGCTGGGTTCCGTCGATTTAAGCAGAAACAGCATTTTCGGCTATAACATTTTCACCGAAATCGTGGGAACGGAGGGGACGCTGAAGGTTGGCTATTTGCGCGAAACGCCTGTTCTCGTGATGAAAAAAGAAGGCGTCTCCCATGACGCCACCCCGTTTTTCATGGAGCGTTTCGAAGCCGCCTACGTCAAACAATTGCAAAACTTTATCGACAATCTAATCGAAGAAAAATCTCCCCCGGTAACGCTCGAAGACGGCGTTGAATCACTCAAAATTTCTCTCGCCGCCAAACAGTCTTTCGACACTGGGCAAGACGTCCCGCTGAAAAGAATATTTTGACAGTCTCAAATTTCTATGGATTCGTCGGACGAATGTCGATTTCGCTCACCAGCGCATTTTGCGGCAGTCTGAGCATGTGCAAAATGCTGTCGGCGACATCTTGCGATTGAATGATCCGTTTGGCGCGTTCAGCGTCTTTGGCATGGCGGCCTTGCGAGAATTCGGTAGCAACGGAACCGGGGCAAATCGCGAGCACGCGAACGCCGTTTTGCCGTTCTTCCAACATCAGGCAGCGGCTAAAACCGAGTACGGCGTGTTTGGTTGCCGCATACCCGCCGCCGCCGACAAAAGCGTTTTTCCCGGCCAAAGAAACGACGTTAACCACCGCCGGTTTACCGGCGTCACGCAAGTACGGCAGGCTTTCGCGCGTCGCGATAAAAAGGCCGCGTACGTTCAAATTAAACATTTCATCCCACTCTCTCGTGGAAAGCTCCGCGACCTTTTGAAAGTGTCCAAGCCCGGCATTATTGACCAAGACGTCGATCCCGCCGAGCTTCTCCGCCGTTTCGCCAACGAAAGTTCGGATTTCATCCTCGTCGCTCATATCTCCGACAAATGCATACACTTTTCGGCCTTTCGCCCGAATCTCTTCCGCCAGCTCTTCCAGCAAATTTTCACTCCGGGCGGCAATCGCAACATGTGCGCCCTCGTCCGCCAACGTGAGCGCTATTGCGCGTCCAATGCCCTTGCTCGCGCCGGTCACAACAGCAACTTTGTCCGTCAGGTTCATCTTCTTCCACTCCTCTCTTTAAGTGTAAAACTTCCTTTTGAAGACTATCGTCTCATCCTCGGAAAATTCTGGAGTGCAAAGCTGAAGCTCGGCACTCCAAAATGAAATTCATCACAAAACTTTGATGACTTCCAGCCAATCGTTCTTTTCGCGATTAATTTCAGCGATTTGCTCGTTTGAACCTACAATGGCGACCTTGCCGTTAACTCCGAGCTGCTGAACAACTTCACCAAAAGCGCGGACGTCTTTCTCCGTCGTACCGAGCACTTCGTCTCGTATTTTCTGCAGTTCATCGTCCGTAACGCCTGAAAGATGGCGCGACATTGACGAATAGCCCTTCGCATCGGGCAATTGATAACCGTCGATGTCGCTGATGGTGCCAATAATGCTTTTACGAATCTCATCTGCGCTGAGGCTGACTTGGCGTAAAAACTTACCGGCGTTATCAAAATTGTCAATCGTCTCAAGCGTGTTCGGATCGCGGTACGACGTAAAGCCGAAAAAGCCCGTTTTGCGCTCGAAACTACAAAACGCGCCGTAAGCCCCGCCTTGTACGCGAACTTTCTCCCACAACCAGGAAGTACGCAAAAATTTCTGCGCAACGTAAGCCGAGCCATGAAATTCATAGCCCAGATCGTAAATATTCATCGCCTTGCCGACATAGTTGACCTGCGTCGGGACAGTCAGCCCCTGGAATGCGGCGCCTTTTTCCGCTTGCCACTTCTCTTGCGAGAAATTCGTTTCCGGCAGTGCATCGATGAATTTATCCAATCGCGGCTTGAAGTTTTTCCAATTCTCGCCGTCCAGCGTTACGTTGCAGAAAAATCCTTTACGGCTGAAAACACGCGCATACATGTCCTGCAAAGCAGCCAAGACGCTGGCCCAATCCGATTGCGCTTTTTCGATCAATTTGAGCAGAGAAAAGTAATAACTGACGCCGCCGGTTTGATCACCAAGCCAGCCGGTTTCACTGAAAAGCGCCTTTAACCGTGATGAAGAAATTGTATGCCCCGCGCTCACCAACGCCGATTCCATCCCGGCCTTTTCTTCCAGCAACATTTGGACAAAGCGTTCCTGATTATCGAAATTGACGATTGTCGTCAGATCGGTCAGAATTTCAAACAAATCATCCACCTGATGCATCATCACTTTTCCACTCAGGAGCAAGTAAGGAATCGTGCTGTAACGGTCGTTCGCCGTTGTCGTGTAAACCGAAGGCCGCACGCCGCCGGTTTTTCGCCCGATGCGCTGGGACAATTGCACGAAATCTTCCTTGTCCGTTCCAATCTGTAAAAGCGATCGACTAAAAAGCGACAAAAGCGGCAGGTGCGATTCCGGCAGCGTCTTCAGGTCGAAGCCCAGAGAAAGGTACGCAATTCCGTTCGTAAACAGATCGTGGTAAAGTATTTTGGGGCGGTTTTCCTCAATAATTTCGATCGGAATTTTGCTGTGCGCCTTATCCAAATCGTCCAGGCTCAGGGACGGAATTTTTGCCAAATCTTCCGGCGCGTCCGGCTTCGCTTGACGCTCTTTGAGAACGCGCGTATTCTCAACAACTTGAGCGAGTTCTTCGTCAGACATCGCCGCTTTTGCCGAGACAAGTCGTTCTTGTTCTTGAGCATCTTCCCGCTGTTGAAGCTCAGGGTCGGGCAACAGCGAAAGCGTGACGCGATGAGAATTGTCGAGGAAATACTTCTGAATTAAGCCTTCAAAAAATTGTGCGTTCTCGGCGAAAGCGTTTTTTAAGTTTTGCAACGGTTGCTCAAACGAAATCGCCGCCAGCGGGTCGCCGTCATAAAGCCACGGGGTCAAAGCGCGGAGCATCAAAATCAATCCGCGCGGGTAGGAGCCGGTGTTGTTTTCGCGCATCCGAAATTCCGTCGTGTTCAGCGACGCTTCAATTCGTTCCGGATCGATTCCTTCCGTAACGAGCTTTTTCAGCGTATCCAAAATCACGTTTTCAACAGCGCCGACACTGTCTTCCGCAATGCCTTTCAAACCGATAGAGTAGGACATCTGGCGCATTTCGTTTTCCAGCCCAACACCGGTGACTTCTTCACCTAGCCCGGAATCAATCAGGGCCTTGTGCAGCGGCGACGCCGCGGTTCCCGCAATAATATGATCGAGTACAGCAAGAGAAAGCGCCAATTCAGTGTCGAGGTTTGCCGGCAAAAGCCAGTTCACCGTCATCATCGCTTTGTTCTCTTGCGCGGCGTCGCCAACGCTGTAGAATTTTCTCTCAGACTTGGGTTCGCTGAAATTCGGTTGCAGCACAATGCCGTTTTGCGGTTTCCGCCTGTCAAAATCTCTTAAATACTCGTCAAGAATTTCAAAGCGTTTTTCGATTGGGTCATTGCCGTAAAAATATATCCGGCTGTTTGATGGATGGTAAAATTCATCGTGAAAACTTTTGAATTGCTCCCAGGATAAGTCTGGAATCGCCTTCGGGTCGCCGCCTGAACTATACGCATAAATATTGTCCGGGAAGATGCATTGCTGCGAATATTCCATCAGAACGCGGTCGGGCGATGAGTAGCTGCCCTTCATTTCGTTGAACACCACGCCTTTGAAAATCATCGGTTTTTCCGGGTCTTCCAATTCATAATGCCAGCCTTCCTGCTGGAGCGTGTAAGGATGCAAATTCGGGTGAAAGACGGCGTCGAGGTAGACGTCCACGAGATTATAAAAATCACGCTCGTTCGTGCTCGCGACGGGATAACACGTTTTATCGGGATAAGTAAAAGCGTTAAGGAAGGTATGAAGCGAGCCCTTAATCAGTTCCACAAACGGCTCTTTAACCGGGAATTTTCGCGAGCCGCAGAGGACCGAGTGCTCCATAATGTGCGCCACGCCGGTTGAATTTGCCGACGGCGTTTTAAACGTTATGCCAAAAACTTTATTCTCATCATCATTTTCGACGGACAGCAATTCCGCGCCGGTCTTTTTGTGCTTAAAAAACTTCGCGACCGAGTTCAACTCCGGAACGTCCCGCTCCCTGACCAATTCAAATCCATGAATGTCTGCCATAGACTCCTCTTGCAAAAATTTGGTTCACAAAGTCGTTTTCTACAACTGGCTGGAATATAGAATTTTATTCCACAAACTCAAGAACTTGAATGGACGCTCGACCATTCCGGAAGCGCCGTTTAAACACATAAGCGCTTCGTCAGCTTAACCGGTTGTTACATGGTGATTTTATCGGCGTAATATCAATGCGGCTGAGTTCGGTTCAACGCAGAATCGGAATTTGCGCAGAAAGTTCATCCCCAAAACGCCGTCGACTTTTATTTGAGGCGGGAGATCGAGAAGAAGTGTTGGTAAATTTTTCACTTTAACGCCGCCGACGCCAAAATTTTCTACAGAGCCAAGCGCAGCCGTAACGGCTTGTTTTCCAACAGGGAGTATGGAAATCATGTTTTCAGGTTGAAAGTTAATTCCAAGGAAGGAAGCTGTTTCTTCGCGGACGGCACAATATGCAGCGCCGGTATCTACGAGAAACTGAACGTCAAAACCGTTTACTCGCACGGGCACAATGAGCACGCCGTTGTGCGTGAAACGTCCTTTTATACGATCAGACCGCATGCAGCATCACGGCCATATCTTCTGGAATAACCTCACCGGTATAAAAGCAATAAAGTTCGATTTCGGCGTTCGCCTTTTGCGCATTAAAGCCGCTATCGTAAACTTCCTTTTTGTCGACTCCGTGGAAAAGTATCTCCCCTTTTACTGGAACAAAATACTCGT
This sequence comes from uncultured Deferribacteres bacterium, assembly GCA_964014485.1. Taxonomy (GTDB): domain Bacteria; phylum Zhuqueibacterota; class Zhuqueibacteria; order Zhuqueibacterales; family Geothermadaptataceae; genus CAXHAT01. The sequence goes on from CAXHAT010000145.1 coordinate 19,667, forward strand.
CACGCTCAGTGACGCTTAAAGCTACCCACTCATCTTTATATTTGTGGTAGATGGATTCGATTGAGATTTCTCTTTGCATAACGCACTCCTTTTTCCTGCTGCCATAATATATAGTTGCAAGGTTAGCATTCATAGTGAAAACTTCAACAAGACTTTACACCGCCGTAGTTTTTATAAGTTGGTGTAAATCCGCGTAATCTTTCTCCCGGAGATCACTTGAGGTTATTTTGTAAAGCATTGTAATCATCGGGTTCAGTACGCGGATCCCATTACGCACTATGGCATGATTCTCCTTTGACCAGAAAATGGATTTGTCGCGTTTGAAGTACACCGTTTCACCGTCGTCGTCAAAAATCATCACTTGCATCACCCAGCTACTCGCCTTCCTGTCTAAAAGCCAAATGTCATAGATACGCTCCGGTACTTTCTCGCCGTTCCAGCGCCGCAGCTTTCCCGGCGGGTCGCACAAATACGGCAAGAGATCGTTTAAAGCGCGCAACGCTTCCTCCGCTTGTGAGCGAAACACCCCAATGTCAATATCGGCGTGTTCTCTGGTTTTTCGTCCAACAATCATATCAATGGAAAAGCCGCCGCATAACGTCCAGTTTCGAAATTCGCCAAAAGCGTCTTGAATGTTCTCAGGATCGAGCGGTTTCCAAGGTAATGCAAGGAGTTGTTCAGACATCACAAGTTTCTTTAAATGTTGGAGCGGAAAGGGAAGGCAAGCCCACAACTGTGAGTCATGAAAAGGTAAGAAAAGCGTCTGTTGTCGGCAAGTGTTTGAAGGCGGATATGGCCGAATGTGAATCGGCGATTTGGGGTCATCTTGTTCATAAAATGGTTGGAAATCGTTTTGTCAACGTTTGACGCATTGTCGATGCAATATTTGCATCCAGTTCAATTTATCGTTATACCTAAATTTCTAAAATAAAAAGAGAAGAAAAGTGCGGCAAGTTGTTTATAATTA
>CAXHAT010000146.1:0-20583 GCA_964014485.1 uncultured Deferribacteres bacterium
ACAGCTCACAGCTCACAGCTCACAGCTCACAGCTCACAGCTCACAGCTCACAGCCTTTAACATGGCAAAGCCTAAACAAAAAGCGGCAAACCGCAACAATAAATGATCGGAAAAGTGACGGCTAAACTTTCGCCACATCACGCCCTGCGGTCATTTTCAGATAAATTGTCGGTTGAGATTTGCGACAGTCCGGGCGTTGGGCGCCAAGCTTCTTGCGCTTTTGCCGAATTGGACTTAAAGTTTTAACGAACATTACGCGGTTGATGTAAAAAATGGAGTGCAAGGCTTGCCTTGCCATTCCACTGCGGGTTTTCTCAAACTTTGTTGTTAAACATTCTGAACTTGCTGGCAGATCAAAAGGCAAAGCAAGCTTTGCACTCCTTAATTTTTCCGGTGGCGCGTAACATCAGGTTTTAGAATCGATAATTTGCAGTGACGGAGCGTCGCTTCCATGAAATTGTACAACACGCGAAACGGGCCTATCATAAAATCAAACCGCAGTTTCTATAACTGCGGCAATGCAGACTGGGACGTCTTTGTCAATGACGATGATTTGTTTCGCAAAATGACCCGCATTGTCCAGGAAAATGTGCGGGCGCGGAATGGGAGTGAAACGCTCGATTCCGTCTTGAAATCGCCGATCCAATCACAGGAGCTGTGGGGCGCTGGCGTGACGTATTTTCGCAGCAAGGAGGGGCGAGAAGAAGAATCGAAAGACGCCGGCGGCGGCAAATTTTATCTGCACGTTTACGAAGCTGAACGCCCGGAGATATTTTTGAAAGCCACTCCGCATCGTGTTGTCGGGCCGCACGAAAAGGTCAGGATTCGTCGAGATTCAACCTGGAATTGTCCGGAACCTGAACTCACACTGATGATCACCTCAAACGGAAAAATTGTTGGCTATACCATCGGCAACGACATGAGTTCAAGGAGTATTGAAGGCGAAAATCCGCTCTATTTGCCGCAAGCCAAGACATACGATAAATGCGCCGCTCTTGGACCGTGCATTTACGTGACCGAGTCGCCTTTGCCGAAAAACACCGTAATTGAAATGAAAATATTGCGGGCAGGAAAGCTTGTTTTTGAAGGTCGAACGCGAGTCGGTCAAATCAAGAGAACGTTTGATGAGTTGGTCGATTATCTTTACAGAGAATGCTCATTTCCGCACGGCAGCCTGTTGATGACGGGAACCGGCATTGTGCCGCCGAGCGACTTTACGCTGCAAAGCGGCGATAGAATCAAAATCACCATTGATCCGATTGGAACATTGGAAAATTCAGTAGAATAAGGAGCCCGCAAATTGAAAGAGAATCCGGACAACGCCGGGAAGTATTTAAGTTCGCTTTTTTGCGTTGAAGACAAGGTAGCGGTTGTCACCGGCGGCAGCGGCGTTCTTTGCGGCGAGATTGCTAGGGGCTTGTTGAAAGCCAATGCGAAAGTTGCGCTGATCGGTCGCACGCGAGAAAAAATTGAGCGCAAGGTCGACGATTTCCGCATGATCGGCGGCGATGTTCTTGGTCTTCAATGCAACGTTCTGAACGAGATTCAATTGCAAGAAGCCCGTGATCAAATTCTGGACAAATTCGGGCGAATCGACGTCTTGATCAACGGCGCGGGCGGGCAAGTGCCTGAAGCGGTCATAGGCCTCGACCAAAGCGTTTTCGACATGAAAATCGAGAATTTCGCGAAAGCGGCGGACTTGAACTTGAACGGCACCGTTTTGCCGACACTGGTCTTTGGCAAATCGATTGCCGAACAGAAGAGCGGCTCAATTATTAATATTTCTTCGATGGCGGCGCAGCGAGCAATTACGCGCGGCGTCGGTTATTCGACCGCAAAGGCGGCGATTGACATTTTTACCAAATGGATGGCCGTGGAAATGTGCCAAAAGTTTGGCGAAGGCGTTCGGGTCAACGCAATCGCTCCAGGATTTTTTATCGCGGATCAAAACAGGGCGCTGCTGACCAACAACGACGGATCGTTGACTGAGCGGGGAAAGGATATCGTCAGGATGACGCCCTTCAAAAGATTCGGGGAGCCGGGGGAGCTTATCGGCGCCGCGCTCTGGCTCGCCAGCGACGCTTCAAAGTTTGTCACCGGGACGATCATTCCAGTCGACGGCGGCTTTAGCGCGTTCAGCGGGGTGTGATTATAAGGCCAAGAGCTTTGCTCTAATCACCGGTTCTTTCCGAATATTCAAACCAATCAAAATCGGCGTGTTTTCCATGCCCGCTCAGGTCTTGGGCGCACAAGCCGACAAAAGCCCCGGTAAAGGTGAGTTCGCCGTAGTCGTCTGAGAGCTTGGTTGCGTCCAACGCCGGACCAACCTTTTGCCATTGTTCATCATTGGGCGCATACCAAAATTGCAGGATTTCTTTCGAAAAAACGACTTTGAGCGAAATTGGACCTTCATCCAGCTCGACCGGTTCTTTTAAACAAAAGCGCATTTCGTTTTGATCCATCTCAAACAGGTTCAAAACTTTCCCAAGACGCTCATCGTGGCTGATGAAAAGATAGTAGTGGCAAGTCGTGTCGTAGAAAGCGGTGAGTCCGGCCATGTGCTGGAAAGTTTCGGGATTAAATTCCAGGCGCGTCGACGCCTCGCAATAAAAATGCTGCACGCGGCGTGTCACCAGGCTCTGGCGATGCCGCGAACTCAGCGTTTCTTGCCCTCTAAGTCTGAGCCAGCCGGGACGCTCAACAAGCGACAGCCACGAATCATCCGCGGGGATGCGCAAGGTTTGATAAATCAGATCAAGTTCACTGCGATCAAAATCGTCGCGTGCGAGAGGCTGAGCAAAGGGCACTGCAGGCAGGTCTGGATGTTCAACTGAAGCGCGGGGTTCGTTCCCGCCGCCCGTTAGACGCAGCCAGCCGTCATCGTTCCAATAACATTTTTGAATCGCCGTTTCTCGGCCAAGTATGCAGCGGCGTTCTGCACCGACAGGGCGACCGCAAAGGTGCGCCAGGTACCACTCGCCGGTTTGCGTTTCGACCAGCGAGGCGTGCCCTGCTTTCTGCAGGACCAATTCCGGGTTATTCGCCGAGGTCAGCATCGGCGTTTGCGGATCGATTTCGTAAGGCCCGTCAATGGATTTTGAGCGCGCCATGGTGACGGCGTGTTCGTATTCGGTGCCGCCCTCTGCGGTCATCAAATAATAAAACCCGTTTCGTTTGTAAATATGCGGCCCTTCAGTCAGCCCGATTGGCGTGCCCTTGAAAATCGTTTTGACCGGCCCGGTCAGCCGCTTTTCTCCCGGATCGTATTCCTGCAGAATAATGCCGCCAAAGTATTCCTTAATATCCCGCCCGCGATAATCCCAAATGATGTTCGAAAACCATTTTCGTCCGTCATCATCATGGAATAATGACGGGTCGAAGCCGCCGGAATTCATGTGAATCGGCTCCGACCACGGCCCGGTGATCTCCGGGGCCGTGACGAGGTAATTGTGCGCGTCTTTGTAATTGAAAACGTCGCGCCAATTCTTCATGTCGGTATAGCAGAGATAAAAAAGGCCGTCATCCCAGGTCAGGCACGGCGCCCAAATCCCGCCGGAGTCGGCATTGCCGCGCATGTCAAGTTGCGAAACGCGATTTAGCGGCCGAGCGATGAGGCGCCAATTAACCAAATCTTTGGAATGATAGATCATGACCCCGGGAAACCATTCGAAGGTGGAGGTAGCGAGGTAATAATCTTCATTCACACGCAGAATCGACGGGTCGGGATGGAAACCGGGAAGAATGGGGTTTTGAATCATGTGTGTCGTCTAATCAAGTTATTCGATGATAAATTCAGCGTCGTTACGCTGACGCGGCTTGTTTGCGGGCTTCAAGCTCAACCTGGATTTCGTTACAACGATCTCTGGTCAATTTATAGCGAGAAACGATGCCAAAAACAAGCAGGTGACCAATTGCCGGTATGACGGTAAATAAAAGAACAATCCCTTGAATCGTAATCGGCGATTGCGTCGTCGCCTCGCTTTGATAGCCGTAATAAGCCAAAACCCATCCAACCATCGCACCGCCGAGCGCCATGCCCAATTTGAGGGTAAACAATGCGCCGGAAAATACCAGCCCGGTAATGCGCCGCCCGGTTTTGTACTCGCCATAGTCGACCGTATCTGCCATCATGCCCCAGAGAATCGGGCTCGCCATTTGCCCAAAAAACTGAACGATGATATAAAAACCAAAAATAAGCGCGACGTCGGTGCTGCCTAAAAAATACAAGCCAACGGACAACACCGTGATAATGCCTTGAATCAGCATGTACGCCTTAACGTTCGACATGCGCTTCGTCATCGAGCTCGCGAATCCGGCTCCAATCATCGCCGCAATCGTGCCGGTGGTCAAAAACGCGGGAATCAGGTCTTCGCGCACCATGAACCACTTCAGGTAGTAAATCGCCGTGCTGCCGCGAATGACCAATGGCATCAGCAAAACAAAATTCAATACGGCGACGACGCGCCACTGGTCGTTTGCAAAAAGCCCTTTAAGATCCTGCCAAAAGTTGGTGGACGTTTCTGCAACCTGCGTTACGCGCTCTTTGGTCATAAAAAAACAAGCGACAAACAGCACCACGGCGAATGCGCCGAAAACGCCCATCGCCAAGGGGAAGCCTCTTTGTTGGTTGCCGTCGCCCAAATAATCGACAAGCGGCAGCATCGCTGAAGCGATCAGTACGCCCGCGGAAGTGGCGAGAAAAAACCGGTAGCTGTTAAGCGAAACGCGCTCTTGCGAGTCCGACGTAATCACCCCGCCCAGCGCGCAGTAAGGAATATTGATCGCGGTGTAAATGATCATCAAAAGAGAGTACGTGATGTATGCGTAAATCAGTTTGCCGTCGGGCGAGTAATCCGGCGTGACGAACGCCAGTGCGGTGATGACGGCGTATGGAATGGCAAGCCAGAGCAAGTAGGGTCGGAACTTGCCCCATCTCGTGTTCGTGCGGTCGCAAAGCGCGCCCATAACCGGGTCGGTGACGGCGTCAATAATGCGCACGAGCAGGAAAAGCGTGCCCATCGCCGCAGCGCTGATGCCGAAAATGTCTGTGTAAAAAAACGCCAGATACATCATCACTGACTGAAAAACGATGTTGCTGGCCGTATCTCCGAGTCCGTAACCGATTTTTTCCTTCGGGCTGATCCGTTCAGTCGCCTTCTCCGTCATCTGTTCGCCTTTTTGATGAATGTTCGAATTTCTCGGTCCAATGCTTTTTATTGCATTGCAAGAAAAACGTGTGGGCGTGAATTCCAAGTCATTTCATCTCGAACAGCTAGAATGAACGCGTCATACGGGGCGGAAGCGGGAATTGGAGAAAAAAGGTGGGGAAAATTCTGCTTAGGATTTTGGCTGCACGGCTCACCTGGAATGTTCGTGACTCCGCGCACCTGGTCGCTGAAATATGGCGAGATTATTCTCTGACGTATCGAGGGTAGGTGCGCTTGGCGTTTTCTGCAACTTTCAGATCGATCTCAACCGTGAGAAAAGGCTGTTCTTGCGAGGTCACGCCGAGAACCTCGCCTTCTTCCGGCTCGATGATCCAGCCTGCTCCGGCCCAGTTAAGGCCGTGCTTATCCATACCGCCGAAATTGGAAGAAAGACAAAACGCGCCGGACACGACGGCGGCTGTGCGACCGCCCGCAATCCATTTATCTACGGTGGCGCCAAGCGTGGCGCGCGGGCTGAGGAGAAGATGAACGCCTTGTTTCATGTATTCGCGGCCATGCTCGCCGAACCACATTTCCGTGCAAATTTGAAAACCCGCCTTAACACCGTTCCGCAGAGCTTCAACGCCAAATTCTTTCGCGCCGCGTTCGTACCAACTTGCTTCCCAAAAATATTCTTCGTTCGGCAGGTAATGTTTGTGATGAGCGGCACGATAACCGAAATCCGCGCCCCGAAGAAAGCCCTCGTTCAATCGTTTGCCGTTTTGCACAACAGGACGCGTCCCGGAGATGACGGCGGGGGCCAATTCGTTTAACCGTTGCATCCATTCATCATGCCGTGCAACGGATTCTTGCCAAGCCGAAGCATCAACGTTTTTCGAGCGCGCCAGCCAGGGCGAAAAAGGCATTTCGGGCAGGAGCACAAAATCGCTTTCGTTTGACTTGACATGCTCAACCAACCCCGCCCAATCTCTTTCCAGTCGATCACTGTCATTGCTAAGTTCACAAACGGTGATTTTCATATTCTGTTTTCAGGTTTACAGTATGGCAATGGTAGAGACGCGATGCATCGCGTCTCTACTGCATGCAATTGAACGCTTAAGTGCTTAAGTGAACAGCTCAAAAATTGTACGTGCGCCGTCCAATAACTCAAGCCCTTTGCGACGTTTCCAGCGGCTGGATTGCGTCTGAGTTTTTCGATTTGTCGGACTCCACTTTCCCGCCTTTTAGCCGAATAACCCGCTGCGTTTTTGCCGCCAGATCGAGATCATGCGTGACCAAAACAAGGGCCGTTTCCGATTCTTCATTCAGTTCAAAAAGAAGCTGGATAATTTTTTCGCTCGTCTCGGCGTCAAGGTTTCCCGTCGGCTCGTCGGCGAAGAGGATTTTAGGTTTATTGATGAAGGCGCGCGCAAACGCAACGCGTTGTTGCTCGCCGCCGGAAAGTTGCACCGGGTAATGATCGAGCCTGTCGCCAAGCCCGACGCGTTCCAACAATTTCGCCGCACGCTCACTGACATTTGCGGCGCCGCGCAATTCCGCCGGAACCATGATGTTTTCGAGCGCGGTCAGTGTTGGAATCAATTGAAAATTTTGAAATACAAAGCCGACGGCTTCATTGCGGAGTCGCGCCAAGCCGTCTTCGCTCAGTTGCGTAATATCTTCCCCAGCCAAGCGGACTTTTCCATCGCTGGGACGATCAAGTCCGGCGCACAATCCGAGCAGCGTGGTTTTGCCGCTGCCGGAAGGCCCAACGATGGCCAAGGTTGAAGCTATGGGTAAATTGAAAGAAACGCTCTGCAGAACAGTGAGCCGCTTTAGGCCGCTCTGGTAGGATTTTGTCAGATCCTCGACTTCTAAAATATGCGTCATATTCCGATTAAGCTGAGTGTAGTCAAAAACGTTTTGAAGTTCGTGTGCGAAAAGTCTATAATAAAGCAAATTATTTGAGAAGTTAAACCAAAGTTTAACCGCACGGTTCTTCATCTATGCACAGGCAAAGACCAAGACCAATTTTCATTGTATTTTCAATCATCATTTTATTCTTCGGTTTGACCGCATTTTACGCAAAGCGTGCAAACAACGACGCTAAAAATATTTTGTTTTTTGGCGACAGTTTAACCGCCGGCTACGGTCTCGATCCTTCCGAAGCGTTCCCGGCTCTGGTTCAGAAAAAGCTCGATTCTTTGAAGCTCAATTTCAAAGTCATCAACGCCGGGTTGAGCGGCGAAACGAGTGCGGGCGGCTTGCGGCGCATCAACTGGGTTCTACAAAATAAAGTCGATATTCTCGTGCTTGAACTTGGCGCCAACGACGGTTTGCGCGGCATCTCGCTTGACGACACCGAGCAAAATCTGCAAAAAATCATCAACGCCGCACGGAAAAAATATCCATCCGTTCGCCTTGTGGTTGCCGGAATGAAAGTGCCGCCAAACCTTGGGCCGGAGTATTCGAAACAGTTTGAGACGATTTTTCAGGAACTCGCTCAAAAAAACGAAGCTGCGCTCATTCCGTTTTTATTGGAAGGCGTCGGCGGCGTGCCCGAACTTAATCTCCGAGATCGCATTCATCCAAACACCGAAGGCCACAAGCGCGTTGCGGAAAACGTGTGGCAAGTCTTGCAAGCACTGGTGAAAAATGACAAAGTTGAATAGGTTTTCTGATAATATCATCGGCCCCGACGGCATTTCAGCGCACGCGGGAATCCGGAACCAACGAAGCGCTATAGATTCCCGTCTGCGCGGTAATGACCGAAAGCAAGAGTTCTCTATTTGTCAAGACTTCCGGAAATGCTTCGATCGCGTTTGGAAAGTCCCTGCCTTGCCATTCCGCAGGAATTTTTTTAGGCCACCAGGAATGAACGTTCCCGCAATTTTTGCGGAAAAGGTTAAAAAAGATGCTTCCAGCATGACAAATCCGGCCTTTTTCGCCAGCTTTAGAAGCCTATACAAAAAGTGTCAGGTAGTGAATTCCAGCATGACAATTCGGGGTTTTGCAAATACACGCTTACAACTTGCCGCCGGATTATTTTTAAAAATCGCACTATTGATCTTGCTGGCCGGCTGCAGCAGTTCTCGTAATAGCGCGCTCCCGGAAACGCCCGTCTTTCCTGCTCAGCCTGATGATCCAGGCGTTGGAAAAATGCCGGTAATTCGTGTAAGTCTTATCGAAAACGTCAACAAAATCCGTTTTGAGATCGACCACGATTTCGCCGTCTACGACGCGCAAGGGAAGCCGATCATCCAAAACGCGTCCGGCAGATATTGGGAGGCGACCGTCGCTTCCGCCGCTCCGGTGAATCCCGAATATCGCCTGAGATACGCAACGGTTACAAGCAGACGCGAGGCGCAGCGCAAACGCATCGAATTGACGGGGAAAAACATTTTTCCTGACATCATCGAGAGAAAATCGAAACTGGACGATGTGACCCGCAAAACCTACCACATCGTTTTGCGTCAAAAATTTGACAACGAAGCTGCCGCACAAGCAAAGCGCAGCGAAATGGCGCAAAAAGCGTCTTTCGAAGTGATCGATTTGCACGCTGACGTTATTTCGGGGGAAATTGAAGTGCGCAACCGAGAAACCGGCGTTTCTTACACTTTCCCTTCCGGGGCGCTCTTTCGATCAAAGCGATTCACGCTGCACGATGTTCCTGTTGGACAAGGTTTTCATTGGGAGAAAAAAGAAACGCGCAAATTCCGGGAAACCTTCACGCTGCGCGTCAACAGCGGCGGCAAACTGACCATCATCAATTCTGTCCCGCTGGAAAACTATCTGCTCGGCGTGGTGCCTTCGGAAATGCATGGAAAATTTCCGCTCGAAGCGTTAAAAGCGCAAGCCATTGCAGCCCGCACAAAAGCGATGCTTGCGTTGGCAAGCGAAGAAAACGAGCACAAGGAAAAGGGGTTCGACTTGTGCGCCACCGTGCATTGCCAAGTCTATTCCGGCTCCGATCGCGAAACGTCCGCTACGAATGAAGCAGTCGCGCAGACATTTGGCAGCGTACTTCAAAATCGCGGCGCTTTGGTGCAGACGACGTACATGGCCGTTTGCGGGGGACATACGGAAAACAATGAAAACGCATGGGACGGCCCCGCCCGCTCCCACTTGCGCGGCGTTTTTGATGGTCAAGGGGCTCCGGGGCTTCTGGGCGATTTTCTGACAAATGAATCGTACGTCGAAAAGTGGGTTTCCCAAAACAGTCCGGCAAACTGCAATCTGGTCACAGTCGATGCGCCCGAATCGATGAATTACGCGAAGAAATATTTCCGCTGGCGCGTCAAGGAGCGCAGGGCAAAAATAGAAAAAGCGCTTCGTGAGGCTACCAAGGAAGACTTTGGGCAACTCCGTGATATTCTGCCGATTCTTCGCGGCGTTTCAGGGCGCATCAAAAGGGTCAAAATTATCGGCACGAAGAAAAGCTTTTCCATCGACAAGGAATTGAACATTCGCCGTGCGCTGCATCCGCAAACATTGTACAGCTCATGTTTTATTGTCAAAAAAAGCTTTCAAGACGGGGCCGGGCTGCCGGAAACGTTCACTTTTATCGGCGCTGGCTGGGGGCACGGCGTCGGCATGTGCCAAATCGGGGCGGCGGGCATGGCGAGAAAAGGGGCTGATTTTGAGACGATTCTAACGCGTTATTACAACGGCGTTGAAATCGCGTCGGCGTATTGATTGTTGTTTCGCCAAAAAAATGCAAACGCGACTAAATTATATCAATGCTGTTTCGGGCGCCGGGATCAAGGCGTTTAACGCTAAAAGCGCCGCATCGTAATTACATAATAATATTAGACTTTGCCCAGCAGAAACAGTCGGTTTGGAGAAATATTTCTTCTTGACTGTTGGTAAAATAATATTTATCATAACCACGCAAAAATTGTCTCCTCAGCCCCAAAACTCAATGATACAAAGAGCTTCCCAAATGATTCGCCTGATACGCCCTACGGGAGTCGTCAATGTTAGTAGAAGTTAAAATTGACCGTGTTACCCTCGACACCGCATCGAATCGATTTGTCGTTATTTTGAGAGACGAAATTAAGCATCGCTGGCTCCCAATCGTCGTCGGCTCCACTGAAGCGCAGGCCATCGCGTTAGAGTTGGAAAATATCACCCCGCCAAGACCTTTAACTCACGATCTGATCAAAAATCTTCTCGATTCCATCGAAGCTCGCGTTTCGCGCATTGTTGTCAGCGATTTGCGCGAAAACACCTATTTTGCCATGATCGGCCTCAAGTTCAACAGCTCGCACGCCGAAATTGACGCGCGTCCAAGCGACGCCATCGCCGTGGCGCTCAGAACTGCGTCTCCCATTTTTGTGGATGAAGACGTCATGCAGAAAGCGGCGGTTTCCGAACGCGACACGTCCTTGGTTGAACGCCCGGACGATTTCAAGCCGATGAACCGCCTCGACAGACTGAAGCACGACATGCAAAAAGCGGTCACGGAAGAAAGGTACGAAGACGCCGCAAAGATTCGTGACGAAATAAATACGCTGATGACGGAAGATCGAAAATTGGATAAAGAATAGCCCATTTATAAGAAGATGTTTTTTTAAGAACATGAAGCACAGTTCCAGAAGTTCGGGATTGTGCTTTTTTCGTGAAAGGAGGGAAAGATGAAGAAGACGTTATTGTTTTTAACGCTTGGCGCTCTGCTCCTCGCAGGGTGCGAGGCCGCCAAACACCCTGAGCTGGCTATCAAAGACGACCTCGACGCACGCATGAGCAAGGCCGTCGATGTTGAGATTACCGCCGACATTTCCTACCTGCCGGAAAACGAACAGAAAGCGCTCAAAAAAATCATCGAAGCCAGCAAGTACATGGACGCGATTTTCTTACGCCAGGTCTCTGCTGAAAATCCGGCCATGCTCGCGGCGCTCGAAGCTCGGAACGACGAGGTCGGCAAAAAGGCGCTCAAGTTCTTCAAAATCAACGTTGGCCCGTGGGATCGTTTTGATGAAGACGCGCCTTTCATGGGGCTGCAAAACGCCGGCTATGTCGAAAAACCCGCCGGGGCAGGCTACTATCCCGCTGACATGACGAAAGAAAAGTTTGAAGCCGCCATCGCTTCAAACGGCGCAGACGCCGACGCATTGAAGGGGCTTTTCACGGTGGTCGAGCGGGCGGGCGACGGCTTTAAGGCAACGCCCTATTCTCAGGCTTACGCAAAATTGTTGGAGCCTGCGGCGAAGTTGCTCAAAGAAGCCGCCGAACTCACCGAAAACGAATCACTGAAAAGCTTTTTGATCAAGCGCGCCGATGCATTTTTCAGCGACGATTACTACGAAAGCGACATCGCCTGGATGGAATTGGACAGCCCGGTTGAAGTGACCATCGGCCCGTACGAAGTTTACGAAGACGCTCTTTTCTCCTACAAAGCGGCGTTCACTTCATTCGTCACCGTCAGTGATCCTGAAGCCAGTAAAAAGTTGGCGGTTTACAAAGCCGAGCTTCCGGCGATGGAAGAGAATCTGCCCATTCCCGATCATATGAAAAACCGCAATCGCGGCACGGAATCGCCGATTCGCGTGGTGGACGTGGTTTTTACCGGCGGCGACACCAAGGCGGGCGTGCAAACCATCGCGTTCAATCTGCCGAACGACGAGCGCGTGCGGGAAGAAAAAGGCAGCAAAAAAGTGCTGCTGCGTAATGTCATCACGGCGAAATACGATGAGATTTTGAATCCCATCGCCCAGCGCATGGTCGATGCTTCGCAATTGGAGTTTCTTGCTGCGGAAGCGTTCTCGAACAACGTGCTTTTCCACGAGCTTTCGCACGGTCTTGGGCCTGGAAAAATTAAGGTGGACGGCAGGGAGACGGAAGTGCGGCTGGAATTGAAGGATTTGTACTCCGCCGCCGAAGAAGCCAAAGCCGACGTGATGGGCATTCACAATGTATTTCTGATAATCGATAAAGGCATTTTACCGGCGGACATGTTTAAGAAAACGGCGGTGACTTACTTGGCGGGACTGTTCCGCAGCGTACGTTTCGGCGCGAACTCGGCGCACGGAAAGGGCGTGGCGGTGCAGCTCAACTACATGCTGGAAAAAGGCGCAATTTCGCAGGACGATGAAGGCGTTTTCACGATGAATTTCGACAAGTTCGAAAGCGTGATCAGCGACTTGACCCGTGATCTCTGCGTCCTGCAAGCCAACGGCGACTATGCCGGAACCAAAGCCTTGTTCGACAAATACGCCACACTGCCGCAAAATATCGCAGATCGTCTCGCTTCTCTCGACGACATCCCCATTGACCTCTCCCCGCAGTTTCCACTGGCGGAATAAAACGACTTCGTAGAGACGCGATGCATCGCGTCTCTACAATTCGACTCTTGAGTCAAATGCAAAAAGCTTAATTTTTGAATAGAACTGTTCGCAAAGCAAGCTTTGCACTCCTTTAAATCAGCGCTTCGTTTAGAATTTCAATCGGGTGCTTGGCGCGGCGGCCGCTGCCGTGTTCGATTTGGCAGCGACAGCTAAAACCGCTGGCGGCAATGATTGTGTCGTCCGCTTGCTCGCGCACTTTTGGCAAAAGACGGCGCTCGGCCATTTTTATCGACACATCGTAGTGCTCGGCTTCGTAGCCAAACGATCCAGCCATGCCGCAGCAGCCCGAGTCGACTTCTTCCACCTCACACTCAGGCAATAAATTCAGCATGTTTTTCACCTGCCCAGTTCCGACAAGCGATTTCTGGTGACAGTGACCGTGCAGTAAAATTTTGCATGCACCCTGCGAGAATTTCAGCGCCGCCTCTCCGTTTTCCGCGGCGTCCGTCAGGAATTCTTCTATCAAAAATGACTGTTTTGCCACGCGCTTCGCCGCCTCGCGATCCGAGGTCATGTACAAATACTCGTCGCGCAAGGTCAAAATGCAGCTCGGTTCCAGTCCGACTATGGCAAGGCCTTGCCTGGCGTAGACGTCAAGAACGCGCACGGTTTCATCCGCCAGTTTCTTCGCTTGCTCGGCGAGTCCTTTTGAAATCATCGGTCGTCCGCAGCAGCGATGGCCGGGCAAAATCACTTCGTAGCCCGCTTTTTCCAGCAAATTCACCGCTGCACGCGCAATGTGTGGTTCATTGCACGAACTGAACGTATCATTGAAAAACACAACACGCTTCTTTGACGCCAGGTTTTGAGCACCTTGAATTATCATGCTGGAAGCATCTTTTTTATAATTTTCCTTTGAAGCTGCGAGAACGTTCTTACCTGGCGGGTTAAAAAGATTCCTCCGGAATGACAATAGAGGGGCTTTCTGAGCATCCTTTACTGAACCGTTTCTCGTGTGCGCTTCAAACCATTTTTCAAAAGGCTGTTTTGCAAAGGGCGGCAAGGTTCGTTCAGCGCTCACGCCAAGCAGGGATTGCGCAATTTTCCTGGCAAGACCTGTTTTCATCGCCGAATTGATCAAAGGCGCCAAACGCCCGGCTCCGAACCGGCTGATACGCGCGATGTTGCCAAAAACTTTTGACCGCAGCGGCGTTTTGTTCTTGTCATAATATTGCGCCAAAAACTCGAACTTGACCTTCGCCATGTCCACGGATGACGGACACTCCGCCTTGCACGCCTTGCACTCAACGCACAAATCCATCACGTCGAACATACGCTTGCCTGTTAATTCGTTCGTGGGCAACTTGCCGGACATGGCGGCGCGCAGAGCGTTGGCGCGACCACGCGTGCTGTGCTCCTCTTCCTGCGTGGCCATAAAACTCGGACACATCGTGCCCGTCGTGGTTTTGCGGCAAATCCCGGCGCCGTTGCACATTTCTACCGCGCGGTCAAAGCCTTCGTCGGCGCTAAAATCGTATTTCGTCTGGAGCTGAACGGCGGAATATTTTTCGCCGTAGCGCAGATTTTCGGTAATGTCCTGCGGATTGACCACGACACCGGGATTGAAAATATTGTGCGGGTCAAAAGCTTGCTTGACTTCCTTGTACAAATTGTACAACGCTTCGCCATAAAAATACGGATTCAGCCAACTGCGGCAGCGCCCGTCGCCGTGCTCGCTGGCCAGGGAGCCGCCGTATCCGCCAAGCAGTTCCGCCGAAAATCGCCCGATCTTCGGCAGTTTTTCAACGTCACGTGCGTCTTTAGCGTTAATCAGCGGACGAATGTGGATGCATCCAGCGCTAGCGTGAGCGTAATAAGCCACATTCGTGCCCAAGTCGTTACAAAATTTTTCAATGCGCGTCACGTACTCCGCCAGATACTCGGTCGGCACGGCGGCGTCTTCGATGAACGGTATCGGCTTGTGGTCGCCCTTGATGCTCATCATCAGGCCGAGGCCGACCTTGCGAACCGTCCAGACATTGTCCTGTCGCCATTTTTCCAGCGCAGGAACAAGTTCGGCGCGCACTTTTTCTCGGCGTAAATGTTGTTCAAGCTGTTCGACTTTTTGTTTTAACTCCTTGTCAGACTCGCCGTAAAACTCGGTAATCAAAATGCAGTTTGGCTGGCCGCTCAGGAAAGTTTTGAGCAGGCGGGCGTATTGCGGCACTTCACGGCAGAGCGTCAAGCCCAGATTATCCATCATTTCCACGGCGGAAGGCTGCACTTCCAAAATTGTCGGGACAGCGGAGAGCGCTTCAAACAAGCTCTCGAATTGAATGATCGCCAGCGCCGTCTTTTTCGGACGAGGCACGAGGTTGAGTTTAATTTCCGTGATGACGCCAAGCGATCCCTCTGCCCCGCTCAAAAGTTTGGCCAGATTAAAACCGGGCTGCTGCGGTCCGCGGAAGTTCGCGCCTTCGATGAACCGGTCGAGATTGTAGCCGCCGCAGCGCCGCCAATGTTTGGGCGTACCTCGCAAAATCGTTTCTCGGTTTTCCGCCGCGATCTCAGAGATTTTTTGGTAAAGCGCCCTTTCCAACCCGCCGCTTTTCTTTTTTTGCGCCAACAAGTCATCATCAAGAGCGCGAAAATGAGCTTGCGAACCATCACTCAACAAAGCCTTGATTTCGAGCACGTGATCGGCGGTCATTCCGTACATGATCGAATGACTGCCGGTGGAGTTGTTCGAGACTATGCCGCCCATCGCTGCGCGGTTGCTGCTGGCGGGGTCAGGGCCGAACTGCAGACCATATTTTTGCAGATGCAAATTGAGCACGTCGAGCACCACGCCGGGCTGGACGCGCACCCATTTTTCTTCCCGATTGACCTCAATGATTTCGTTTAGGTGACGAGAGAAATCGATAACCAAAGCTTCGTTGACGGCTTGCCCGGCAAGGCTGCTGCCTCCAGTGCGCGCCAACAGCGGAATCTTGAATTTTGCCGCTTCTTCAACCGCCGCCTGCACGTCGCCGCGAGATTTTGGCAGCAGCACGCCGTGCGGCGTCATCTGGTAAATACTGGCGTCCGTGCTATAGAAAATCTTTGAGTATTCGTCGGTTCGAAGCTCGCCGTCAACACGTTTTTTTAGAGAATTCAAAAAATCAGGTAGCGCCGTTTTTGTCTGCATGGTCGGGAACGTCTTTCATAAATCGCGGTTTTTGAATCAGTTTAATTGCTCAAAAGTGGCGTTTCATGCAGTTTGAATCAACAGAATCAACGCGAATGTAATCGGCGGCGGCAAGGCCCGACGTCCCGCAACGCTGCTATTTTTTCTGAGCCTGCATCGACGTTTTCGAGACTATCGGGGTTGACATTTTCGCTTGGTTTTAGTACGACAATTGACCGGGTTTCAACAGACGATTTTTAACTTTCGAGCATGATAACATGGAGAAATAAAATGAGCATAAGCGCATCTTTGCTGCCTGAATTCGACCACGAAATGGCGCATACTAAAAAATTTCTCGAGCGGTTGCCGGACGATAAACTCGATTTCAAGCCGCACGAAAAATCGTGGACGATGGGAGAGTTGGCGACGCATCTGGCCAATCTGCCAAGCTGGGCCGTCCAAACATTTGAGCAAGAATCTCTGGATTTCGCACCGCCCGGCGGAGACCCGATTCCGCCTTTGAAGGCCGCCGCTTCTTGTGCGGAAATCTTGGAAATGTTTGAAAAAAACGTTGCGGCTGCGCGATCGCTGCTTGAAAGCGCCGACGACGAAAAAATGATGGGAATCTGGACGCTTTTATCCGGCGGTCAAGAAATCTTTTCCATGCCCCGAGTCGCTGTTTTTCGCAGCTTCATTTTGAGCCATATGATTCACCATCGCGCGCAACTTGGCGTTTATTTGCGCATGAACGACGTACCGGTTCCTGGGCCTTACGGGCCTTCGGCGGACGAAGCGTAACGGCATTTGAGAATTTGGCGACGAAAGAACTTTGAAGGCTCGTTTTTCGTCAACCGAACTCACTACCTGACACTTTTTATCATGTCACCCCTGTCGGGGTTTGGCGGGCGTGATTTTATTCAAATTCTCTATAATCATGTCATCCCTCCGGGATTTTCGCCTCAAAACAACCCCGGAGGGGTGGAAAGATTATAGAAAATGAACGAAAAAACCTCTCCAAAAACCCCGCAGGGGTGAAATAAAAGCATCTCGTAAAAAGTGTCAGGTAGTGAAAACCGAAAGGGATAACCCAAATCAAAAAGCGCAATTTTCAGGCAGAAAATATTCGTTAGAAATCAGTTTATCTCATACCATAATTTGCGCCAAATTTCGCGCCCGAATTACTCGGAATTTACAAGAGAAACAACGTTTTCAACGCAAATCAAATCAATGAAGGTATATTTGTCATACACGTTTCCGACTTTTAACGGAAACTATGGGGAACGGCGGCTCTTCCAAAAAATTGATGTTGTTTCGCTCAGGATGTGCGATCAGATCGTTTGCAGAGGCGCTTTTAAGAGACAAATTCATGGATGAATATAACGACATTGCCGTCTCCGAAGTCCCAATAATTGCCACGTTGCGCATCGAGGCAAATCTGGGCAGCGGAGAAATCATAACGCCGGATCTGGGGGCGACGCTTTTAAGCAGTCAGCAAGGAGAGTCGACCGTTTTGGAAGACGGCGTCGCTCTGTACGACAAAATGCTGCTGCGCGTCGGTAGAGCCCGCAATAACGACCTCATCCTCGACATCGCCAACGTCTCTCGTTTCCACGCTGTGTTTACCACCTCCCACAACGGCATTGTTTTAAGCGATCTCTCAAGCAAAAACGGCACTTTTGTCAACGGCAAACGCATTTCAACGCCGGTTGGCCTGATGAACGGCGATGCGATTGACATTGGCCCGGCGCGCATTCGCGTCAAGCTCAATTTTGGCGATCCCCTGGAAACGGAAACGCGCTTGCAAGCGACGCAGGTGGATCACATGGAGCAAGGCATCGTGACCGTTTTCGTCGCCGATATTCGCAATTACACCACGCTTTCCGAAGCGCTTCCCGCCGTGGAAATCGCCGAAATGCTCAACATTTGGTTCGACAGCGCGACTGAGATTATCCAGCATTACGGGGGCGAGGTCGACAAATATATCGGCGATTGCGTGATGGCGATTTGGCACAGCACGGATGAAGAGGAAGCCGCTGAAAGGGCGTGTAACGCGGTAAAAGCCGCGCTTGAAATTCGAGAAGCGACGGACGAGCTTTCCGGGAGCAGCCATTGGGCCTATCGTGACAAATTTCCTTGGCAATGCCGAGCGACCCTGAGCACGGGGAATGCGCTTGTCGGCGCTGTGAGCGGACGCGGCGTTCGAGATTTCACCGTATTGGGCGACGCCGTCAATGTCGCCTTCCGATTAGACAAAGTCGGGAGCCAACTGGGCAAGAATTTCGTCTTTAATGAAGAAACGGCTCGCTACATTAAAGACGAGTATGAACTTGAAGATCTTGGGGAAGTGGAAGTCAAAGGCAAGGTGGAAAAAGTCGGCGTTTTTACCTTAAAATCCGATGACGCGGAGGAAGAAACGCGCAGTTCGTCATCGCCGTAAACCACCGTTTCCCTCAAAGTTTCTCGCCTGTCGCCATGTGATGATTTGTAATCATGACCTCCTGATTCAAACTTACCGCTACATTTTCTCGGCAACATTTTCTTTGACCCGCCGCTCCATTTCAATATCTTTTGAATAATTCTCTTCCGCAGTTTTGGTTCAACTCGAAAAATCGTACCCCTAAATGTTAAATTTCGATTGGCTGTCCGGAATTTCTCTCTCAGCAGCGAAGGGCGTCATCATTGGGCTGTTTGTTTTGATCGGCGTACTCGTTTTTCTCTTGAAGAATGACTATATCGTTCGTGGCGTCGAGCGCCCGACATGGCGGCATAATTTAAAATTGTGGGCAATTGGCGTTCTCGGGATCATCGCACTCACCTATCTTGCGTTTTAGCATGGCAGAACAACAAATCAATATTTCAGCGCAAATCAATCGCGCCCTCGGCGTTTTCCTGTTCTTTTTTGGAATCGTTGTCGTCATCGCAACATTTTTCACCGCGACTTTTGCGGGCAAGATGACCAACCTTGTTTCGGGGCTTCTGTTCGTTATCATCGGCGGGCTTATGATTTGGCGTAATCGCCGTCAAATGAGCGCTTAGCAAAATCCGTGTTCATTCAGCCCCTCATTTCGCGTCCGAGAGCGCGCACCGAACTCACGGTAAAACGCACATTTCGCAAACTGCTCGTTCCATCCAAAATTGAGCTCATTTACGCACCCTACCTCCTTTTTGAAGCCGTCGGGCAGGACTCCGACGCGAACAATGAACTTTTTGCCCTTGACCTTTTGGACGGCGACATAGCTTATTTTTCCGAGAATGCGCCTAACGCCGCTTCTCCTGAAAGCGCAATCGCCCTGCCGCCGCTGCTTGATGAAAACGAAGTCATTGAAAAAGCGCGAAAAGCATTTTCGAGAATCACGCATCAGGCCAGCCTTCGAAGAGGCGCGGATATCGGCTTCCGCAGCCTTCAAAAAAGAGAGCGATTTTTCTATCCTTACTGGGCGGGATATTTTGAGGTGAAGAAAAATGTCGAAATCAGGTGCATCGACGCGATAAACGGAGCGCGCGTAGGCCCGCAAATGAAAGCTGCTATTGTCCGCGCATTGGTCGTCATGGACAAACGCAAAGACGCTTCCGGTTAGTTTTGCGCAGTTCCCAATTTTAACGGTTCAGAAAACGCGCTTCTTCTTCTTGTTGGGTTTCATCGGTTAAACGCCGCCAGCGAAAGCGCGCCAGCCATTTATCGTCGCCGCCCTCAGCCGCCGTTGCGATGAGTTTGCCGATCTCCGGGCCCATTTTCAGACCGTGCCCGCTCCCCCCGGCCCCGATGGTCAGGTTTTTAATATCAGGATGGCTGTCAATCCAAAAGTGCCCGTCCAGCGTGTCCGCGTAAACACAGCGGCGTGTAAAAACGATAGGATCATTCGCTAGCGCAGGGATGGTCTCGCGCAAGAAGGCGCGGAATTTCTGCGTGTCTTCCTCCGTGACAACGCGTTCGTCCTTCTCTGGATGAAGCCGGAGTCCGACGCCGTGATTCGCAATTTTGACCACGCCTTCGCGCGGGTGCAACGGAAAGCCGTACCACCCCGACCTTGAAATATCTCCAGCAAAAACGGCAAAGTTCGGCGGCGTAAAAAGTTCAGGCTGCGACGGTTTGACATGAAAGACAGGATGTCCGCTGGCTTGAAAATAAGGTTTTAACTCTGGCACAAGATAAGGCGTGTATGGTCCCGCACAGACAACAAAATTTCCCGCTTCAAAGCGTTCACCCTCACGGGTTTTTACACAACTGATTTTGCCGTTTTCGCGCACCAATTCATCGGCCGTTTGCCGCTCATAAACTTCGACGCCGAGTTGCCGGGCGTAATTGACCAGCGCCGTGACGGACCGCGACGCTTCTGTAAAACCGGCGCGAGCATGGTAAAAGCCGTCGACGTAATCAGCGTCTTTGAAGGCGGGAAATCGCTTCTGAATTGTTTCTGCGTCCAGTCTCTCAGGCTTGAAGCTGCGCTTCAGCAAGTTTCTGTAACTTGCCCCTTCGTACGATTCTTCGTCTGCGTCCAACGGCTGCTTACAAACCAGCAAGTAGCCGATCTCATGGTAGAGCGTGTCATTAAACAATTCATTCCATGCCTTCCACCCGTCAATGCATTTGTTGGCCATCTCCATGTAAAATGTGTCCGTGCCATATTCCATGCGCACGACCTTGCTGATGTCGGTCGAAGCCGCGAGCGGGTGCGGAATTTGGTCTGGATTGATGATCATAACGGTATGTTGACGTTTGCGGAGTTCAATCGCCGTTGCCACGCCAAAAATCCCCGCGCCAATAATCAGAAAATCCGGTTTTCGTGTTTGCAAGTCTCGCCTCTCTTCTAATTGATTATTCAACTGATGTTACGCACGCCGATGCATAGCCTGTTGCTCAGACTTGAACATGGTTTCATTAGCACCGGGCTTGAGCCTGGTGACGCGCAAGGCGTTCATTTGCATCCCTTCCGCCGCGCTGGCGCGGCGGAAGGGATGGGCGTCTTCAAAAATCTCCGCTCTG
>CAXHAT010000147.1:0-20577 GCA_964014485.1 uncultured Deferribacteres bacterium
GCGCTCTTTCAACAAATGATTTCAAATGCGACAATTGACGTGCGGAATGTCGGATAAACCAAATCAAGCGATCATTTCTGCGAGCTTGTTAATTGTATTCAGGTTTCTTGACGTCATTGTGACATTTTTGAACGCTTTTCCCATTTTCGCTACCAGCTTTGAGCGGCCAATGCCTTCCGGAGCATGGAAGTAAAATACATTTTCTATGAGCTTGTATTCTTCCGAATCCGCCTTTAATGACTCCAAAAATTCATAATCAACGGATTCCGGCATTTTGTCGCAGAAAGCGAAATGTACGGCTTTTCCAACGCCCGTTTTATACGGATTATTCGCCGCCGCCCTTTCAAATTCAGCCGTGCTTAAAATGAATACTTCAGGCTTGAAACCGAATTTTCGCTCAATCAGTCGGCCGATCTCATCCGTTGGCCGCGTTGGATTTTGAAAAACGACATTGCCGCTCTGGATATAAGTTTTCACATTGGAAAACCCTGCGGCTTCCATCAGTCTGGCAAGCTCTTTCATGGGTACGATATGCTTGCCGCCAACGTTAATGCCGCGCATAAGCGCGATCCAGGTTTTCATATGCAATTGACCTTTTTGAGATAATCTTGCCCGAATATAATGCCGTTTTAAAATAGCCGAATCCATAAATCTTTGACCAATACGCCAAAAGTAAGCGGGCCGTTAGGGAAGCGGGGCTAAAGCAATGCCCCCGATTTGTGTATAAAGAAAATCGCATTCATGGGAAGTGGTGAAAGGTTTTCTCAAAAACAGGAAGGCCGCGTTTTTTTGCATTAATGACGAGCGATTTCAGGATGATTGAATTTCAATAAAAACAAATTCTTATGTTTGTGTCTTTGCCTGCTCGTTCTGGAATGGAGTTTGACCTGTTCTTTTCTGACTCAATTTCAACTCGCAGCATGTCGTCACTATTTGATGAGTCGCGGAGAAAAATTAATATAGCGAAATTTTTTGAATGGGAGGCGCGCCTATGTTTATTGCAAGAAGATTAAAGTCGCTGGTTTTCATGGCGTTTGTTGTCTTCGTCGAAACGGCATTTCCGCAAGAAGCGAAAAAAGTTTCCTACAACATCTTTCCCATTTTGAACTATGACTCAGACATTGGTTTTGGAATCGGCACGAAAGGACTGGTCAGGAATTATTTCCAAAATGACGAATCTTTTGACCTGACGCTCTACGCCAGTTCGAAAGGAGAAAGGTGGGCGCTGTTCACGTTTGCAATCCCCGACTTTGAATTGCGTCAGGCCAAAGCCTTCCCCTGGGCGGTGGATTTGCGCGTAGAGCTCGACAAACAAGTCAAAACGAATTTTATGGGATTTGGCAACGATTCGGAAGATAACGATTTTCAATTTCCCCGAAAATTTTTCAAACTCGACTTAGCGATGAGTCGTGCGATAACGCCGCGATTCATAGTTTCGTTGAATTCTCGATATGCGCATTACCATGCTTACGGATTTGATCCGGCGTGGGGAACGATCACTTCGCTGACGCCGGGCGCCGGAAAAAGCCAGGTTGCCATGCAGTCTGTCGCAGTCTTGTTTGACGCCCGCGACAGTCAATTGCAGCCCACAAAAGGCGTACTGGTTAAGGCGGAAGCAAGTACGGCGCATCGCATTTTCGGCGGCGATTGGCGCTTCACGCGCTTTCAGTTGCGAGTGAACTGCTACCAACGTTTATTTTCGAAGTCGCACATACTTGCTTTGCGCCATTGGATTCAGGATGTTGACGGCTCCGCTCCATATTTGGAGCAAGGACGCTTGGGTAACAGCTGGACTTTGCGCGGGTACAAAGCTGAGCGGTTTATCGACAAGGCGCTGGCGTTGGCTTCCGCCGAATATCGGTTTCTGATTTGGAAAAAACTTGGCGGCGTAGCGTTTGCTGATGCAGGGCGTGTTTGGAACTCCATCAGGGATTACGGGTTTTCAGACTGGCACGGCAATCGCGGAATTGGCCTGCGATATTATTTGACCACTTTTGTCGCGCGTCTGGATATTGGAAAGAGCAGCGAAGGCACACGGATTTTTTTCAATTTTGGCCATGTTTTTTAAGGATAAATTATTGCGGAACGTTTTGGGATTTCAAGAAGCTTTATGAGGAATGCGTCGACGGAAACGAGAATATTCTGGCTCAGCCTGAACTACTTTTTTTGGCACATTGTCATCATTTTTTTGAGCAAAGAAATACAAGACAAGCTGCTGTTGGCGGATGTCTTAGATATTTTGACGCCGTTTTTCATGATTTTTATGGGCGCCTGGTTGTGGCTGGCGCTTGACGAATCTCCAGTGCAGAGCAAAGCCAGGTATTCGCGGCTTGGCGCACTTTTTCTGTTCACCGCCGGGGCCGTCGCTTTTGTAGAAGGACATGGCATGCATCTTTCCGCGAACGCCGTCGCCCGGCATCTGACGCAGATTCCGGAAACGTCAGTTTATCGCCTGACCTATTTCTTCGATGAAATTCTTGGGCATATCCTCTGGGACAGCGGGTGGGTTCTTATGTGCGTCGGGATAGCTTGGCGGGCTGTCGGATTGGCGCCGCAACAAACCGGCTCAAGGCGAATGGTTTATGTTGCAGCTTTCTTTTTTGGGTTTACTTATTCTTGCAACGCGATTGAAGGTCAGACGGTGATTTTCATGCTGCCGGCGGCGCTGATTTCCGCAACGACGTTAATCGTCATGCGCTGGCGCGCGACGAAGAAACAGAATCCGGTGTTGGCGTTTTTTATGTACGGCTGTCTGGTCGCATGTTTTTTGTTTGCTTTCTGGTATTTTCTGCAGGGCAGTTTCGTTGAATTCAGCAAGGCTGGATGGGTTTAGAATCTTTCAAGTGACAAATGAGAAGCAAACGCCCTCAACATATTTAACCCTGTCAGGGCTTCAAGTCCTGACAGGGTTAAGGATTCCTTGGGCAAACTGCTTCGAGCAGAAACGCGGCAAGGCCGTTTTTATTCGAACAAGCGATGATGTTCAATCACGGCCCGCAAAGACGTTTTGCTGCGATCAGGCAAGATCAAAGCGATCCGCGTTCATCACCTTGCCCCAGGCCGCGACAAAGTCATGCACGAATTTCGCCTGCGAATCATCTTGCGCGTAGACCTCCGCCAAAGCCCTGAGTTGGGAATTTGAACCAAAAACGAGATCGACGCGAGAGCCGGTCCACTTGAGCTCGCCGGTTGCGCGATCACGACCTTCAAACACATCCCCGGTCTCTGATGCCGCTTTCCACGCCGTGCTCATGTCCAGCAGATTCACGAAGAAATCATTGGTGAGCGTCTCCGGGCGTTCGGTGAAAACGCCGTGATCGGACTGCCCGAAATTGGCGTTCAAAACACGCATGCCGCCGACAAGAACGGTCATTTCAGGAGCGGTCAATGTCAGCAATTGCGCCCGATCAACCAACAATTCCTCAGCCGATACGCTATGCTCGGCTTTGAGGTAGTTGCGAAAACCGTCCGCTGCCGGCTCGAGTACGGCGAATGAATCTTTGTCCGTCTGCTCCTGCGACGCATCGGTGCGTCCCGGCGTGAAAGGAACCGTCACATTTTGGCCGGATTGCTTGGCAGCTTGTTCAACCGCTGCGCATCCGCCCAAGACAATCAAATCCGCAAGCGAAACCCTCTTGTCGTCCGGCTGCGCGTCGTTGAACGCTTTTTGGACGCCCTCGAGCGCGTCCAGAACCTTCTTCAGTTGAGCAGGCTGATTGACTTCCCAGTCCTTCTGCGGCGCGAGCCGGATGCGCGCTCCGTTCGCCCCGCCGCGTTTATCTGAGCCGCGAAAAGTGGAGGCCGAAGCCCAGGCGGTTGAGACCAATTCGGAGATCGAAAGCCCGGAAGCAAGAATTTTGGCTTTGAGGGCATCGACGTCTCCCGCATCGATCAAATCGTGATCGACTTCGGGGACAGGGTCTTGCCACAGAAGCGCTTCCTCGGGCGTCTCAACGCCGAGATAGCGCGAGCGCGGGCCCATATCGCGGTGCGTCAATTTGAACCACGCCCGGGCGAAGGCGTCTGCGAATTCCTCCGGATTTTCGTGGAACCGCTTGGAGATCGGCCCATAAATCGGGTCCATGCGCATCGCCATGTCGGCAGTGGTCATGATCGGCGCGTGTCGTTTGGACGGATCGTGCGCATCTGGCACGGCGTCCGCCGCGGCCGGGTCGGTGGGCACCCACTGCCAGGCGCCGGCAGGGCTCTTCACTACATCCCAATCATACCCGAAAAGTGTGTCAAAATAGCTGTTGTCCCATTTGGTCGGGGTTGGCGTCCAGGCGCCTTCGATGCCGCTGGTGATGGTATCTCCGCCTTTTCCGCTCCCGAAACTGTTCTTCCAGCCGAGCCCCTGTTCCTCGAGGTCTGCGCCTTCCGGCTCTGGCCCGACGAGCGCGGCGTCTCCTGCGCCATGCGTTTTGCCAAAAGTGTGGCCTCCGGCGACGAGGGCAACGGTCTCTTCGTCGTTCATTGCCATACGCGCGAAAGTTTCGCGAATATCACGACCTGAAGCAACTGCACTAGGCTGACCGTTCGGGCCTTCAGGGTTCACATAGATGAGGCCCATTTGTACGGCGCCGAGGGGATTTTCGAGGTCCCGTTCGCCGGAATAGCGTTTGTCGCCAAGCCACTCGGTTTCCTTGCCCCAATAAATGTCTTCTTCCGGTTCCCAAATGTCTTCACGCCCGCCAGCGAAGCCGAAGGTTTTGCCGCCCATCGACTCGATGGCGCAATTACCGGCGAGAATCATGAGGTCAGCCCACGAGATTTTGTTGCCGTATTTTTGTTTGATCGGCCAAAGCAACCGGCGCGCCTTGTCAAGGTTGGCGTTGTCAGGCCAACTGTTGAGCGGCGCAAAACGCTGCGTGCCTGAACCGCCTCCGCCGCGACCGTCGTTGATGCGGTAGGTGCCGGCGCTATGCCAGGCCATCCGAATGAAGAGCGGTCCATAATGACCGTAATCCGCGGGCCACCAATCCTGCGAGTCGGTCATCAAAGCGTAGAGGTCTTTCTTCAAAGCCTCCAGGTTAAGCTTCTTAAATTCTTCAGCGTAGTTGAAGGCCTGGCCCATTGGGTCTGACAGGGAAGAATTTTGTGCAAGAATCTTAAGATTTAGTTGATTCGGCCACCAGTCCCGGTTCGACGTGCCGCCGCCGGCGATGGGTTTATGTGCTATGCCTGTTACCGGACATTTGCCGTTTTCACTCACAATGTTTCCTCCTTTTGTGGTGTGAATGTATAAGCAGTGCCGCTATGAATTATCCTGGTTCGCCGCATGACAAGCGAACGGCCGATTTCATAGCCCTGCATCTTTTTGCAAGCATGAATATTAGTCAGATTTTCGACTTTCTGCAAGCGATTAAGAGAGAACGATGATCTATTGATTGTCTTCCAGGGTTGTCATCGTTCGGGGCGTACGACATCTTTTTCCAAACCAAGGAATTGCGCATGGCTTGATATACCGCATTCGATTTTCTTGAGCGCTGTTTTGGAAAGTTTCTCGAACGGTTCGATGGCAACTTCAAGACGTTTGCCTTTCCTTTTGTAAGGCCAGCAGCCGATGACGCGACCGTCGAGCAAGATGGCCGGGGTGAGCCAAGCGGAAGGGCGGTAGATGCGCTTGTAAAAATCCATGTTCAAGTACTGGCTTTTGTCCACGTGCGCCAATAGGTAGGGATCAAAGCTCGGAAGCAAGCGCACCACGCCTTTTTCAAAAGTCGTCTTCGTCAGCGGCTCAAAATCTTCTTCCAATAGAAGACCTTCTCTGCCGTCAAATTCAACTTCCAGCATGGAAAGCTTGGTTCGTTTGTGAATTGCTCGCGCCTCTTTCATCGTCAAGCCCGTCCAGCGCGAAAAATCCTGCAAACTCGCCGGGCCGTAAGCTTTCAAAAACCGCTGAAACAGAATTTCTTGCGCAGCGGATTCGTTCATTTCTTTGAAATCATCCAACCAGTCATCAACCAAAGCGAGCGTTGTTTTCGCGCCTTGGTTTGGGCCGTAACAAATGCGGCCTTCCACCAAAGCCTGCCGGAAAACGCTCCAGGAATGATCCATCCATGTTTTCATGTTGCGGCTCACGCCAGGGAGAATTTTTTTGACCAATTCCGGCTGCGTTTTCGGGCCATCTTTGAGATGCGTCACAACGGCGTCAGACATTGCACGCGCTTCTTTGGCTGAAATATCAAAATGTTTGAGCGTGTTTCGCATCCAGGCTAACCGGTTGCTTTTCATTGCAGCGATAAAAACGGGCAAGTCGTTAATGGTGAGCAAGTGAAGAGTGCTGCGGAGGGCGTAGGTTTTAACGAGCGAGCGTTTTTGCCAGAGAGCGGCATGAATTTCTTCGCGCGTTACATTTGGCAGGCGGGCGCGAAACATCAACTCGGCGGCGGAAAGCACTTGCGCTTGCACGCCGCCAATGGCTTCGCAGATATTTTCAATAGATTTTGGCGCGGCGGAGGCGGGAAAATGGCGGGAAAATCGAAAGGCTAAAACGCGCTTTGATTTGACGAAAGTCCTCATTCGCGCTTTTTCAATTTTTCGACTTCCAGTTTGGCGTTTTCATAGATTTTTTTGAAGAGCGCTTCTTGTGCCGGAACCATCATTGCCCCGCGCCTTTCCATCACGCGCTGCGCCGTCGCTCTCGCTTTATTGAACGTATAGAGCACCGTTCTTTCTATGCCGCCCCAACTAAATGAAGGAATATACTTGGGCGAATACCCCGCCCCAAAAACGTTAGCCATCACCCCGACGACCGTGCCGGTGTTGAACATGGTGTTGATGCCGCTTTTCGCATGGTCGCCCATAAAAAGGCCGACAAACTTTTGCCCGGTGTTGTGCATTTTGCCGTTGATGTAAACGCTCACCGGCGTGTAGTTGTTCTTCAAATCGCTGTTGTTGGTGTCGGCCCCGAGATTGACCCACTCGCCGAGATAAGCGTGGCCAAGAAAGCCCTCGTGCTGCTTGTTGCTGTGGCCGTGAATGATCGAACCTTCGATTTCTCCGCCGACCTTGCAAACGTCGCCAATCGTGGCGCCGCCGTAGATTTTCGCGCCGATTTTGACCACCGAATCCTTGCCGATATACGCCGGCCCTTCGATGACGGCGTTTGACATCACTTTGGCGCCGTCGGCGATATAAACCGGTCCGCTCTCGCCGTCAATCACCGCGCCCGGATAAATCTTGGCGCCCAAACCCAGGTGGATATTTTCTTGTTCTAACAAGGTCACGTTGGGATAAATTTTGGCCAAAATTTGCCCGCCGCGCTGGGCAAAATTGAAGTCGCGCTCAATTTCGCGCGCATTGTGGTGCACCAAATCCCAACAAAAGGCGTTCATCGTCCCGTCAACTTCTTGCTGCGGCAGTGATTGAAAACAGATGTTTTTGATCGTGCCGTCTTGATTGCGCTCGATCTTCCGAACGTCTTTCGGGGCGAGAAATGCGCCTGCAATTTCGTCATGGCAAATAAAAGTGGTGCTCGTTTCAAGTTTGCCCGGCAACGGCTTTGAAGGCATAAAACGGCTGTTGATGAAGTAGCCGCCTTCGCGCGGCGCGGAATTCAATTGTGTTTGCGGGCGTTCAAGCTTGACCACGCCCAATAATTCATCGCGCAGAAAATAGCTGACGCGGTATCCTGGAAAGCGCTGAATGATTTTTTGCCCCAGGGTGAAGAGGCCGCAACGCAGATCAAAAACTGGTCGCGTCAGGCTCAACGGTGAAAAGTTGATCGCACGTTCGTCTTCGTAAATGCACAAATCCAGTTGCTTCATTTCTCAAATCCTTTTACGGTAAGCATATCTTTCCTAATACCACATTTTTTGCCGCCCCGGTCGCGCGCGGAATGTTGCCGGGTTCGCGACATAGCGCAGCCCAGGCGAGCGCCGCAAAACAAACCGCTTCTTTTGCGTCCCCCGCGACGCCGGTATCGTCGAATTTTTTCAACGTTGTTTGAGGGAGCTGGCGCGCTAACATTTTCATCAAGGTCGCATTGTTCGCACCGCCGCCGCTGACGAAAATTTCGTCGACTTTTGCCTGCCCGGCACAGCGCAAGACGCTTTCAACGATCGTGTCCGCCGTCAATTGCGCTGTGCTGGCGATGAGATCAATCGGAGATATACCCGCGTTTTCCGCTTTTTTGCAGAGGGCTGCGACATATTTTTCACCAAATTCTTCCCTGCCTGTGGATTTGGGCCAGGGGCGTGAGAAATAAGGGTGCTTTTTGAGTTCCGCCAACAGCAACGAGTTTGGCTCCCCAAGCGCCGCCTTCTGCCCGTCCTGATCATACGGCAGGTCAAAATATTTTTTCAGCAAAGCGTCGATGATCATATTTCCTGGGCCTGAGTCGAACGCAACAACGTCTTCCAGAGAACACCTTTTTGGCAGCCAGGTGAAATTGGCGATCCCGCCAATATTTAGAAGAACGCGATTTTGGGCCGGGTGGGCAAAATAAGCATGATCGAACCAGGGGACGAGAGGCGCGCCTTCTCCACCGTAAGCCATGTCGTTGGCGCGAAAATCTGCAATGACAACCTTGCCGGTTTTCGCCGCGATGACGGCCGGTTCGCCAATTTGCAAAGTGCCGGATGAAGGAAATCCGGCAATATTCTCGGCATTTGGAACGTGCTGAATGGTCTGGCCGTGCGAGCCGATAAATTGGATGTTGTCGGCGCCCAATCCGCTTTCCTTGATCGCTTGCTGCGCTGCATCCGCGAGAGCATGGCCGACCGCCCAGTTCAAGCGCGTCACCGTTTCGGCGTTTCCTCCCGGCGGGGCGGAAGCGAACAGTAATTTTTTCCTTAAATCATCGGGATAAGGAATGGTTTTGAAAAACAAGGTTTTAGGCGGGATTCGGCGATCTTTGTGCAGCTCAACGATGACTGTGTCAACGCCATCCAGAGAAGTGCCCGAAATCAGCCCGACGCCGATAACCGATTTTTGGCGTTTCCAGAAACTAGCGTCGAGCGTCATTGCGGGTTGTTCTTTCGTTTTTGCGCAGATTCAATGAAGACCTTGGCCATGGTGTGGAACATTTCGCGCTGATCCGGCTCGAGCTCTTCTAATTGATCCAGGTACTCGTTCATCTCTTTCAGAATGTCACGCCCGCTCATGATGCCAATCATCTCGCTCATCCGATCTGCGATCTTTTTTTCCATTATTGTGGACTTTTTTGGCGCAGGGTAGTTTTCAGGTGCGCCTCCCGCCGCCTTGATGCGTTCAATGCTCTCAGGGTTGGCCTTTTCTTCTAACAGCATTTCGCCTTCGCCAGTGATCAGCCAATTGAGGTTAATTCCGGCGTAGTAACATTTTTTCAAAAAACCTGAGCCTGGCTCTTTTGTGTGATCGTTCAAAACCGCATATGCCGTGGACTTTGTCATTCCAGTGGCGCTAATAAAATCGCTGATTTTTTTGTAGCCCAATGCGAAGATGGCGATCCGAAGACGTTCGCCTAATGGCTTGTTTTCCATTTTGTTGAAAAATATCTTGTTTTTTGTAAAAATCTCAATATTTTAAGCGAAATTGTTTTTCACAAAGCTGTTTTAATCACCTTGCACGACAAAGTACAAAGCGCAAACGGCGAATTCAAAAACAAAACGGTTAAAGCAGATTTCACTTAATTGGAGGGAAGTTGAATGAGCCGAAATGATTTTATTCTAGCGTTAACATTATTTGCCAAAGAAATACCTTTGCGTTCATTGATTATGGCGGCCATGTTGGTTGCAAAAGAGCCTGCTTTGACGACTCTGAAAAGTACGTTTCCTGAAATCTGGAAAGAGTTGGAGATGCGCTCCCGACCTGGGGGAATCAATGAACCATAAACCCTCGCAGGGCGCCGTTTTTAATAGCTGGTGTTGCGCGTTTGCCGGTAAAACATGATGCAACTTGGTTCTCCGCCGAGCCGAATATCGCAATTGCAGGTGGTTGATCCCTGGCGTTCTTCGAGGGCGGGAGTGGAAGAACCTTCGCAACTCTGCTAAATGCAAGTCTCTCAATTACTGACACTTTTGAAGTGTCAAGCTTACACTTTTCAATGTTCCATCGTCTTGACTTAATTCTTTGAAAATTAAAGCTTTGTCGTTCGTGGCACGATTTTCACATTCAAATTTCTTGTCTATGTTTGTGAAAATGTTTAGTTAATCGAATGAACGGAGGCAAGATGATGAAACCCGCAAAGCTGTTTTTGGTCGTAACCTTCTCACTTCTGATTTTCGCTTGTCAGAACAACACGACGATCCAGCCCGGCGACGACGATACCGTCACACTTATTATTAATAAAGGGGTCAGCAATCCTTTTAGCCCGGACGCGCTTGCCGGCGAAATTACCGACGACGATTATTTTGCATTTATGTGGGTGGCGCACACGAAAGGCCAGAATAAGGAAGTGCCATTGCCCGGCGGCGGTGGATGGGGCGGCGTTTATAATGACGTGCTCATTCAGCTCTGGAGCGTGAATGAGCGCGAAAATTATACTTTCGCCGATTTGGGCGATGTGAGCCTCGGCGGCGACGCGATTCCTGTTTGGGGCGACGGCGGCATTGTAAAATACGAGATTGGCGGCGAATTGCGCGAGTTGACCAATTACTACCAAGTGATTCGAGACGGGAGTGACGATGATCCGCCGTTTACCGGCGCCAGCGTTTTTTCGATTTCCGGTTCGCCGGACGTACAAGACGTTTCTCAGGAGTTGGCGCTGCCGCAAAAAAATATTATTACCAACGTATCGATGGAAGAAGTCGTCGATCCTAACGAAGATTGGGTGATCGAATTTAAACATCCAATTTCGCCGGAAGACGAAGGACTCTTGCTTTTTGAACGCAACCTGGCGTTCCTTGAAAATTCGTGGGAAAATCAGTTTGAAGGCGTCAGTCACGTCATCATTCAAGCCGCTGAAGTGGCGAATTCGATCACGATTCCGAGTTCGGAGCTCCAGGCTTTGCAGCAAAACAGCTCCACCGATCTCTTCATGATTCAACTCACGCTCAAGCCTCAAAAAATCGCGGAAATTCCTTTGCTTAACCACGACGGCTCGACCAAAGAAAGCCTGACCGTCGCTTCCTATGTTACACACACGATAGACTTCAGATTTCAAGAGTAATCAATCTGCTGCCTCTAGCTTAAACGAAACGTGTTTGGTGAATCCCGTCTTGTTGCTCTGAAAAATCGCAGTTTGGCGAAACAGAGTCTTGAAGGGTTTTCTGAACACGCCGTGAATACGGCATGAAGAGAAAAATTGCCTCCAGGTTACTGTCTTTCCTTGTTTTTTGGGTTATCCTTATACAGGAAGAAGCGTTCGCGCAAGAAACGCCGCTAAACTACATTGCGATCCGGGAAAGCGATGTTAAAAATCTTGGCGGCTGGCCGTTGGATCGCAAGTGGTACGCGATTGCTTTGGAAAATCTATTCGCGAACGGCGCCGACAGGATTTTCATCGACTTGGCGTTTTCAGACGCGGATATTTCTCACCCCGAATCCGACCGCCTGTTTTTCGAGACTTTGCTCGGCTTCCCGAAGGCTTTCCTTCTGACCGCCCCCGATGATTTTGCCGCCGACAGCATCAAAGTCCTTGGCAATTTCTCACTCCCCGCCAAGCGATTTTTTGCGCCCTTCGCCGCCTCATTTCAATTGAAGCGGAATCGCCTCATTTCGAAGGATGACGCTCAAGGCTCTTTCGCTAAGCGTCTTCTTGAGAAAAGCCAGACAGGCGGGCGACTCGTGGCTTTCCCGGAGTCGGCGCCCGCCTCAAAACTTAGCTTTGTCGAGGTCGTCAAAAATAAAATTCAGAACATCGACGGAGACGTTGTTGTTGGATTAGAATTGCCGGGAAGATCGTCTTACATCGCCGGTTCGGAAACCCGGGATTTGGTTTCCAGCACTGCGCTGCAAGTCTGGGCGGTGCGACAAATTCGTGCCGGTGAATTCGGTTTTTATTGGTCAAGCTGGCGGATTTTCGCCGTTTTTTGTCTGAGCTTGCTGCCTGCGCTGGGCGCATTTTTTTTCAGGAAAAAAGCATTCTTTTTCCTGTTCGCGGTCGTCGCGGTGATCGTCATTTTTGCTGCATTGAATTTTGCGCGTATCTACGTTTCCCCACTCTGGCTTTTGCTTGTTTTGATTCCACTGGGCGCGATGCTTTGGCAAATCTCCAAAAACCGAACAACCATAAATTCCGCCTTCGCCGCAAGCAACGATCAAGAGAAGAAGCAGACCGCTCCCTCGCAGAACAAGGAAGTCCGTGAACTGCGTGAACGTTTGCAGTTTTATGAGCACTTGACCAGTCACGACGCGCCTTTGCCAAAACCGGAAGCGAACGGGCTTTATTTTCACCCCAAATCACCGCTTGTCGGCGTGCTGCAAAAAGCCAAACAAATTGCCGAAGCAAAAACCTCGGTTTTGATTTTGGGTGAGTCAGGCGTCGGCAAAGAAAGAATTGCGCAATTCATCCACGAAAATTCAATCGTTGCGGAGGGGCCGTTCGTCGCCGTCAACTGCGCGGCTTTTAACGAAAACCTGATCGAGTCGGAGCTTTTTGGCTATGAGCCGGGCGCTTTTACCGGCGCTACAAAACAAAAACCCGGGCGTTTTGAACTGGCGGACGGCGGGACGCTTTTTCTCGACGAGATTGCGGAAACCAGCCCGGCGTTTCAGGCGAAGTTGTTGCGCGTGCTGCAGGAAGGTGCGTTTGAGCGCGTTGGAGGCGTTCAACAAATTCGTGTTTCCGTTCGAATTGTCGCGGCCACGCACCACGATCTCGAGCAAGAAGTCGCTGAAAAAAAATTTCGGGAAGACTTGTACTATCGTCTGGCTGGATACTTGCTTACCGTGCCGCCGCTTAGGGAGCGCCCGATGGACGCAGCTACGCTCTTCAAAGCTTTTGCCGCTGAAGCTGACAAGAAAATCAAGCTTTCCGATTCCATTGCTTCCTGGGTCGGCCAGCAAAAGTGGCCTGGGAATGTTCGCGAACTGCGCTCGGCGACGGAGCGCGCGATTCTAAACGCTTCGCTTAAAAAACGCCATTTTCTTTTGCCCGAAGATTTTGAATTGTCAGCGCCGGTCACAACTCCGGAAACGCCAAAAGACGATCTTGCAACACAGATTTTGGTGAAGCTGCGTGAACATCAATTTCGCCATCGCTCGGTTTCCGAGACGGCGCGCGATCTCGGAATCCACAGGGTCACGGTCACGGAATATCAACGCGGCTTGATTGCAAAATTCTATGCAGAACAAAATCTGGAGGTGGAAAAAACATTGGCGGCGATTCGTGGCGATGCAACCATCGCCGATGAAGCGCAGTTCAAAAAACGCATCTCGGGCTACATCGCATCTCTTCACCAAAAAATCGAGGACGGCGTGAAGACTGGAGAATCAGATGTTGAAATCAGGCTTCAGCGTTTTAAAAGTCTGCCCGGCTATTTCGAAACCGCTTTTGATCATTTGATCAAACAGATTCGAACCCTGACTTAACGCATTTTCAGTTTATTCTTTCGTTAAAAAGCTTGCTGAATGAAACCGTTGAAAAAACACTATCGTTTGTTCGCGACAATCACGACGGTCTTTTTCTCCGCATGCCGCCTTTCCGCTCAATTCGTGCCAGAGATTTCGAAAGCCGGGTGGCGCGCCGTGATTCTGGCAAAAGCGGCGCATGCGACGCACGGCGCTGATTATTTAAACGGAACCTTCATTCTCCGCCGACAAACGGAGACATTCAATTTTGGCCTTCGTCTCGAACCCAACCCGTCGCAGCAATTCACATTTTTACCGGGTCGCCTGATCATCAAAACTGCTGACAGCGACGTCACGTTTGCTGACAATGAAAATTTGAAAGCGCGTCCTGAGTTTTTTGGCGTTAACAAACCGGCCAGCGTTTTTGGCTGGCTAAAAAAACACGAATTTGAATTTGACGCGGGTCTGACGCTCATTACGCAAAATGCACGATTTGACACCGCCGATGTACAAACGCTGCGCGATTCATTATATTTTGTTGATTGGCGAACGGTCAAGCAAAACGCCAATCAATTCTTGCTCTCCGCCTCGCTTGCACAACAGTGGAAAAACTTCAGGATAAGCGCCGGGGTTCTCGCGTTGCCGATTTATCAAAACAATTCTTCCGTGGTCAAGCGCGGTCGCAATTTTAAAGCGCAGGGCGTTTTTGGGCTGGCTTGGCGGGCAGATCAGTTTTCCGCGAGCGCGACGGCAACAGGGTCTGATCTGGGTTTGAGTTTTCAAAAAACGCTTGGGCGCACAAACGTTCATGGCGCAGGCACAACCTTGGCAATGCATTTTCAGCGAGGGATTGGCGGTTTTCTGTATAACGCGGGGGCATTGCATTTGTCGGCTCCCCTTTCAGATCGAATTCGAGGCTTGATAAGCGTCCAACACGTTCATTCGCCAAATTCCATTACAACAATCGATACGTTTGAAAACTGGCTGGCGTCAAACGTCTACACGCCGCAGAATTCAGCGGACCTAAATCTTCCCAAAACAGCCGTTGCGTTTGGCGTTGAAATTAATTTGAGTCAGGTAACCAAACCGCCGATAGAATTGCTGGATTTTCAACTTGTTCAGCACGAAATATTTTTTTCCAAACGCGCCGTTTACGCGGCAAATCCGATAGCTCTGGCAACTGTCGTCAATCGTTCGCGGCACGAAGTCAATTTTCATTTAAACGCTGAAACAATGTATGATGCGGGCGATTTCCGTTCGGAGAGATTGTCGTTGGAGCCGCGTGAGAAGCGAGCGATTCCGATCTATCTTCATCTCAACCGGTCAAGGAACGTTGCAGCGCCTCTTGCTGATCGCCTCGAGATTTCAGCGAGAATGGACAAGATCTCAATCGCATTAGCGGACGCGCCGCTGACGGTTTACGGCAAGAATGCGTGGAGTGGAAAAACGTGGGAGTTGAAGTTTTTTGCCTCACCGGAAGACCCGATCATAAAAAACGAGGCAAAAAAAGCTTATCTCTCCGCACTTGCCGTTGGCAGCGAGCACCATGATGAGCAAAAGCTTCGCTTTAAACGACTCGCGTCTTTCCTTGACAATCTGGGCGGAAGACTGAATTATGTTCCGGATCCAATCACGACCATTGAGATCGACAACGTGCAATTCCCAGGAGAAACTTTGATGAAAGGCGGCGGCGATTGCGAAGATTTGACGGTTTGTCTCGCATCAGCGCTGGGCGCCGTTGGTTACGCAACCGCCGTTGTCGACGTCCGCCCGCCTGCAAGCGACAATTTGCGAATTCCGCGCGCCAGTCCCGCATCGATAGGCCATGTTTTCTTGTTGATTGATACCGGGATTTCGCCGGAACACGCCGAAATTTTGGACTTGACGGAATTTCAGGCGATTACGCGCACAAGCCGCTCCGGCGTTCCGACGATCTGGCTGCCGATTGAAACCTCCGTTATCAACAAAGGCTTTGAAGCGGCGTTCAGTGAAGGCGTGAAAATTTATTATCAGGAAGTTTTTGAAAATAACGGCATTGAAAAAGGCAGGATTCATGTTTACGATTTTTAAAAAACCAAACATTGGGCGCTTAATATATGCCCGGAGCCTTCTTTTCTTGTCATTCCGAAGGAATCTTTTTAGGTCACAAGGAAAAGACGTTTTTTCAGCCTCGGACCTAAGGTTTAAAAAAGATGCTTCCAGCATGACAATTGGGGGCTTTCTATGCACGCTCTTGTGGCGGTTCCTTGCAATTTGCTTTATTACGATTCTCGGCTTTCAAGATGGCCAAGCGCAAACGGCTTGGGTGAAGATCGATTCCGGTGCAGCGCTTTATCTCAATCCGTTGACTTCCGAGTGGGTTCCGATTGACGGCAAGGAAAAGATTCCTTTGAAGACTTTTCTGCTGACCAAGCCAAAAGCTTCGTCAATGCTTTTCGTCGAAACCGAAGTTATCACATTGCCGGAAAACGCTTATTTTTATTTGGAAGACGCGCTGCCGCGCCGTCAAACGCAGATTGTTGCAGCGCTCACACGGATCGAAGCGGAACAATTGCCGGAGAACGTTTCCGAGCCGGACAGCAGCGCCCGCCGCCGATTCGGCTTGACTTACGGGAGAAAAGCCAAAACGGCCGTGGAACAAAAAACCATCCCGTTTGAGCAGGAACGGCTGCGCGCCGTTGACTGGTTTTACGCTCAAAATCGTCCGGACGCCAGCGTGGTCTGCCTGAAACGCATGCTGGCCAAATATCCTGCGCTTTATCACAACGCAAGCTATGTTGAACGCCTGTTCTCACTCTACGAAAAACTGGAATTGTACGGCTTTTTGCTGGACGAGTCCCGTCGATTAACGCAAAGCGCGAGAATGGGAGAGTTGGCTAAAAAATGGCAGAGTATTGCACGAGAGCGGTTGGCGCAAATCAGGAAAAAATGACCCTGGAAATTAGGCGCTCAAGGCATCAAGCTTCGGTAGCAAAGAGTGATGAAATGCTGGATTTTTGGAAACGGCAACCGTCAACACTCCATTAATCCAATATTCCATCAATCCCATGCTTAAACGCTCAAATCAGCCTGCTGCAGAAACTTGGGCGTTTTGCGGTGGTTGGTTGCTTGTTCGAAGGCGTAGGTCAATTTCAGCAGCGTTGGTTCGCTCCAAGGACCGGCAAAGAATGAAATGCCGACCGGCAAACCAAAAATTTGTCCCGCCGGAACCGTGATGTTCGTGTAGCCGGAGCGTGCCGCTGGAGACGAGCTGCCGCCGCCAAAATGGTCGCCGTTGATGAGATCGATTGGCCAGGCCGGGCCGCCGGTCGGCGCGACGATGGCGTCGAGGTTGTGCTCTTTCATCGTAGCGTCAATGCCTTCTTCGCGCGACAGACGCAGTATTTTGGCCAGCGCGTCCTGGTACTCCTTGTCCGTCAACGGGCCTTTTTCTTGCGCTTGAATGTGAATTTCCTGCTCGAAATACGGCATCTCGCGGTCGCGATTGTCTTCGTTGAATTTAATCACATCTTCCAGCGTTTTGACCCGAGCATTCGGCAATCCCGCCAGATATTTGTTGAGATCAGCCTTAAATTCGTAAAGTAAAACATCAAAGCCGGAACGCCCGTACTCGCGCGAGTTTTTGATGCTGGCGTCATCGATGATTTCCGCACCTGCGCTTTTGATTGCGGCAATCGCATCTTCCATCACCTTGTCGACTTTTTCATGAAAACCCATAAAATTGCGCGCCACGCCGATTCTCGCTCCTTGCAACCCGTTCTTGTCGAGGAATTGCGTGTAATCGATCTGTGAATTGCCTTGGCTCGCCGAAGTTGCTTCATCGCGGGAGTCGACGCCGGTCAAAGCGCCCAGCAAAACTGCAGCGTCGGTCACGGTTCTTGCCATTGGGCCCGCCGTGTCTTGCGTGTGCGCGATGGGAATTATACCAGAGCGACTCACCAGGCCGACGGTCGGCTTGATGCCGACAAGTCCGTTGGCCGAAGAAGGACAAACGACCGAGCCGTTGGTTTCGGTGCCGATGGCAATGGCGCACAGATTCGCCGCCGCCGCCGCACCGGAGCCGGAACTGGAGCCGCACGGATTGCGATCCAAAGCGTAGGGATTTTTGGTTTGCCCGCCGCGTCCGCTCCAGCCGCTGGATGAGCGCGTTGAGCGGAAGTTCGCCCATTCGCTCAAATTGGCTTTGGCCAAAATAACCGCGCCGGCCTCACGCAGCTTTTGAGCGACGAACGAATCCTGCGGTGCTATCGAGCCTTCCAAGGCAAGCGATCCGGCGGTGGTCATCATTTTATCCGCCGTGTCAATGTTGTCTTTGATGATGATTGGGACGCCGTGCAGCGGGCCGCGGACGTTGCCGTCCTTACGTTCCTGGTCCAGTTGTTCGGCAATCGCAACTGCATCCGGATTGACTTCGATGATCGCATTAACGGCGGGGCCTTGCTTGTCAATTTCTTCGATGCGACCGAGGTACATCTCGGTGATTTTTTTCGCGGTGTATTTTCCCGAGGCCATGCCTTCCTGCAATTGCGAAACGGTGATTTCATCCAATTCAAAAGCTTCCGGCGGCTTGTAACCGCCACCCGATCCGCTTCCGCCGCCTGGTTGGCAGCCGACTATTCCGGTGGTTGCTGCGACTGCTCCGGTAGCGGCAGCGCTTTGTAAAAATGTTCTACGTTTCATTTCTCCGCTCCTTTTTGCATAATTCTTCGCTTGTAGAGGCGCGATGCATCACGTCTCTATCCAAAAATCTAATTTCGCATTTTTTGATCAATTTCTCTTCCAAGTTTCGTGACGATTCCGGGTAGTGCTGCGATATCCTCTGAGGTGGTTCGAAAGTTGACGACGCATGATCTTAGCGCGTATTTTCCAAAGATGACGGCGTTGGATACGAACGCTTCCCCTTCCACTTGCATCCGCGTTAGTATTTCGGTGTTCAATTTGTTGAGGTACGCTTCGCCCGCTTCCGAAGAAATTTCAAAGCCTTTCGGCACATAGCGGAAAGTCGTGATGCTCAGATTGAGCGTCATCGCTTCTAGTTCCGGGTTCTTTTTCGCAAGTTGAAACAGCTCTCTAGCCAATTCAATGTCATCGGAAAGCATCCGCTCGTAGCCGTTGCGCCCGGCTTGCCGCAATCCAAGCCACACTTTTAGCGCGCGAAATCCGCGTGAGTTTTGCGGGCCGAATTCATTGTAAATAAGCTGAGATTCGCCGTCGAGATCATCGAATTTATAGTAAGGCGGACGGTAGGTGAAAGCGTTGCGCAGGTATTGCGGATCGCGAACCAGCGTGCAACCGGCTTCGAGCGGAGCGTAAAGCCATTTGTGCGGATCGAGCGCGATGGAGTCGGCCAAGCGCAGGCCGAGCAAATTCTCAGGAGCATCCGGCAAGGCCGCCGCAAACGCGCCGTACGCCCCGTCGACATGGAACCACAGGTTGAATTCTCTGCAAATCTCGGCGATTTCCGGAAGCGGGTCAATGGCGCCGGTACTGACTGAGCCGCCAGTTCCGACCACCATGAACGGCAGAAAGCCATTGCGCAAGTCGTTCTGAATCGCCTGCCTTAATTTTGAAGCGTCCATGAGTAATTCTTCGTCCGTTTCGATCCAGCGAATGGCTTGCGTGCCCAGGCCAAACATGTCGGCGGCTTTTTGAATCCAGGTGTGCGTCTCGGCGGATACGTACACGCACATTTTGGATGCGTCTTCCGAGCGAAAGCCGCCTCGGCGAATATCCCAGTCGCTCTTGGCGCGTCGCGCCGCAAGGAATCCGATGAAATTTGCCATGTTGCCGCCGCTGCTTAGAATGCCGCCGCAATCCGCGGGATAGCCGATCATTTCCGCAATCCAAGAAATCGCTTGTCGTTCAATTTCAGTCGCGACCGGAGATAAAATGTAGGCGCCGACATTGGGATTGACTGAAGCCGCTAACATTTCCGCCAACGCGCCAATAGGCGCTGCGGATGAGGTAATATAACCCAGAAATTTGGGATGTCCGTTAAACAAGGAATGGTCAAACAACAGGCTTGCTGTGTTTTCAAGC
Source organism: uncultured Deferribacteres bacterium (assembly GCA_964014485.1). Taxonomy (GTDB): domain Bacteria; phylum Zhuqueibacterota; class Zhuqueibacteria; order Zhuqueibacterales; family Geothermadaptataceae; genus CAXHAT01. The sequence goes on from CAXHAT010000147.1 coordinate 19,474, forward strand.
AGTTTTTCCGCTTTCTCGCCTTCTTCCGGCATCGCGTCTGCGCCCAGCATTTTGCGAATTTCGGCTGGGGATTTCCCGGTGGTCACAGGTTTGTTCGGCAGTTCTGAAAGAAAGTCGGCGATTTGATCGACAAGCCTATGCCCGGCGGATCGAAATTCGTCCGGGCTCATTTCCAGCGGGGCGTTGCGCTTTTTGTTGAATGACATTTTGGGTGAATCTCTTTGCTTTTGGCGGGCTATTCTCAACGAATTGGTGAATTATGGCGCGACAAGCTGCATCAAAATTCCCGTCGCCCAGGCGCAATAAGTGCCTAGAGCATAGCCCAGAACGGCGAGAAGAACGCCGACCGGAGCTAGCGAAGGGTGAAACGCCGATGCAACAATCGGCGCCGAGGCCGCTCCACCGACGTTCGCCTGGCTGCCTACAGCGAGGAAGAACAGGGGCGCACGAATGAGCTTTGCAACGAGAATAAGGAGCCCGGCATGAATCGCCATCCAAATGAGCCCGACGACAAACAGGCCCGGCGATTCAAAGATGGCGAGCAGGTTCATTTTCATGCCGATTGTCGCGACGAGTACGTAGAGCAGGAGGCTTCCGATTTTTGACGCTCCAGCGCCTTCCATTTGTCGCGCTCTGGTAAAAGATGCGATTAAACCGCCGGTTGTCGCGATGACGACGATCCAGAAAAATTTTGAAGCAAGGCTGTAATCCTTGAGAAAAGGAGCGTTCGTTTCAATAAACGGCGCGATTAAGTCGGCCCCAAAATGAGCGATTGCGGTTATTCCAAAGCCGACGGCGCAAATTTTCATCAAGTCAGCCAGGCTGGGGATTTTGGCAATGCTGGCCTGATAATCTTCAACTTTTGTCCGCACTTGTTCAATCGAGGAAGTGTCGCTTTTCAACCAGCCGTCCAACCGCTCAGAGACGCCTGCGCCGTAGAGCAAGAACGCCATCCATATGTTGGCGACGATGACGTCTACGGCAACCATGGCTGAAAAGAGATTATCGCCGACTTCAAAAACCTCCTTCATCGCCGTTTGGTTGGCGCCGCCGCCAATCCAGCTTCCGGCGACTGTGGTCAAGCCGCGCCAGACGGCTTCGGGG
>CAXHAT010000148.1:0-20409 GCA_964014485.1 uncultured Deferribacteres bacterium
TACACCAAGAAGCTCGTCGGCAGCGTCAGATGTGTATAAGAGACAGATCTAGAGATTGGGAGCGAGAATTTTGGGCGTCTCGAAATTAGGTTGATGGTAATGCGCTTCTACAGGAACGGCTCCAATAATCGGTTGCTGTATTGTAGAACTGGCGCGTAAAATCAGTGAAGATTTTGAGGTATTCAGGCCGATTTTTGAAATGAAAAAAAGCAACGAGACACTAACGCTTTCTCCAGACGAAATGCGACAAGCCGGGTATCAGGCGGTCGATCTCGTCGTGGAGCATCTGGCCAATTTGGAAAGCAAACCAGTTACGCGCCGGGCGACGCGTGAAGAAATGGAGACGCTTTTTCGCGAGCCATTGCCGGAAAACGGCAGTCCGACGGCGGAAGTTTTAGCGAAGCTGGAAGAGGACTTCTGCACGAATATCATGCACCTGGATCACCCAAGATTTTTTGCTTTTGTATCAAGTCCCGGAAACTTCGTCGGCGCGCTGGCGGATTTTGTGGCTTCGGGTTTTAATGTTTTCGCAGGAACCTGGCTGGAGTCATCTGCTGCCGCTGAGATTGAAATGGTGACGATTGACTGGCTGAAAGAACTCGCAGGCTTTCCTGCCGAAGCGAGCGGGCTTTTCGTCAGCGGCGGTTCGATGGCGAATCTTACGGCTCTGGCCGTCGCACGAGAAGCGAGATTGAAAAACGATTTTTCAAACGCCGTCGTTTATTGCTCAGAGCAGACGCATTCTTCTATTGATCGCGGCGTGAAGGTGCTGGGCTTTGCGCCAAACCAGCTTAAAAAACTGCCTGTTGACGAACATTTTCGGTTGCGGTCAGGAGCCTTGAAAACCGCCGTGAAAAAAGATCGTGAGCAAGGCAAAAAACCGTTTTGCGTAATCGCAAATATTGGGACGACGAACACCGGCGCCGTCGATCCGTTGTCGGAAATTGCCGAAATCTGCCGAGCGGAAAATTTGTGGCTGCACGGCGACGGCGCTTACGGCGCAGCCGCTTTGTTATCGCCAAAATTTGAGCGTCTTTTCGAAGGCGTTTCGGAGCTGGATTCGCTGACGCTTGATCCGCATAAGTGGCTTTTCCAACCTTACAGCGCCGGGTGTGTCTTGGTGCGCGAAGGCGATTTGCTCCGCAAGACTTTTGACGTCTCGCCCGAGTATTTGAAGGATGCGGGCGGTCGAGATGATGAAGTCAATTTCTTTGAACGCGGCGTTGAGTTGACGCGCGGCTTTCGAGCACTGAAATTATGGGCTTCGTTCAAAGTTTTTGGCGCGCAGGCGTTTCGGGAAGCGATTGAACACGGCGTCGATTTGGCGGAATATGCTGAGAAATTCTTACGGTCACTGCCGTCGTGGCAGGTCTGCTCCTCGGCGCAACTGGGCGTGATTACGTTTCGTTTTAAACCGGCGGAATTGAATGAAAATGAAGCGAACGCCGTGAACGCTTCGCTTATCCCAAAAATCATCGACGACGGCTTCGCGATGTTGAGCACGACAATTTTGAATGGAAAAATTTTGCTCAGGATGTGTATCATTAACCCTCGAACGACGGAGCGCGATATTGCGGATACGATTTTACGATTGGAGAGAATGGCGAAGTCTGAAAAAGATGAATTTTTGAAGAGTTAGACTCTTAAAAGTGAACGCACTACTTGACGCCTGATCTTTTACCACTGAAAAACACGGGAATTCTCGCTCGTCACTTGGCTGAAGCCAGGTGCTGGAGTTTGGCTGTTTCAAGACAGTTTTGAAATGCAAACGTAGTTTATCGTTAATGCGTTAACATTATATAAATCAATATGTTCACCAAGACGCTCGAAACGCGGAATATCAAAACGACCGGCTTCGTTGTTCCGCCGCTGACTGGCGCGAAGCCGGTGGTTTTGCCCTGAAAGGGCTGCATTCCACAGCTAGGGACAGCGCCCCTGGACGACGAACATAAAAAATCTCCAAGCCCTGTAACGGCGATACAAAAGATCGACGACTCTATCTGAACTCAGACGCCGCCTTTGTACCGCCCTTAAAGGGCTTGGAAAATGATGTGGTTTCCCAGCCCCAGGGCGCTGCCCTGGGTTATGTTATTCAGCCCTTTCAGGGCGAAGAGAGAAATCCAAAGAGCCAAACACAAGCACCTGGCTTCAGCTCAATGTCACTAACTTTTCGTGTTTTTGAACTCAAAAATTCTGGGCGACGACTACAGCAAAGACAAGCTAAAGCTTGAACTACAAACGACAGTGCTTTTCTTACGCTCAGAACAGGAGAACGCACGGTGGTTTGTAGTTCAAACTTCAGTTTGTTTGAGCGTGATCAAAGCAAAAGTTAGTGACATTGGGCTTCAGCTAGGTGTCAATGATACGACGTTTGTAATTGACTATAAAAAAATGTGCTGGCGCGTAACATCAGCGAAAAAGTCTTCTGAAATCCGTGTCTCTCCGTGTAAATTTGTGGTCAAAATCCCGTTATTGAAAAAGTGCCAGACAGAAAGAAAATTGAAAGGGACGGACAATGAGCAAGAACACAAACTATGAAAAACATCAATGGCTAAAATGGGCGCAAAAGCTGCAATTTGCTGCGCAAAACGGGCTGACCTTTACGGATGATTACTATGACCGCCTTCGGTACAATGAAGTGCTCGAAGTCGCCGCGGAGATTTTAGCAAGTTACAGCGAAGCGGAATTTGAAACGATCAAGCAGTTCTTCAATCGGGAAAAGGGCTATCTCACGCCAAAAGTGGACGTTCGCGGCGCGGTTTTCAAAAATGATCGCATATTGCTCGTCCGCGAAGTCAGCGACGGACTGTGGACGCTGCCCGGCGGCTGGGCGGATATTCATGATTCTCCGGCAAAGAATGTTGAGCGGGAAATTTGGGAAGAATCGGGGTTTGAAACAAAAGCGACCAAACTGACGATGGTTTACGACCGCGATTTGCACGGGCATCCGCATGTGCCGTATTATGTTTACAAGCTGTTTTTTCTTTGCGAAATAACAGGCGGCGCGCCGAAAATAAGCGTGGAGACCAGTGCCGTTGAGTTTTTCGAGATGGATGCGCTGCCGGAGCTTTCGGAAAGTCGGAATACGGAAGCACAGATACGGCGGGTGTTCGAACATTACAAAAATCCCGCTTTACCGACAGATTTTGATTGACGGTATTTTAATTGACAAGATAAGTTCGTTTCAGTTTTCGTGCGACGCGTTTTGATTTTTGCACTAAAACGGCGGATCATTTGTCGAATTCATAGTAACAACGAATATTTCAGCAGATGAAATCTCAAAATAAACAGATACCGTCGGATTATTGGCTTATCCACAGCGCATTTATGCATTCGACGGACCCGATTTTAATTACTGATCTTAAGGGCGTAATTACTGACGCCAACCCGGCGTTTGTCGATTTGTTCGGGTATTCGCATGATGAAATCATTGGCAACCGGACTGCAATTCTGCGCTCAAGCAGAACGAATGACGAGCTGTATCAGGAGATGTGGCGCAAAATTCGTGAGGAGGGCAGTTGGCAAGGCGAAATTTATAATCGCAAAAAGAACGGCGAGGAAATTCCGATATTGCTTTCCATTACGCCGGTTCGGCAAGACGACGCCGTCATCGGCTACATGGCGATTGAAATAGACATCACCGAAAAGAAGCGTATCGAAAAGGAAATTTTGCGAGAAAAAGCTTTCTCGGAATCTTTGATTGAAACGGCGAATAACATGATCGTTTCAATAAATCTAAGCGGCGAGATACTCGTGTTTAACCGCAGATGCGCTGAGTTAACCGGCTATAAAAAAGAAGAAGCGGTTGGTAGAAGCTGGTTTGACGTGTGTCAGTTCAATGACAAAGACGGCCACCCGATGTTTAGCCTGGACGGATTGCGGAAAAAGCGATTCCCTTCGCATTTCGAGAGTGTGATCAAAACGGCTTTGGATCATCATATCCACATCGTTTGGTCAAACGCCGAAATTCGAGACCCGGCCGGAGGCATCATTGGCGTGCTGGCGATTGGGCAAGATGTCACAAGACAGAAACGCCTCGAACTAGAAATTTTGCGTTCCGAGAAGCTGGCGACTATTGGCAATATGGCGGCGAAGGTCGCACACGAAATTCGGAATCCGTTGTCATCAATCAGTCTCAACGCTGAACTTTTAGGGGACGAGATATTTGCGAGCGAAGAGATTAACAAGGCGGAGGCAAGGTCATTACTTAACGCAATCATCGATGAAGTGGAGCGCCTTGCCCAACTCACCGACGAATATTTGCATTTTTCCCGCTTGCCAAGTATTGAGAAAAGTAAAGGCGATTTGTCTGAGTTGCTCAAAGAGGTGCTGCACGCTATGGAGCCGGAAGCTAACGCCGTCGGGGTTCAATTTACCAGCAATATCGACAAGGAGCTTGGACAAGTCCGGTTTGACCCCAATCAAATTCGCCGCGTTTTTGTTAATCTGATTAAAAATGCAATTGAAGCGATGCCCAACGGCGGGCATTTTCGCGTTTCGGCGCAAAATAGAAACAACAGTGTAAGCATCTCGTTTTCGGATAGCGGCAAGGGCATAATGAACGAGAATTATGAGCGTATATTTGAACCGTTTTTTACACGAAAGCAAATGGGAACCGGGCTTGGACTCGCGATCTCTCGACAGATTGTAGAAGAGCACGACGGCGAGCTTTACTGTGAGCCGGGAGAAATGAGGGGAGCCACTTTTCGCCTGTTAATTCCCAAGGCTTAGAATATTCCACCAACAAAAGATGATAAGACAATGAAAGAACCTCTTATTTTGATCGTGGATGATGAGAGAACCGTGCGGCAGTCTCTAAAGAAGGTGCTTGAAAAGGAAGGTTATGAAGTTTTGGAAGCCGCCGAAGTGAGCGAAGCGTTCTCGGTTTTGAAACGAGAGCCGGTTGACCTGATTATCACCGATTTTCAAATGCCCGGGCTCACCGGGATGGAATTGCTCAAAAAAGTGAAGCAGGAATGGAGCGGGCTGGACGTCATTTTGATTACCGGGCACGGCACGATTGAGCGAGCCGTTGATGCAATGCGGCAAGGAGCGTATGATTTTATTACCAAGCCGTTCAAGCGCGCTGATATTCTCCGCCTTGTCAGCAAGGCAATCGAGAAGAAGCGCTTGGTGGAAGAAAATCTGACGTTACGGCAACAGCTCAGTCATTCCGAAAAAGACCGAACTCGCTTTATTGGGGAAAATTTCAAGATCAAGTCGATGCTGAGATTTGTCGACCGCGTCGCTGAGGCGAATTCCACGGTTTTGATTTCCGGCGAAAGCGGGACGGGCAAAGAAGTGATTGCGCGACTGATTCATGCCAAAAGCGCTCGCGCCAAGCATCAATTCGTCGCGGTGAATTGCGGCGCGATTGCTGAAAATTTGGTGGAAAGCGAGCTGTTCGGCCACAAGAAAGGCTCTTTCACTGGCGCCATTCGCGACAAAGACGGGCTGTTCAAAATTGCATCTTCAGGAACGCTTTTTCTTGATGAAATCAGCACCATTCCCATGAACACGCAGATTAAATTGCTGCGCGTGCTGCAGGAAAACGAGATACTTCCCGTAGGCGATACGAAAGCCTTGAAGGTCGATACGCGAATTATCGCAGCGAGCAATCGTGATTTGCTCAAATTCATTGAAGACGGGGAATTTCGAGAAGACCTTTATTATCGCCTCAACGTCGTCGAAATCGAAATTCCGCCGCTCCGCGACCGCCGTGACGATATTCCGCACCTGGCTGCATACTTCGTCCGAAAATTCAACGCTGAAATGAGTAAAACTGTAACAGGGTTAAGCGAAGAAGTGCTGGAAAGTTTTTACGGCTATGATTGGAAAGGCAACGTTCGTGAATTGGAGAACGTTCTGGAACGCGCCATGATTCTGTGTGATTCGGGAGAGATCATGCTTCACCATCTTCCAGCGGTTTTTCGCAGAATAAGCGCCGGCGCTGCGCTGCAAACCAGCTTGAAAGAGAGCGTGGCCCAATTCGAAGTCGAGCAGATTCGACAAGCCATCGAAGCCTCTGAAGGCGACAAAAAACAAGCGGCGCACTTGCTCGGCCTGAGTTTGTCATCGCTTTATCGTAAACTGACAGAGCTTGGGATTGACGAAAAATAAAAGAGCGGTTCGTGGACGGATGCTTTTGAACGCCGCACAATCCTGCTAAAAATTACAAAAGCCCCGCCAACCTTGCGGCGGCGGGGCTTGCCTCATCTGATCCTTCTGAGATGAGAATGAGTGATATGAGCGTCACTCTTGGGGGGAGCGGGAGCTTAGAATGCTATCACGGCTTCTGCCATTACGCCATCGAACTTGCCGTCCATGTAGATGCTTTCCGCCGCGAAATCGTTATAGTTTTGCACCATGTATTCAACCTTCACGCCGACGTTGTTGGTTAAGAACCAGCCGAAAGCGAACTGCATTCTGTCAATGCTGACTTCATTGGGGTCTGCACTCGCAAGCTTGCCTTGTGCTACGTTGTATCTTGCGCCAACGTAGACTTTCTCGCTCGCGCCAAATCTGTAAAGAAGCTCGCCTGCAAATTGTTCCCAAGTGCGCTCGGTTTCGGAGCCTTTGAAATCGCCGCCGGTTGCATTTTCATAAGTCCCGAAGAATTCGAAGCCATAGGCTTTGACGAACGGGTTGACCATGAATGCAGTCAGCTTGTCCGCGAAACCTGGTCTCCAGCGACCGGAGCGGAAGTTGTCAGACGTTTCAGTCACGCCGCGCATGACGCTGTAATATCTTGAACCTGTTCTGTCAGCGCCGTAGAGGTAAAGTCTCTTCGCATCGCCGATGCTGTAGATGGAGCCTGTCAAGCGGACGCGAAGGTTTTCTTCCAACTCGCGGTCAAAGCCAAGCTTGCCCAGGAAAACAACCCCGGTTTCGCCGGGCGAACGCACGTCCTGATTCAATTTACCGTTTGAAAGCCCAACCATGCCGAGAAAACCGTTCGACTTGAAGTAAACTTCTCCGCCGACTTCAGTTGTGAACCCGTCCATGATGTAGTTGCCGACAAATGGGTTGTGCATCGTCATGGCGTTGTCTGACCTGCGGAAGTGCGCGTCGCCATAGTTGTTTTCCATGTGGCCGACCTTAAAAGTGACCTTGTCCATCACTTTGTCCAGAAAACCTTCCCGGATGAAGTCCAGCCGATCGACTTGAAGATAGCCGCCCTTAACGTAAGGCTCTGGGTGGTGGCGTGAGGACATGTAGGTTCTCAAGTGCATGCGCAAGCCGCGCTCAAGCTGCACGTCAATATCCAGATTCGCAGTAGCAAGGTTGAAATTATTTTCCAATTTGATGAGTTCATTGACATTGATGTCGTTGTCGTTCATGATAGGGAGCGCATTGTTGGTTTGGTTCAAACCCTGAAACTGTAGGGTGGAAGCGCCGCCAAACCGCACTTTAATTCCTGAAAATTCGCCTGGATCTCCCTTCAGCGTTTCAAACATGTTGACCCCAAGGTGGCCGTTTGATCGGTAATACTGCAATTTGGCTTCTTGCCCCAGCCCTTGAGTTGCGAACATACCTAAAACGACAAGAACAGACAGTGTTGGTAGTAATTTTTTCATAACATCCCTCGTATGGTAAAAGTAAGAAAAAACGACCCGCGTGAGTCATGCATCCTTAGTGTAAATTGTGACTTCCTGCCAAGAACTCTGTACTGAGATTTCTTTGGTTCCCGGCTTAGGCAAGCCGGGCGCCAAACTTTATTTCTATGCTGCATTCTTTTCTTGTCGATGGCGATATGGGCATTGTTAATATTGCACTTAAGTCCTGGCAAGAAAGTCGAAGCAGATCAAATTTTGGACAAGTTATAAGGAAAATTGATTGAAAGTCATTCCCGATATCGGCAAGGGGTCATTCAATTTTCCCATTTTCAAGAAAAAACGAAAGCTCGCCAATGGGCGTTTCTGAAAAGCCTTGCAGTTTCAATAACTGTTTTTATTTGATTTGAGTGATGTTCTGACCAACCAACAGGGCGCTGGCATAACACTTGTACTAGATACACGCATCAAGCGGCGAGTTGGAAAGGCTCTCCAAATCACTGTCCCCCTTATTTTTATAATTAGAGGCTGCAAACATGAAAAGGCAGGTATTTTTTATCCTTGTTGCGAGCTTTGTTTTTTCCGCACTCGCCGCAGCACAGACAGATCGTTACCAGCGTTTTGAATTGGCGGAAAAAACGAAAGTTTGGTTTGACGGAACATCGACGCTGCATGATTATACTGTTCACGCCCCCAAGGCAAACGGTTTTGTCATGCTCGATCCGACTCTTCTGAAAACGCAACCTGCCGAACTATCCAAATTTGTCACAAACGGTGAATTGATTATTCCTGTGCTCGATTTGCAAAGCGGCAAGGGCAAGATGGATAGAAAAATGTATAAGGCGATGGATGCGAAAACATTTCCATCGATCAATTTCAAACTTAACGAAGTGAAAAAGGCTGCTTCGCTGGATACTGGAGGCGTTTGGGCCGCATTCGATATCCGTGGAAACGTTAAGATCGCTGGAGTTGAAAAAGAGGTGACTCTGGTCATGAATACGACATTGCCGGAAGACGGGATTTTGCGCGCCGAAGGGCAGATCGAATTATCGATGAAAGACTTTGGCGTTAAGCCGCCCTCAATGTTTCTCGGCACGGTGAAAACGGGAAAAAGGGTAACCGTCTTTTTTGATCTTTGGTTCAAGAATGCAGGCGAAACGAGTGTAGCTGGGAAATAGCCGATGAAATATTTGTACGCGACCGTTTTTCTTATGGCGTCGGTTTTGTCAGCGGATTTCTCGCCGAGTTATTCACAACCGTCTGAGCAAGTTGCATTCGCTCCCGTTTCTTCAAGCAAGCTTGCGTTGTTCGGCGTTTCAAATCTGAGCCAATTTGTTTTCAAGACGGACGACATTCAAGGCGAAGGCGTGTTTTGCCTGATACGAAAAGAAAGCAGCGCCAGTGCCATAGACAGCGTCGTGGGATACACGGTGGAAATTTCTCTGCCGATTCAAAGTCTCAAAAGCGGCAATCCGCTGATGGATGCGGATATGCACGAGACGCTCAAAGCGGAAGAATACGCCTATATCCACTATGCGTTGTCAAGTTTTGAAATAGAAAAGCAAAAAGCCGGGAAGTATGGCTTAAGAACATTTGGAATGCTGACGCTGGCAGGCGTTAAAAATGACGTCGAAATGGTCGTCGATATTGAAAGCTTGGACGGCAATCGATTCCGGGTTCGAGGACAAAAAACGTTGCGAATGACCGAGTTTGGCATTAGGCCGCCCGCAGCTCTTGGCGGCTTGGTTAAGACAAAAGACCAGATTTTGATTCGCTTCGACGTCCAGGCTGCTCCGAAAAAAGCGATTCTCGCAAACACGGAACAGCGAAATCTCATAACAGATAAAGATTGCAACGGCAACGATACAAAAAAGCGAGGTGAATGATGAGCCGATTAACAGCAAAAGACGTGATGAATCGAAATATCATCAGCGTTTCCGAAGAGTGGCCTTTGTCAAAACTGGCGCGCATTTTCCTGGATAAAAATATCTCAGGCGCTCCGGTTGTGGATGCTTCCAATCAAATAACCGGCGTTGTTTCCGCGATGGACGTCGTTCGCAGCGAGGCCGTGACGAACCATGAAATCTACAAAGATTTGTCCGCCGGTTATTACTTGCATGAATGGGAAGACCAGGTCAGCATGGATGAGTTTTCTCGTTTTCACGTTGAAGAAGAAAACGAGAAAACAGTCGGCCAAATCATGACGCCAATGGTTTTCAAAACGGATGTTGACACGCCGGTATCTGAGTTGGCAAGCATGATGGTTCATGGCCGAATTCACAGGGTTTTGATTACCGAGAAAGAGAAAGTGGTCGGTATCGTCTCCGCGCTGGATTTGGTGGCTTTGCTTGAAGAACCAAAAAAATAGCGCCTTCTTAAAGCAGTGAGCAGCCGAGCGGAAACGGAATCGTCTCGTGAAAATAATTTCAACATCTTGAAAATATCTTCAATCGATTCCGTTTTCGAAAATTCATTTCTTGCCTCAGTAAATATTTGTTTTTAATAATTTTGGGAGCGTTTGAAGTCCTTTGGCATGTTGTGTGTATTAGGCCGAGCAGTACTCATGTTATTGCCACTAACCAAAGGACTGAAAAATGTTTAAAAAGATCTCCATCATATCAGCCTGCCTTGTTTTCTTTTGTTTCAATGCCGGTCTCGCCCAACATAATCACGCCCATCATCAGACGCCTGTTGAAGTTGACGCCGACGCGCTCGGCAAAATCGATTTTCCAATCACCGGCGGTCTTGGCGTTCAGAAGCAGTTCGAACGCGGTCTTGCATTGCTGCATCACATGATGTACGTCATGGCGGACAAGGAATTTACCGCTTTGGCAAAAGCAAAGCCCAATTGTGCAATGGCGCATTGGGGCGTTGCGATAGCCATTTTCCATCCTCTGTGGTCGATGAAGCCTTCGCCGGAAAAAATGGAACGAGGCGAGGCTGCTATTCGAAAAGCCCAGTCGATCACAGGAATTTCCGAACGCGAACGTGACTTTATCAACGCCGCCTCTGAGCTTTATCATGATTGGCAAAATGTTGATTACAACACGCGCATCGCGGCTTGGGAACAGGCCCAGAAAAAACTGCACGAAAAATATCCGGAAGACGTCGACGCCGCCGCATTCTACGCACTGGCGCAATTGGCGACGGCTCCGAAATCCGATCAAACTTTCAGTCATCAAAAAAGTGCCGGGGCTTTGCTGGACAAACTCTTTGCGAAGCGCCCTGAACATCCCGGCGTTTTGCATTACACAATCCATGCTTATGACAATCCGATGCTGGCGGAGCGCGCCGTTCCTGCTTCCCGCGCCTACGATAAAATCGCGCCGGACGTGCCGCATGCGCTCCACATGCCGACGCACATTTTCGTCAGGCTCGGTATTTGGCCGGACGCGATTAGCTGGAATATTCGATCCGCAAAGGCGGCGTTGAAATATCCGGCGAAAGACGCCATTTCCCTGCACTATCCGCACGCGCTGGATTATTTGACTTACGGCTATCTGCAAAGAGGCGAAGACGCCAACGCTAAAGCGACTTTGAAAAAGCTTTTTGAGAATGAGAACTATCAATATTCGACGGCGACGGGCTACGCCTTGGCCGCAATCCCGGCGCGCTATGCGCTCGAACGCAAACAATGGACGGACGCTGCAAAACTTGAAGTGCTGAACTGGAATAATTTCCCGTGGGAAAAATATTCTGAATTCGCTTCGATAACCTGGTTCGCCAAAGGACTCGGCGCGGCTCGCAGCGGAGATATTGCAACCGCTCAAACTTCTGCAAATGAGCTCAAATCCATTCACGGCGATTTAAAAGAAGGCGGGGAAAATTATTGGGCCGTCTTGACCGCCGCTCAGAAGCAAACAGTTGAAGCGTGGATTGCTTTTGCTAAAAATGAAAAACGCCAAGCGGTTGAAATGATGCGCGAAGCCGCTGATCTTGAAGATTCTGTAGATAAGCATCCCGTAACGCCGGGCGCGGTTTTACCAGCCAGAGAATTGCTTGGCGACATGCTGGTCTTGCTGAATCAGCCAAAGCAAGCAATCGAAGCTTACGAAGACGCCTTGAAAATCTCGCCAAACCGTCTCAACAGCCTGACCGGCGCGGCGCGGGCGGCTGAACTTGCCGGGAAAAAGAAACTTGCAAAGTCTTATTATGAAAAGGTTTTGGCGGTCGCCCCCGACTCGGACAGAGAAAGTAAAGAACTCAAGCGCGCCAGAAAATTCCTGACCGCCCGTTAAGCGTTATCCCCCCTGATGCGTTAAACCAGCCGATTGGCTGATTGACCGGCGGCGGACTTGCTCCGCCGCCGGTTTTTTATAACCGCTTCCCTCCAATGGAAATTGGGCGGTCTCGAAGCGGTTGAGCATCCGCTCCATTCGGTAAAGCTTGAGATTCTCTGCTCCAGACTTTGTGAATCTCTAACTCACCTCATCAAAATCATTTTTCCCCACCCCTGAAACCTTTTCCCAACCCGAAGCGCGTAAAAGTAGAGACCGCTTGCCGCACGCTTCCCATTATTCGTGCGTCCGTCCCAAACAATTCGATGCAAGCCCGCACTCAGACGATCTGAAACTAAATGACGAACAACCCTGCCGCGATTATCAAAAATGCGCAGCGATACGGCGGACGGCTCAGAAATCTCGAATTGAATTGTGGTCATCGGATTAAAAGGATTGGGATAGGCGGGGAACAGGATCGACGTATTTCCTTTGTCCGTTTCTTGAATATCGATGGCAGTGACAAGATCAACCGCTTGATTTAAAGCGCGGACAAGTTTGAGCGTTTCCGACAAATGATCACGGACAATGCGATGCTGTTCGATGTGAATAAAACGCCCGGTGACGCTGGAGGCCGGAGTGGTGCACGGCGTTTCCGAGCCGTTCGTAAACCTTCCCTGTACATTCGTTGAGCCGACAAACGGGCATTGACTTCCGTCATTGATCATCGCGACCGTCATCCCGCCTTCGTCAAGCAGCAAGCTCTTTAAATTTGCCAAAATCGGCTTTGCATCCGTGCGATGGCCGTTGCTTAGAAAAACGTCTTCGCACCTTTCCGAACTTTGGCCGTGCAAGCTAATCGCATAAATCGTCGGGGCCAGGCGAGTCACTGTTTCGTGAAAAATCTGAAACGGCGTTTGGACGGCGTGCGCCATGTCGGAAATGTGATAAACGCCGTCGCCGCAACTCGATGATGTTCCGTCGCAGGGAGATTGCTGAAATGAGGCGCAGCGATGCGCACCGGCCATGATGAGAAAGCGCGATTCTGTTCTGCGAAAAACCTCGAAGCCCTGCAAATGAGTATTTGTATCGTGAATGGGGTGAGGCGTTTCAATGATCATTTCCCGCGTCGCATCGGGGTTGATCACAAAAGTTCCCCAGCCCTTTACAACGGGGATGTTTTCAAAAAGGACAAAATATGTTCGATTCCGGTAACCTGTGTCTTCAAAATGAACGAGGGAATAAAATGGAAAATGGCGGTTTCGCAAGCTGTCCGCCTGTGTGATTTCTTGCAAGTACAACAGTTCGCTCAACGTGCGCCAAATCTCGATTTCATTTTGTGACGGCGCTGAATATCCGTCGCTGTTTTTGGCCGGCATATTGGCGCGTCGTTCAGCCGCAAAAGTAACAAGATCGCCTTGCAAGGAATCGATTTGGCAAAGTCCGATTTCTGGCGCGCCAGTCGAAGCCAAAACCAAAAGAATTGCAAACATTCCTCGGCGGGAAATTCCGGCGAAGATGTTGCATTTCCGGTAACGATTGGTTATCATTCGCACTTTCATTGTCTCACGAGCCGAAACTCTTCATGTCTGATTCGAAGCCAGTCATTAACGAAGCCGATCTCATCCGTAAAATCCAAGCGTCCGACGCCCAAGCTTTTAAGCGGCTTGCCGAAATTTATTATGACGCCATGTACCGTTTTCTGTGGCGCAAAACCCGCCAGGAAGATGCGTCCCAAGACTTGGTTCAGGAACTTTTTCTCAACCTCTGGAAGGCGCGCACGCGTTTGCAGCCCGAAAAACCGATCAAAGCTTTTCTCTACCGCGCCGCGAACAATCTTGCCATTGACCATCTTCGCAAAAAAGTCAACCGACAAAAACATTTTTCTGAAGAATTAGAGTTCGAGCCTGTTGTCCAGGACGGCGCGCAAGAGCGTCTGCGCGACAGCATTGACGCAGCATTGGCCGAACTGCCGGAGCCGCAGCGTATCGTTTTCATGATGAACCGCCACGAAGGTTTGAAGTACAGAGAAATTGCGGAAATGCTGGAAATTTCGGTGAAGACCGTTGAAAGCCGTATGAGCAAAGCGCTAAGATTTCTGCGTGAGAATTTGAAACATCTTTTGAGCGGCTTGTTGCTTTTTGAAGTGATTCGATTGTTATGCTTTTTAACCTGATCTATTCATCAGCGTCATTCCCGCGCGGGCGCATAAGCGTCAACTTAAGCGTGCGAAGCACGCGGAAGTCCCCTTCTGGGAGGGGAAAGGGGTGGGTTTCGGGCGTTGTCGAAATGACGATAGGCTCAAAAACACACCCCTAACCCCTCCTCGGAAGGGAATTTTTAAGCGCTTCGCGCTTAGGTTGACGCGCAGGCGAGTATGACATTTGGGCAATAAAGTCTAAATTGACCTTGTCATTTGTGATTTCTAAAGGATCGGAGTAGGGTTTTTGAAAATTCAGATCGTAGTCGAATGGTGAAAACGGCGCTCATTACAATCAACGTTTATTGATTGAGATGACCCGAAACAACTCTCACCAAGGATTAAAACCGACTACGGAGGTCGAAATTTATGAAAACCCTGAAACTCGCTTTTCTTTTACTCGGCGTTCTGGCCGCGGCGGCTTGTAACACTTCATTGAACGGCCCGAACAATTCCAATCAAGATGATGATTTTGCCGGCGCTTCGAGCTTTTTGGTTAATAAGCAAATCGCCAGCTTCCAGGCGGCGGGCGTTGACGTTAACGGCGTTGAAGCTTTCTTTTCCGTCGGCTGGTCGCCGCACTACGACGAAGACGCCGACAACGCGCCGATGGACGCATTGTTCAGCGACGCTTTCGCGATAGCCTTGCAAAACGCGGGCGGAGATATTGAGATGGCGACTGGGCTCGACATGGGCGCGGTTACGTTGCACTACCCGTCGTCTTCAATCGAATTGCTCAAGTCGCAATATGATGATTTCGGCTGTTTTTACGATCTGTACGGCGAAGATTTTGACGACGACGACGCAGCGTCTTTTGAGCAAAATCAGGTTCCTTTCACGCCAGGTGCGGTTTACCGTTTCGAAGCGACAGGGGCGGGCGAATTCGCGCCGATCAGCCTGGAATTAGCCGCGCCGTCGCGAGCAGTGCAAATCACGAATCCCGAAAGCGACCCGGCCTTGCCGCATGATCAAACGCAGCCGTTGACCGTCACCTGGGAAGCTTGGGAAGGCTCTGATTCGCTGATGATTTACGTTTTTCCTTTCTTCGATGATGATTATGGTGATGAAGATTGCGAAGATGACGATGACGGCGATCATGACAGCGATGACGACGATGATTATGAAGATGATGACGACGATGACGAAGAGTATGGCGAATACGGCGAGAACGGCCACCATCTGGACGATGAGTTTGAAGATTTAGGCGAACCGTTCATGGTCGTTGTCAACGCCAGCGCCGGACAATACACGATTTCCCCTGAGACATTGCAAAATCTGCTCGGACAACTTGGCGCGGAAATGATTTTTGTCGAAGTCGCTTTTCTCAACGTTCATGAAATGGAGCAAAACGGCGCGCGCTACGCCATCGAGCTTTACACCTCGGATTTTCATGAGTTTTTTGTAAAATAGACTGTCGCTGCCGCGAAACGAATGATCCTGCGCCCGCGAAATTCCGGCGCGCAGGGTCATTTTGACGTTAGCAAAGGAGTATTGAAAAATGCTCCTTTTTTGACAGGATCAACCAGATTAACGGGATCGGTTTTCATCGTCATTTTAGATACGAGACATCAAGTAGCCTATGATCCTGTCAATCTCGTTGATCCCGTCAAAGAACATTCTAAGCAACATCAGGAGACGCAAATCGAGAAATTGCGACGAATCGAATACTTCGGATAAAAAACCATGCAAAACCATGACGATACAATTTTGATTCACCGCTTCCTTGCCGGAGAAGCGACCGCTGCCGAAGCCGACGCCCTGCAAAAATGGCTCGAAGCGTCTCCTGAAAATCAAAAACAGTTTGACCAAATCGAAAAGCTCTGGCAAAACGCCGACGCCCCACAACCGGAAAACGTCCCGGCTTTTGCTGAATTTTGGCAAAATATTGAAGGCAAAATCGAGGAAAAACCGATGCAGTCACAAGCGAAAATTGTGGAGATGAAAAAAGGCGAAAAAGAGTTTTCAATGAGCGGGAACTGGAAATGGCTCGCCCTTGCCGCCAGCGTGATTCTGGTTGTTTCGGCTACTCTTTTTTTCCAGCGCGCGCGAGTTGACGCCGATGCGGTTTATCAAACCGCCAACGCAGAGCAACAGCAATTCGCCCTGCCCGACGGCACGCACATCACGCTTAACCACGCCAGTAAACTCTCCTTGCGCGAAAATCTCTCCGGCGACGAACGCCGCGTTTATCTCGAAGGCCAAGCCTTTTTCGACGTTTTCAACGACGGCCGTCCTTTCATCATCGCGACGGAAAACGCGGAGATTCGCGTTCTCGGCACGCGCTTCGACGTGCGGTCGCGCGACCGGAAGACGCAAGTTGTGGTTGAAGAAGGTAAAGTTTCCGTGGCTTCACTGGTAAATGCTGAGGATTCAATCACCCTCGAAGCGGATCAAAAATCCGTCGTTATCGATGATGCAACGCCAAGCCCGGCAGAAGCCGTCAACGCCGCGATTTTCTATGCCTGGCGTGCCAAAAAATATGTTTTTGATGATGTGCCTCTGGGCGAAATTGCCGCTGAATTGCAACGCATTTTCAACGTACAAATCTGGCTCGGCAGCGACATCGACCGGGAAAACCTACAGATCGTCGTCGAAGGCCAGCCGATCCATCAAGTGCTCACTTCTATCGCCTTGACGCTAGACTTGTCCTACGAATTAAAGGAAGGCGTGCATATGCTTTCTGCGCGTTAGGCATTTTGGAAATTTTGAAGTGAAAACGGCGGGCGGGATTATGCGGAATCGGATTTGGATTGTTCGGCTATCGTCGGCCAGGAAAAAATATCATCCATGGCTGCGCTAAAACCGGGAAGCAATTCAGGGCAAGTAAGTTGTTGATCTTCCCAGCGCTGCTTGTTTTTTGTGACGACCATGACTCCTCTGCGATAGGGATCCACGATCCAAACAACTTGCCCTCCCTTTTCGAGGTAAAGATCAGCTTTTTCGAAGAGCTTCGTCCATCGATCATCGGCTGAAATGATCTCTATGGCCAAATCCGGCGCGCGGGTCGCGTATCTTTTGTCGTGATCGAAATTTTCATTCAGAAAAACAGAGAGATCGGGCAGCCGCCCTTCATAAGGATTTTCAGGCCAGGGACGCAATTCAAACTCAGTACGAACAACGCCGATGGGATTTGCCAGAAAGTAATTGCCAAGTCGAATGCATAAAAGGGAGTGTGTGTCCGCATGTTTATTGTCCGGCATCTTGAAAACGATCCTCCCATCGATGAGCTCAAAAGGTTTACCGTCAGCGGCTTTGTAAGCTTCCGCCATTGTCAGCTTGCCCGATTGCGGTTCTGAAGCTTGCCGCCAAGCGGTGCTTTTGGGCGAAGAGGTCGAGCTCTTAACAACATCGGGTTGTTCTAAAATAGCTGGCATTCGTATACTCCACTTTTTTTGAGCTCAAATATATCTTCAACATTGGAATTTCCAAAAACTTTTTAAAACTTAATCATCACTAACGGAATAGTCAACAGGACATTTCACCAATGCGAAGGCCACTGTATCTTATCGTTTTGACTTCGATTTGTTTTTTCGCCTTCCAAAACCCCGGCAAAAACGTTTCTCTCGTTCTTCAAAACGCCACGCTCGAGCTCGCTCTCGACAATATTTCCAAGCAAACCGACGTTCATTTTGTCTATGCTTCCTCGCATATCGAAAACATCGTGATCGATTGCGAATTTCGGAATACGCCGCTGCTTTCCGCGCTGGATGAACTGCTTCGCGGCACGGATTTGCGCTACCGGCAAACCAGCGAGACAGAAATTGTCTTGTTTAAAAAACGCCCGACGCGCCTGCCGCAAATCGCCGGGGAAGTTGTTGACAAAACGAGCGGCGAAACTCTGCCCTACGCGAATGTTGTGGTTGCAGGAACCCAATCCGGCGCTTCCACCGATACGCAAGGGCGCTTTGTCATCAAAAACGTCGCCGCGCCTTGCACCTTGCAAATCAGGTACATCGGCTATGAAACCAAGCGCGTTGCGATTGATGAATCGTCCGATGTTCAAAACCTGAGAATTGCCCTGAATCAATCCGCGCTTCTGGCGGAAACGGTGACCATCAACGCCGAAAATTGGGACGTTTTTGAAGTGAGCGATCAGCCGGGCCAGCTCACGATTTCACCCTACAATTTTTCATCGCTGCCCATCATCGGCGACAAGGACGTTTCGCGCTCGCTGCAACTCATGCCGGGGATCAGCACCAGCAATTTCGGTGCGTCCGGCTTGCAAATTCGCGGCGGACTGCCGTCGCACAACCTGGTTTTGCTCGACGGCATGCCGCTCTATCACATGGATCACGCTTTTGGTTTTTTCAACGCTTTCAACGTTGACGCGATCAAGGACGTGCGCGTTTACAAGGGCGGGTTTCCGTCGAAATTCGGCGGCAGGCTTTCCGGCGTGATGGAATTGACGGCGCGCACCGGCGATTTTAACCGTCCGCGCATGAGCGCAAGTTCCAACCCGATGAGTGTGCAAGGCACGGCGGAAACGCCGATTTTCAAAAAGGGCGCGTTGCTGCTCTCGGCGCGACGTTCGTTTTCGCAAAACATTTTGGGCACGCTTTACGACCGTGTTTTTACCACGCTGCGCCATCGCGTGGCGCCGGTGCATTTCGGTGAAGAATCGCCGGACGATTTTCAAATCACACCGGACAAGCGGCGACTCTATTTTTATGATGTCCTGAGCAAGCTGACCGTCGTGCCGGACAAGCATAATATTTTTACTATAAACGCTTACGCCGGCGGCGATCATATTTCAAGCGAAATCATGGACGATTTTGAAGCGGACGATTTGCTCGACGAAATTCCCGACCTTGCCGCTTCTTCGGAAAGAACGCGCTGGGCGAATTTGGGCGTGAGCGGGCGCTGGTTTCGGCAATGGCGGCCGGATTTTTCCAGCCAATTTCAGATCGCGTTCACGGATTATTTCACCAGCTACGCCGCCGAGGAAGACGATATTCGTCCTGACGAAGATTCCGACGACGGAGACGACGACGGTTCGGGAGAGAGTGAAGATGACGACTCGGAGGAAGAAAGCGACGTGGAAGTCTCGTCGCGAAACGATCTGCGCGATTTGACCTTGCGGCTCGACCAGCACCTTGTCTGGCGGCAAAACCTGTCCTTCGATTTCGGCGTCACCCACACGCGCCCGGAAACAAGACTCAGCCTGAACGAAGCCGTCAACGATTCTCTTTTTCCGGACATCGAAGACTTTGAACCGGAAGAAATCGAAGAGTCCGCGTTCACCAATCTTTCGACGCTGTATTTAGAAAGCCGTGCTAATATTTTGAGCCGCCTGCGTTTGACCGCCGGCGCTCGCGCCAATGTTTACCACGCCGCTTCGACGGACGTTTTCTGGGAGCCGCGCGCCGCCGCTGATCTTGCGATTACGCCAGGCTTTTCTTTGAAAGCTTCCTGGGGGCGCAATTATCAATTCTTGCTGCAATACGGTGACGCTTATCAGGATTTGCAAGGCTCGCTCTCATGGATTCTCGCGGACGGCGTGGAAATACAGCCTGCGTTTTCAGAGCATCTCAGCGCCGGGCTCAAGCTCGAATCCCAGCGTTTTTTGTTTGACGCTGAATTCTACCGCCGCGATCTCGGCGGCTTGTTCGCGACTGCCTTTGACCCGCGCTTTTTTCTTGATGAAAATGACGCCGATCCATTCGCGCAAACCTCCGGCGGCGTGCGCGGCGTTGATTTGTTACTGCAAAAAAAATCCGGGAAATTAAACGGCTGGGCGAGTTACAGCTACAGCGAAAATTGGCTGGATTATTTGGCCGGTTCAGGGTTTGGCGATTACCCCGCGAACCAAAGCGCGCCGCACAATTTGAAACTCGTCGGGAATTTTAACACGAAAAAATGGACGTTCTCCGCGACCTGGCAATACGTTTCCGGTAAACCATTCAGCACACCGGTTGTGCGCGAAGAATCCGACGCCGATTTAAGCGTCCCGATCTACGTTTTACTTCTCCCCGAAGTCCGCAACGACCAACGCTTGCCCGCAACACACCGTCTGGACTTGAATATTTCGCGACAATTTTATCTGCCGAACTTCAACGGCAGAATCAGCTTTTCCCTTTTCAACGCCTACGACCGGCGAAACGTCTGGTACCGCTACTTCACAGTCAAAGAAAAACAGCCCGTCCAGCAAGACGTGTACACGCTCGGAATCACGCCAACGTTGATTTTGGAATTGAAATTTTAGCGCCTGAAAAATCATTTTCCCCCCATACACGCCAAAAGCATTCGAACATAAACTTTGTGGCAAGATTTTTTGAAATCCCGAGTGCTCAGCGATTTTCCTGGCATCATTTATTAGACAATATCCGCAAATTCTCCGAAAACAAAGAAAACTTCAAGACAAAATGATGGCAGTCAAAATCATGGTTTTAAAGAAGCTGTCTCTTATACACATCTGACGCTGCCGACGAGCTTCTTGGTG
>CAXHAT010000149.1:0-20213 GCA_964014485.1 uncultured Deferribacteres bacterium
GTTTCGCTCGGTCAGCTCATCAGCCAGCGGCTCCAAACGAATTTCAAGCTTCTGCGAGCCGATTTCTTCGGTCAAAAATTCGAACTCCACTTTTTCTTCGGCGAGGTCTTGCGGGAGAGCGACGTTCTTCGAAATAACAGAACGCCCATCATGATAAAGCGATATTTTGGCATTCCGCCCACCCATCCCGTTGCTGCGAACGATCGCCGTCAGGGGAGTTTTTACGCCAGCGTACGCCACTTCATTGGCCAAAACGTCTTCCACCCATGCGTCTCGCTCAGGCGTTTCATCTCCGAGCAGGACTGTGTGGATTTGCGCTGGAAATTGTTCCGCTTCCAATGTCGGATCAACGCCGACATTGTTGACGCCATCGGAAAAGATCAGGGCGGCGGCAAAATTACGATCCGCAAAATCTTCGCGCAGTTTGTTGAGCGCTTGATTAAAATCCGTGCCGTCGCCTTTAAACTGGAGAGAGTCTAATTTTCGTGGAGAAATCGATTCCGTTCGCGAGGAAAAACGATAGGACTGCACGGCGAAGCGGTCGGAGAGTTCTTTGAGCCAGGGCTGTTTGAGCAAATTTCGCACTTCTTCGCTGCGAGCATCGCCTTTGTTTTTGAGCTGCATGCTTGAGGAAGCGTCGAGCAGAAGCGCAACAACCGGTTTTTCGGTTTTGATGCGAGACAAGCCAAGAATCGGTTCGAAAATCAGAAAAAGAATCAAGCAGATCGCGGCTGCTCGCAGCGTCGTGAGCACGGTTCGTAGAGAAACATCGACCGGCGGATTGGTGTTTTTATAAACGCGCCGCCCCAGCCAAACGAGTGCGGCGCAGCCAAGCAAAAGCAGCCAGCCGTTGTAGGCGTAATCGAGATTCAGGTTCATAAAGTCATGAAGCAGCTAAAATGATAAGCCAAGGTTCGGAACCGCAGGCGTGGTCAAATCCGAAAACGTATTTTTTTGGAAAATTTGGGCGGCGACCTGAGCGATCATCGCAGCGTTATCCCCGCAATACTCGCCTCGCGGCGCAAAGAAACGGCAGCCTCTTTCTTCTACATGTTTTTGAATATAATTACGCAAAGTTTTGTTTTGCGCCACGCCCCCGACGACTGTGACATCCTTCAGTCCGCTCGCTTCAATCGCCTTCAAAACGTTTTTGTTTAACGCGCGAATAACCGCCGCCTGAAACGCGGCGGCAATGTCGGCGCGATGCTTTTCTTTTTCATCTTCACTGAGAGCATTGAATTTGTAAAGCACGGCGGTTTTTAATCCGGAAAAGCTGAAGTCAAGCGGGGCGTTTTTAAGCCTGGCGACAGGGAAAGTGCAAAAATTTTGATTTCCTTCGGCGGCAAGCTTTTCCACAGCCGGGCCGCCGGGATAAGGCAGGCCAAGTATTTTGGCAACTTTGTCGAACGCTTCCCCCGCCGCATCGTCTTGCGTTTGCCCAAGAATTTGATAGTCCCTCACGTCGTTCACGCGTACGAGCATCGTGTGTCCGCCGGAAACGACGAGGCTGAGAAAAGGCGGCTTCAATTCCGGGTATTCAATACACGCGGAAAAAAGATGGCCTTCAAGATGGTTGACGCCCAAGAACGGCAAATTTCGCATGAGCGCAAGCCCCTTCACAAAGGTCAGTCCGACCAGCAATGAACCCATCAACCCCGGGCCGCGCGTTGCCGCAAGAAATTCAACGTCTTCCAATTTCGTCTCGGCTTTTTGAAGCGCGTCTTCGACCACAGAGGTTATTTTCACAATGTGCGCGCGGCTCGCAAGTTCCGGGACTACGCCGCCATACTTGAGATGGACGCTTTGTGAAGCAATGATATTTGAAGCGATGCGTCCGTTTTTGAGCACCGCGGCGGAGGTTTCATCGCACGAGCTTTCGACCGCTAGCAAGATCATGTTCTTCCCTTCCGTTCTACTTTGAGCTTAATTTTGGCCGGCACGACTCTCTTGACCTGAACTCCGGCGGGACATTTAACAATTGGAATATAACCGTCGAGGGATTCTCGGTTACGATCTTTATAATCAATAATGACTTCAAAATCTTCGCGATCCAGCCCCATGAGCAAGCGTTCGCCGCCGACAACTGTAAGCCGTGCGGAGGACGTTCGCGGCGTCGCTTCCAGATTCTTCGGCACATTGGTGACTTGAACGGGAGCGCCGGCTATCTCCGTCTCCAGCAGCTTCTGCACATCCGCAAAAAATTCCAGATTAACGGCGGGAATGTCGATGTTCAAAGAATCGGGGATTGGTTTGAGCGCCGTTTTGCCGTTGAAGCTGAATTTCTTATCCGCGAAAATTTGGTTTATTGTGAAAAGTCGGTCAATCTTTTCTACTGAAGAGAGCGGCCCAATGATTGTTACCGAGTCGGGCTCTAGCTTGACGCCGCCAACGAGCGTAAACCCAGGTTGCGTCGAAACCTTGATCTCAGGCTGAATCGGTATTAGTTTCTCGGCTAACGGCGCCAGCCGCACGGTCAAAGAATCGGGGTAAAGAACGTAGTAATTTTGTGCGGGTTGGTTGGAGCGGGAAATTCGCAACGGGCTTTCCTTGAGGGAAATGATTTGTTCTTCGTGAACTCCGCTCAAGTCAACTTCGATCAGCGCCTCATCGCTGAAACGCAGTGCGAGCAAATTTTTTCCCTGGTCTTCGAGCCGGACTTTTGCAAATTGAGGGATTGTATTCGCGATAACTTTTGATTCAGGGATGTTAACCGGCGCAATCCGGACGTCTAAATCGTAAACGAAATTATTTTCGAGAACAATGGTAAACCAGAACAGGGTCGCTACGAAGAAAGCCGCGATTTTAATACGAAAATTTTTAATGAGACCCAATTGCATTTCCGAACGCCCGCGCTCTTTGATTTATACGTAAAAGGGTAAAAGAATCGATTCTTTTACCCTTTTAAAGACCTGTCAAAAGGCTGGAGATGTTTAAACCAAATTATTGTTTTACAACCCAGACTTTTATTTGCGCTTCCACTTCCGGGTGTATTTTTATGGGGACTTCATAGATGCCAAGCGCTTTGAGCGGCTCTTCAAGAACGATTTTGCGGCGGTCAACATCAAACCCTTTTTCCTTGAGAAGTTCGGCAATATGCTGAGTCGTCACGGAACCAAAAACGCGATCTTCTTCGCCAACCTGAACTTCAGCCGTCACGGAAATCGCGTCCAGTTTTCCCTTCAGCGTTTCAGCTTCTCCTTTGGCTCTATACGCGGCGGCTTCCAATTGTTTGCGTTCTTGCTCGAGAACTTTCATGTTTTGCGGCGTTGCCGCCATCGCGACGCCCGTAGGGATCAGGAAATTGTATGCGAATCCGTTTTTCACATTAACAATGTCGCCCACGTCTCCCAGCTTCTCGTGTTTTTGCCTTAAGATAACTTTCATTTCTATTCCCTTTTTTACGATTTTATCTCGTCATTTCAGAAACATACGGCAGCAACGTGAGATGGCGAGCGCGCTTGATAGCGCTGGAAAGCATACGCTGATGCTTTGCACAAACGCCACTGGTACGGCGCGGAATAATTTTGCCTTGATCCGTCGTGTAGCGAACCAATGTTTTTTCATCTTTATAATCTATGTAGGGCACGCCGTCTTCACAAAAGCGGCATACGCGTCTTTTTCTCATCATGATAACATCCTCCTTTCAGATGTCGAAAATATGGATATTTGAGCCGAAGCTTATTCTTTCGTCTCTTTTTCTTCTTCACTTGCGTCATCATCCTGGCTTTCTTCAGAAGACTCGCTTTCCGCGTCTTCGTTTTCGTCCGCGGCGCCTTCATCAGAGGCCTCGGCTTCTTTTGCAGCTTCCTTTTCAGCCTGCGCCGCTTTTTCAGCCGCTTCCCGAGCGTCGTTTTCAGCTTGCTCCCGCTCTTCCTGACGACGCTGCATTTCTTCGAGTTTGAGTGCACGCTTATCAACGGCCAGCGTCAAAAAGCGGAGGACGTTTTCATTCAAACGGTATTCTCTTTCGAGCAAAATGATAATTTGCCCGGGGCCGTTAAAGCGAATAAAAACATAATAGCCGTACTGGCGTTTGTTCACCTCGTAAGCAAGGCGTTTTTTTCCCCAATCATTTACTTCAACGATTTCACCGCCATGATTGGTGATGAAGTTGGAGAATTTGTTCACTAAGTCTTCAATCTCGTCATTTTTCAACTGACTGTCGATGACGATCGCGGTTTCGTAGAGTCTCAAGTTTGTACTCCTTAACTGTGAATTTACAGAAAAATACGCACCCGCGAGCCTTAGCCGGCGTTTCGCGGATGCGTGATTGGTTTTACAACATTGGCGCGATGACCAAAGCAATGACGGTCATCAACTTGATCAAAATATTCAGCGACGGGCCCGAAGTGTCCTTGAAAGGATCACCGACAGTGTCGCCGACAACGGCGGCTTTGTGCGGTTCCGACCCTTTGCCATACTTCGTTCCTTTAATATCAATTCCTTCTTCGATCATTTTTTTGGCGTTATCCCAGGCGCCGCCGGCGTTCGATTGAAAAATTGCCATCAAAACACCGGAGACCGTCACGCCCGCCAAGAGGCCGCCTAGCATTTCAGAACCGCCGGCGAACCCGATCACCACAGGCACAGAAACCGCGAGCAAGCCGGGAACAACCATTTCCTTGATCGCCGACTGCGTCGAGATTGCAACGCATTTGCCGTATTCGGCTTTGCCGTCCGCATTGTTGAACGTCTCTTGATCTTCCTGGCTCCAATCGGCCATTTCTTTGCCTTCGTTCTTTTTCATTACGTTGAGGGCGGCTCCCAATTCCGGGATATTAGCGAATTGCCGGCGAACTTCTTCAATCATCGCCATGGCCGCACGCCCAACGGCTTGCATTGAAAGCGCTGAAAAAAGGAACGGCATCATGCCTCCAAGAAACAATCCAGCCATGACCGTTGCTTTCGAGATGTCAATCGTTCTGATGTTCGCCGAAGTCATGAACGCGCCAAAAAGCGCCAGCGCCGTAAGCGCAGCAGAACCGATGGCGAAGCCTTTGCCAATCGCCGCAGTCGTGTTGCCGACCGCATCGAGCTTGTCTGTTCTCTGGCGAACTTCCGGGGGTAGTTCTGACATCTCCGCGATACCGCCGGCGTTGTCTGAAATTGGCCCGTATGCGTCAACCGCAAGCTGAATACCTGTGTTCGACAACATGCCAACCGCCGCGATGGCGATGCCATAGAGCCCGGCGAAATAGAATGCCGCCATGATTGAAAAAGCGATGATGATAATCGGAATTGCGGTCGAACGCATCCCAACGCCGAGACCAGCAATGATATTCGTAGCCGAGCCCGTCAAAGATTGATTGGCGATTTCGACAACCGGTTTTTTGCCGGTTCCGGTGTAATATTCAGTTATCACGCCAATCAAAACGCCGGCGACTAAGCCGACGACGGTAGCGAGAAAAACGTTGGTCGCCGAATAGCTTTTTGCAACGCCAAACAACGGATCGTCGAAAACCCAGCTCGCTGGAAGCATCCATTGGATAATAAACCAGGAAAATACAATCATCAGCGCCGACGAACCAAACTCGCCAATATTCAGCGCCTTTTGCGGATTACCGCCTTCACGAACTTTCACAAAGAAAGTGCCGATAATAGACATGAAAATGCCAACTCCCGCCAATGCCAATGGCAAAACAACCGCCGACAAACCATTAAAAGAGTCAACATATCCGCTCGCGCCCATAAAAGCAGCGCCTAAAACCATCGTGCCAATGATCGAGCCAACGTAAGATTCGAAAAGGTCTGCGCCCATACCTGCCACGTCGCCAACATTATCGCCAACGTTGTCCGCAATAGTCGCAGGGTTCAACGGGTGATCTTCGGGAATACCCGCTTCGACTTTGCCTACCAAATCAGCGCCAACATCCGCTGCTTTGGTATAAATTCCACCGCCTACACGTGCAAAGAGAGCGATTGATGAGGCGCCAAATGAAAAGCCGGTGATAACCGTGATCACTTTCCTAACGTTGTCAGCGCTTTCAAGCGTAAAAACGTTGCTGTAAAGAATAAACAAAACGCTCAAACCAACAACGCCCAGACCGACAACGCCGAGACCCATGACGGAGCCGCCGGCAAATGCAATGTTCAGCCCTTCGCCCAAGCCGCTTCGTGCAGCGTTCGTCGTGCGTACATTTGCTTTGGTCGCCACTTTCATCCCAATAAAACCGGCAGACGCTGAACATAGAGCGCCGACAATGAACGACAAAGCAACCATTGGGTGAGACACGTTCGGGTCAGCGCTAAAAAAGAGCAGCACCGCGACCGCGATAACAAAAATTGACAGGACACGGTATTCCGCTTTCAGAAACGCCATTGCGCCTTCGGCAATGTGCTCCGAAATCTTTTTCATCTTATCCGTGCCAACATCCTGCTTTGCAACCCAGGATGATTTCCAGAAGGTGTAGAGCAACGCGAGAATTCCCGCTCCCAAGGTCAAATTTACCAGCATGCTGATCGTCAAATCGGAACCTCCTCAAGTTTACCTGTTGTACTGATTCATTGTATTTGTTATGCCGTGAATTACATAATTTGAAATTGCCTTTCCCGCAGTCTCAAGTAATTCCGGCAAAGTTTTTTCTTCCGTTTCGTCGAAGTCGGAAAGAACAAAGTCGATGATAGCTTCGGGCATTGGTTCTTGTCCGATTCCAAGCTTCATGCGCGGGATATTCTGCGTTCCCGTCTCGCTGATAATTGAAGCCATTCCATTATGTCCGCCGTCGCTTCCTTTGCCGCGAATTCGCAACCGCCCGAAAGAAAGCTGAAAATCATCGTAGACGATGAGAAGCTGTTCCGGCGCCAGGTCGAATTGCTCCATCGCCTGAATAACGGCAACGCCGCTCAGGTTCATGAAAGTCAGCGGTTTTACTAAAATTACTGGGCTTTCTTGAATTTTCAAATCAGCGAAAAGAAAACAGTTCTCGCCTGCTGACTGGAATTCAACGCGCCTTTGCTCGGCAATCGAATCCAACGTCATAAATCCAATATTATGACGCGTTTGTGCATATCGCGGACCAGGATTGCCAAGTCCTATAACACAAACCATTTTAAAATTTCAGCTTTAAGCCTGGGAATAAGAATCAGGATGGCGCCCGGCCTGGAAAACAGTCGTCAGTGAACACTGTTTGCGCAACCTGTGCTTCCTCAAGATTCATCTTAAAGAGCCAGGTTGCGCACCGGAGTGGGGCACACAAATCGTCTATTGAAAACTTATAGAAATACTAACTTTCTTCCGTCTCTTCAGTTGCTTCGGCGGCGCCTTCTTCACCTTCAGCCGCTTCAACTTCATCTTCTTCAACCTCGAGCCTCGGCGGCAAGACCGAAACAATCACTGAATCGCCGTCTGTCAGAAAAGTCACTTTGTCCGAGGTCAGGTCAGATACTTTGAGAGAATCATTGATGTTCAATTCGGTAACGTCAACATCGACGGCTTCTGGAATATCGCCTGGGAGACACTCGATCGCAACGTTCCTAAGGGTAAACTGCAGAACGCCGCCGCCGTCCTTAACGCCGACCGCCGTCCCCGTAACATGGACGGGAACTTCAACTTGAACTACTTTTTTAAGATCGACTCCCATGAAATCGACATGCATGACTGCATTCGTCACGGGATGAAATTGAATATCTCTGATGATCGTCGGCACGACTTTTCCATCGCCCACGTCGATATTAAAAATATTCGCATCGCCATGGA
This sequence comes from uncultured Deferribacteres bacterium, assembly GCA_964014485.1. Classification (GTDB taxonomy): domain Bacteria; phylum Zhuqueibacterota; class Zhuqueibacteria; order Zhuqueibacterales; family Geothermadaptataceae; genus CAXHAT01. Next base: position 7,697 of record CAXHAT010000149.1, read on the forward strand.
AGGCTTCGCCAAAAACTTTAGCGTCAACGGAAAGACGAGACGTCTCTTTCCCTTGAAAATAGTATACGGCGGGAAGCCTGCCTTCACGCCTAAGCTGTTTGCTTATCTTTTTTCCATGCTCCTCTCGCGGCGCGACCTGAAGCGTATATTCACTCATTACTTCACCAAAATTAGATAATTATTGTGAAACGTCGTCAAATAATGTGCTTATCGACTCTTCGTTATGTATTCGTAAAATGGCTTTCCCGAATATTTCGGCAACGCTGATGACGTTGATTTTATCGATTTTCTTCTCATCGGGCAATGTGACTGTATCCGTCACAATCATTTCCGTGATTGGCGAGTCATTTATTTTCTTGATAGCGTCGCCTGAGAGAAGCGGATGCGTACATCCGGCGTAAATATTTTCAACGCCTTCGTTGGCAAGGTGCTTTGCCGCCGCCACGAGCGTTCCCGCCGTGTCGCAAATATCATCAAAAAGAATGACGTTGCGCCCTTTTACCTCGCCAATCAGGTTCATCACTTCCGCAACGTTTTGCTGCGGCCGCCTTTTGTCGATCATGGCGATGGGCGCGAGCAACCTTTTCGCGTAGGCTCTTGCTCGCCGAATCCCGCCGATATCCGGCGCCACAACGACAGGAGATTGAATCTTCTTTGAATGCAGATGTTCGACAAAAATATTTGCAGCGTAGAGATGGTCCAAAGGAATATCGAAGAAGCCCTGGATCTGCGCCGCATGCAAGTCCATTGAAAGAACGCGATCCGCTCCAGCAGTCGTCAAAAGGTTTGCTACCAGCTTAGCGGTAATCGAAACTCTCGGCTGGTCTTTTCTGTCTTGGCGCGCATAACCGAAGTAAGGAATAACAGCAGTGATACGATTCGCCGAGGCGCGCCTGGCGGCGTCAATCATGATGAGCAACTCCATCATATTGCGCGCCGGAGCAATCGTCGATTGAATTAAAAAGACGTCCGCGCCGCGAATATTCTCGTTGTACTTGACCCAAATTTCCCCATCGCTAAAATCTTTAATTATGCTTTGGCCAACCTGAATATCCAGGTAATCGGCAATCTTCTTTGCCAATTCCGGGTTCGATCTGCCTGAAAAGATTTTAGGCGGGCGTTGATGTATGGGACTTAGGGTCATACACGCTGCCGGTTTTGCCGTACAATAAAAATGACGAAAACAGTCGGTCTTCGTCATTCTGGTTTAAAAAAAGCTGGGGCGGAAGGACTCGAACCTTCGAATGCAGGAACCAAAATCCTGTGCCTTGCCAACTTGGCGACGCCCCAGTGAATTCAAAACCTCAAGAATGCACTCAAGGTTTCAAAACATGCGCTTTTGGAAAGCGTGGAATTTAAACTATTTTCTTAAAAATTCAACTATTATTTTCGCTTTCTCAACAATAAAGCTTTGACAGGAATTTACTATCTGACGCTTTTTGTGCCAAAGAGTTTATTGCGGCTGCGCCAATTGCAGAAATCCCGCTTTGCCGTTCTGAAGACATTTCTGTTATCGCCCCGCAAAAATGTAGGCGGCGAGCGCTGCAGGAATATCATCCTTTGCCAGGGCTTAAGAACAAAAAATAGCGAAATCAGTCGTTTTGACCAATCTTGTGTAAGACTCTGGTGACTTCATCATCAACAGGAAGTCCCGCATCATTGAGAACTCGAATATATTCCTTCAGAATCTCGCTTTCTACTTTTGCGCGAAACTCATTCGTGATCGGATGCGCGATGTCTCGATAAGCGCCGTCACTCATTTTTCGGCTAGGCATGCTGATAAAATAGCCGTGCGTACCCTTGATGATTTTCATGCCCCGCACAACGAAGCAATCATCGAATATGACATTTACAAAAGCTTTGAGCTTGTCTTCATCACGAATACTGATCGTGATCTCAGTAATCTCCATTTCTCCCTCCAGACGCCGCTTTCGACAGCCGGAAAAGCCTTTTCGTAAAAAGCGTTATTTTTTGATTTTTTCAAATACATCTCTCATCCCCCATGCGGTTGGCTCGACAACGCTCACAAAATTGTTCTTTTCGAACATCTCCCCGACCGTCCGCGCTTGACTCTGCGTGTTGAATAAACCAAAAAGCGCTGAACCTGTTCCAGAAAGATTTGCATAGATTGCGCCTTGCGCATATAATGCTCGTTTAATTTCCGCAAGCTCTGGAAAATGTTTAAAGACCAGCTCCTGAAAATCATTTCTAAAAACATTGCGCCATTCCTGCAACCGATCCTGAGCTTGAAAAAAACGCGTAAAATTAATACCATCTTCACCGCTTGTCAAGGGAATTCGAATGTTCGAATATGCCCATTTTGTCGAAATATGAACAGGCGGAACCACGACAACCGCCCAAAATTCGATCGCCGAATCAATTTGTTCCAAACGATCGCCGACCCCTTCCGCATAGGCCGCGCCTCCAGTGAGGAAGAACGGAATGTCAGCGCCAAGCTTGACGCTCATTTTTTTTAGCTCTTCGACAGAAACGTTTGCTTTTGTTAGCAGATTAAGCCCGATGAGAGTCGCTGCCGCGTCACTGCTCCCGCCTCCCAAACCAGCTCCTGCGGGAACGCTCTTTTCCAAAAAAATTTCAATCGTGAAAGTTTGGCTGATGGAAGTTAAAAAAGCACGCGCCGCCTTCCAGACTAGATTGTCTTCGTTGTCTGGAATATTCGGCTTGTCGACTTTCAAAAAAATCTGATTTTCTTTTGAAGGAAAGGCTTTTATTTGAAGGTTGTCTTGAAGTGAAATTTGCTGGAAGAGCGTCTGGATATCATGATAGCCGTCAGGCCGTTTACCGACGATGCGCAAATCGAGGTTAATTTTCGCATATGCCGGCAATCGGACTTCGGCTGCGGTTTCGGAGAATTGCATAGCCTGGACTTCTGAAAAAATCAGAGCGCGAAATAAATAATGTTAGATAAAACGCGTTAGCCCTTGGCTTTTGGCAATATTTGTTCAACGTCAGCATGAGGGCGCGGGATGACGTGAACCGAGATTAATTCTCCAACTTTGTCCGCCGCAGCGGCTCCTGCATCTGTCGCCGCTTTTACGGCGCCAACGTCGCCTCGGACAAGAACGGTGACGAGTCCGCCGCCGACTTGCTCTCTTCCAACGAGAGAAACTTTCGCGGCCTTGACCATTGAATCAGCTGCTTCGATAGCACCGACCAAGCCTTTTGTTTCGACCATTCCTAATGCATCCAAACTCATCTCTCAATTCTCCGCTTTCTAATAACTTCTCCAACGTCCCGCACAGCGTAATTCATTTAAAAAAATTAATTTATGAATCCCGCCACGGGTTCAAAAAACGCGTAATAATAATGATACAACGATTGATTGTCAACATATTTCCAGTGAACTAAGACGCCCTAAAACGTATGCCTTGCATATTGCCGGGGACTTTGTTTAATTCACCACTCACAAATCCTTTTATGACTGAAAACTTGAAATCATACGCTCAAAAAAACGACCGAACAGCGCACCCTGGAGCGCAAAAACCGCTCATATTTTTTTCTGACGTTCACTTGGGCGCGCCGCTGCTCAAAGACGATTTGAAACGAGAACAAAAGCTGATTCGGTTCCTTGAATCGACGTTACAAGAAGATTCGGCGGTTTTCATAGTTGGAGACTTGTTCGAGTTTTGGTTCGAATATCGCGAAGTCGTGCCTCGCAAGCATTTTCGTCTCCTTTCCGCCTTGCATCGTTTTGCTCTTGACGGAAGAGAAATCCATTATTTGATTGGCAATCACGACTTGTGGGCCGATTCTTTTTTCAACGACGAGATTGGTATTTCCGTCCACAAAAAACCGTTAGAAATCGCCGCTCATGGTTTTAACATTTTTCTCTCTCACGGCGACGGCCTCGCAAAAAGCGACAAAAAGTACCGGTTTTTAAAGGGCGTGCTTCAAAACAAGGTTAACATAAAACTATATCGCTGGGTGCATCCTGATATTGGCATACCGTTCGCCAAACGGCGTTCACAGGAGAGCAGACACAAAGGCGCAAAGCCGGATATTCTATCGCAAGAATACAGAGAAGTCGCTGAAGGAAAATTTAATGAGGGTTTCAACGTCTTTATAATGGGCCACACGCACAAGGCAATTCACGAAATTAATGCCGGGAATCATTACATTAACCTTGGCGACTGGATCAATCACTTTAGTTTTTGCCGAATTGAAAATGGCGAGATTGGTTTGTATCAGTGGCCGTCAAATAGAATTTATGTCAGGCCGCAAGGCGTCGCAGCGAATGAAAAGGTGACAGAATGAATAAAAAAATCATGCTTTGGTCCGGGAGCTTTTTGGTCGTCGTCATAGCCGGTTGGGCTCTTTTTTCATACCTGGCCAAAGGCCTGCCTTCACTGGACAATCTTGAAGAATACACGCCAAAGCTTGCCTCAAAAGTATATTCCGCAGACGGTAAACTCATCCATACTTTCCACAAGGAACGGCGCACTTACGTCCCGATTACCGAAATGCCGCCCCACATCTGGAAAGCGCTCGTTTCCATCGAAGATCGTCGTTTTTTCAAACATTGGGGACTCGATCCAATTCGGATTGTAAAAGCGATCATAGTTGATATAATGGCGTTTGAACTTGTTGAAGGAGCAAGCACCATCACCCAGCAATTGGCTCGACAACTTTATATGAATCAGAGCCTGCAGCAGACATTCACCCGAAAACTGCGCGAGCAAATCACCTCGATTGAGATTGAAAGAACTTACACCAAAACCGAAATTCTCGATCTGTATTTGAACTATATGAATTTTGGTCACGGCTCCTACGGCGTGGAATCGGCGGCGCGGTTTTATTTCGCCAAGGACGCGCGTGATCTCAATTTGCAGGAATGCGCCATGCTCGCCGGCGTTTTAAACAGACCGGCTTCATTGAGCCCGTACGTGAACCCGGATCGCGCCAGAAATCGCAGGAATCTTGTTCTCTACAGCATGTTGCAGACAGAAATGATTACGCGCGCAGAGTATGACGTTGCGGTCGACGCTCCGCTTGGCGTTTTGCCGGAAAAGCCCAAACCGAACGACGGTTTGGGAGGCTATTTTATTGAACACATCCGGCAGGATTTGCAGAAAAAGCTCGGCATGGAACTTTACGACGGCGGCTATGAAATTCACACGACGCTCGATAGCCGCGCTCAATTTCTTGCGGAGAAATACGCCGACGAACAAATCGACGTTATGCAGCGGCGGAATAATAAACGGATTCTGAAGAACAGGCGCGAGCTGCAAAAACTGATCACGCAGAAAACGCTTGAGAAGGTCGGCAAAACTTTCAATCAAATCGTCGCGGATTCGGCGCTTGTCGATTCGCTGCTGACGGAAATCGTTCCAGTTCAAGCCGCACTTGTTTCAATCAATCCGAGCAACGGGCACGTTGTCGCTATGATTGGCGGGCGGGATTTTTCAAAATACAAGTTTAACAGAGCGATTCAAGCTCAACGCCAGCCGGGTTCAGCATTTAAACCATTTTTGTATACTGCGGTTATCGACAACGGCTACCCAGCCACTTTGGAGTTGCTCAACCAGCCTGTTGTGGTTTTTCTTGAGTCCGGTCAGCGCTGGAGCCCCCACAATTACGGTGAAACCATGGGCGGTCTGACAACCATTCGGGAAGGTTTGAAGAAGAGCTTGAACTTAATCTCCGTCCGCTTGATTCAGAATATTACCAACCCAAGAACCGTGATTCGTTACGCCAAAGAGTTGGGGCTGACGACACGCATCCCCGAAGTCGACGCCATTGCGCTGGGATCGGGATCAGTCATTCCGCTTGAGATTACACAGGCATACGCCGCCTTTGCCAATCAGGGAATTCTGAAAGAGTCAATTTTTGTCACGCAAATCAAAGATCGTTACGGCAATGTTATAGAAGAAAATTTTGCAGATTCCAGGCAAGCGATCAAAAAAGAAACGGCATTTGTCGTCACGGATTTGCTGCGCGGCGTTGTTGACGGCGGCACAGGCGGACGTACGCGCTGGATGTACAAATTTTATCGTCCCGCCGCAGGAAAAACCGGGACGACGAACGATTACACGGACGCATGGTTTGTCGGTTTTACGCCGCAAATCGCCACCGGCGTCTGGGTTGGGTTTGACAATCCAGCTCAAACATTTGGTCCCGGACAAGACGGCGCGCGCGTTGCTTTGCCCATCTGGGCGCCATACATGAAATCGGTTCACGATTCCTTGGCCCTGCCGGAAGAAGATTTCATCATGCCGGAAACGGTGCTTCGCCTGGAAATTTGCAACGCTTCAAAAAAATTGGCCAACAACGAATGTCCGGGCAATCTGGTGTTCAAGGAAGTTTTCATTATGGAAACAGAACCGACGCAGAATTGCGACGTTCACACAGGCTTTCGGCGAGATTCAAGTCGGAAAAGAAGAATCCGGTAAGTCAGCGCGTGCTTGCTTTGAGGCTTTTGAACAGGATAGTAAGAGAAAAAAGCGTCAGCAAAAGCCCCCACGCCCAATGCGGCAAGAAGAGATGGTTGGCAATAACGCTTGTGTCGGAAGCGAATTGTTGTCCTGAAATTGAACCGCCCGCAGTGAAAAGGTAGTTAAAATCCCGGAATGTGCTGATACAAGCCTGAACTCCGAGAAACTGCAACGCGGCTCTTTGTAGTCCCGACGCTTTTTGCAGCCCGATTATAAGGATGACGACGCCGAGAAGTGAGATGACGACAACGCCGACCACGGTCTTCACCCAAATGACCACGGAAATAATTAGCCCCAGCCCAAACAAAGTCAGCACAAGCTTGGCGACGTCTCCATAGCGCGAAACACGCAGCAACATGGCGCCCGCTATAGGCGGCCCCATAGGTCCTGCCGCAGCCACAAGAGCCTGCCCAAATCTTCCGAAGGCCACCTTTCCGGTATGCGTGGCAATCCCGGAGCCGTTTGAAAAAATCTCCAAACTTCTAAATTCCGCGCCAAGCAGCATCGCCATTAGGCCGTGCCCCATCTCGTGAAACCATGTTCCAAGAATCGTGAACGGATAAAGCAAGTATCTGCCTTGCGGCGTTTGCCAGAGCAGGATGGTTAAAATCGCGGTAACTGTCAGCCAGATTGTATCAGAGCGTTGTATACGCATCGATGGAGCCGGGTAGCTCTCCATGCCAAGGTGTTCCAATTATAAAATATCTATGTCTTTTGCTGAATCGAAAATCCAAGTTGGCCGCCAGGGGAATTTGTCCAGGTCGTCCCTTTGACTAACGCCGGTTAAGACAAGAATCGTCTTCATGCCGGCCTGAATGCCCGCGAGAATGTCCGTCCGCATATTATCGCCGATAATCACGGTATTTTCAGAATGCCCGCCAATGCTGTTCAGCGCGGCTCGCATCATCCAGGCGCTTGGCTTGCCGATATAGAACGGTTTAATTCCGGTAATACGCTCAATGGGAGCGCAGAGCGCGCCGCAGCCGGGGTAGCCTTTGGGCCCGGCGACGTCTGGATTAGTAGCGATAAAGCGCGCGCCTTGCATAATGAACGAAGACGCTTTACGAATCATGTTCCAATGATACGCTTGGGTTTCCCCAACAATGACGTACTCGGGGTCAACGTCCGTCATTGCGAAGCCGATGCTGTACAACTCGTGGGTCAAAGCGCCGTCGCCGATAACGTACGCCTTTTTGCCGGTTTGCTTCTTAAGAAAAGCGGCGGTTGCCATGCTGGACGTGTAGAACATTTCCTGGGGAATATCCAAGCCTGCCGTGCGCAATCGGTTCTGTAAATCAGCGGGCGTTTGGGACGGGTAGTTGGTAAGAAAAAGTAGCGGGTATTTTTTTTCGAGCAACTTGCTTACAAATTTATCCGCACCGGGAATGATTGAATTATCATGTAAAACAACGCCGTCTATATCGCAAATAATGTTATCCATGTAGCAGTCATTTCATCCTATCTTAAAACAAAATAGAGTCGCGCTCGATCTTTACTTACGCCAAAGAGTATTTGCAAAATCCGCGCGTCTCGCGTTCGCATAATCAGTCCTCCGCCTCCTGTGAGGGCAAAATTCTGTAAATCGAATTCTTCGAGAATGTTCGGAGCGGCCTGTCCATAATCCATGAACCACATCCAATCCAAAAACCGCCAAATCGGGTAGCGGTATTCCATTGAGCCAAATATGACGTCTTTATCGCGAAAACGGCCTCGCGTATAGCCGCGCATTGTCTCTCTACGTCCAAATGAGCTGAGATTATAAAATGGAACGTCTCGATTATTCAGCGGCTGATTGCTCTCCACAGCGAATCGCAACGTAAGCCTCCGCAAGTAAAACAAATGCAAATGCCGCTTGGCGTCCACGAAAAAGCGCAAATAGCGGAACGCGTCGCCCTGAATTTGTGAGTTTAAACTTGCTGACGCTTCCACTTCCCAACCCGTCGTCGTCAAACCGGAATAGTTTCGGGAATCATGTGAAATTGTAACGCCGAAACTCTGGATTTTGGTTCGCCCCGACAAACCCGGCAATGAGTCCGCTGGAACATCGGTTAAAGAAGGCGCGTCGCTTTCAAGCGCATCGAAAAGTTCAAATTGATTGAATTCAGTAAAAAATTGCAGCCTGGAGTTTTTGCCGACCTGAGGCCCAATTTGCGCTCTCGCCGTAATTTTTTCCATCGCGTATTCAGATTCATTTTCGAACCTGGAGTTTGGGCCGAGACCAAAAAACGACTCTTCGGCCAGAAAACGGTATTGGACAAAGGTCGATCCGAAAACGCGATTTCCCAAAGGGACGTCTAAAATCCGAAAATAGTGTTTTTGCCGTTTATCGAAAAAACCATGCGAGAATCGAGCTTGTACTTGTGAGCCTTGTCCCAACAGATCTCTGTGATAAAGCCTTACGCCAAAACCGGAACGATTTGAACCTATGACCTGCACGCCGCGAATTCTGATTCTTGGAAAAGCCAGGTCGCGAACCCATTTGGTTGAGGGCGATTCATAGACAAATCCGGCCGTTTTTCCAATGGCGCCAAAAAAAAGCCGGAACGGCAAATTAAGCACGGTTCCGGGAACGTTGACAATCTTTTCCAACGTCGTGTGGGACGACATTTTTTTCGGATAAACGCGAACGCTGTCGTCAAGCGCACTCGGTTTTTTCGTTTTTTTTTCTTTCTCTACTGTACTCGCTGTTAGTTCAATCGAGGCGATCATCGTTGAGAATAGCAAGAAAGCGATCAGCCATCTCTTTCTGAATCTCATAATTTGTTGACGCAAACGCGATTACAACTCAACTCCCAAACAATTTCTTCCTGTCAGTACTGGAATTCTGAATAAGCCCGTTAGAGCGACGCGAAAAAACATTTTTCAAATAACTGATATTACGCACTCTTGGAAATTTCCGAAACGTCGCCAGAGAAACGTCGCTTTTACGTCATTCCCGCGCAGGCGGGAATGACTTTAACAGGAGTTTCTTTGGTTTCATAGCTGGCGCGTAACATCAGTCAAATAAGTTATTTTTACCTTCGAATCCAAGGGAATTTTCAAAGGCGTTAGCCAACTGCTCGGCTAATCATCCGCACTTACAATCTTGATCAGGGAGTAACTTCGAAGTCAAACGCCTCAGCGTTTGAGCGCGATCTGCCGTCACTGGCGACGATGAATCGTCGTCTCCGAAAAGAGTTACTCAGAATCAAAACGCGTTTGATTTTAAAAGAAGGCCACCGTCAATCTCTACGTCTCGGTTTCCGGAGCGGGAGCGATTCCCAATTTCTTCATTTTGTAGCGCAGCGTTTGAACCAGTGTTTTTAATTCGCGCGCGGCTTGAGATTGATTCCAACCATGCTTTTTCAACGCATGTTCTATCAATTGTCGCTCATAGTCCGACACTTTTTCTTCCAATGATCGCGTTACGCTAAAATCCAGTTCAGCCGTCTGGTTTTGCTGCTTGGCGTCACGCAAATCTTTCGGCAGCAAGGCCGCGTCAATCACAGTTTTCCCCGGCGGACACAACGTGACCAAACGCTCAATCATGTTCTCGAGTTCGCGCACGTTTCCCGGCCATTTTCGTCCAACCAAAAAACGCACGACTTCGCTGTCAAAACCTGAGATTTCCTTGCCTTGCTGCTTTGCAAATTTTGCCAGCATACGCTTTGCCAAATTCGGAATATCGTCGCTGCGCGCTTCAAGCGAAGGAATCAAGATCGGATAGACGTGCAAGCGATAGTATAAATCTTCGCGGAATTTCTGATCCGCCACCAAGTCCGTCAACGATGCGCTCGAAGCTGAAACTATGCGTACGTCGATTTTCCTGGTGCGATTGCCGCCGACGGGGCGGACTTCCCCTTCCTGCAAAACGCGCATAAGCTTGGCCTGCATGTCCATGGGCAAATTTGCGATTTCATCCATGAATAATGTGCCGCGGTCCGCATCTTCAAACAGGCCTTTTCGATCTTGCGTCGCGCCGGTGAACGCGCCTTTGACATGCCCAAAAAGCTCGCTCTCGATCAAATGCTCCGGGATCGCGCCGCAATCAATAGCCACAAACGGCTTGTTTTGTCGCGCACTAAGTTTGTGCAGGGCTTTTGCCACCAACTCTTTGCCGGCACCGCTCTGTCCCTGCAAAAGGACGCGCACATCGCAACGCGCGGCGGCGTCAATTGCGCGCAAAAGTTCTGTAAAAGGCTCGCTGTTTCCAAGCAGGCCAAATGCCTCAAACTTCGCGAACAAAGAGGCGTCCGGCAGCGGCGTGTTAAAATATTCCTGGGCGGATTGGACATTGCTCAGAAAAGGCGCTGAAATGGCCGCTAATTTCTCCAGCAACTCAAAATCAGCTTGATCAAAAACCGCTTCGTCGCCTTTGTTCATCGCGACCAGGTAGCCGATAGCGTCTTCGTCAACTATGAGCGGAACGCACATTGCCGATTTCACAAGCCCATCCTGGAACAATCCTGCTGTGAAACGGTCGTCATTTTTAAGATCATCCGTTTGGAACGACGCTTTGTGGTAGCGGCACCAGCCAACGATATTTGCCTGCGCCAAACTATAGCGCCGCCGGTCAATATCTTTGCCTTCCTTGATGATCGTTTTTACGGTATCGCGGGTTTTGGGATTGATCATCATAATCGAAGCGACTTCCGCGCCGAGCAGCGTGCAGGTTTTTTGTGAAACTATGCGCAGCGCCTCTTTGGCGTCACTCTGTCGCCCAAGAATAACCGCTAGCTCAAGAAGATTCTCAAGTTTTTGCGAAGAATCGAGCATCGAAATTGAATCCTTAAATGAGTATCAGCGAACTTATCTTTTCAGCTCGTCTCTCAATTCCGTTTTCTTTTGCCGAGCGCACCTAAAAGTTGGGAAAGCGCTTTCACCTTTAACCACTTGCAAATTATGAAGTAGCCTGCGGCGCCTAAGATAATTGGCGCAAAGAGCTCGGCAAACTGTGCCGAGAGCGCGGCGTTGCCAAAGCGCTGTTCGATCAGCCATCGCGTCGCTTCTACAATTACAGCGAGACCGGTCGCCGCTATAAAAAGCCGCAGGAAACCAGGCGCCATTTGAGCAAAACCCAACTTCCCGCTCTTTCGAGGCAATAAAACTGTCAGCGTGACAAAATTCAGAGATACGGAAATCGCCGTTACCATGGCAATGGCTTCGTGTCCCGCTCCATATTTATAAATTAAAATAGCATTCAAGGTAATATTCAACGCAATTGTCCCCAGACTCACCAAAACGGGCGTGCGCGTATCTTGAAAAGCGTAGAAACCGTCGGTGACAATTTTGATTGCCGAGAATCCGCACAAACCGATCGCGTACATCTTTAACGCCGACGCAGTTGCGGCAGTATCAACAGGCGTGGTTTGGCCGCCTTCAAAAATCAAACGGCAAAACGGCTCCGCCAGAAGCATCAAGCCAATGGTTGCGGGCAAAGCAAAGAACAGAACAAGCTGGAAGCTGTCCTGGAAGCTTGATTTGAAATCATCAAGTTTATTCTCCGCAACAAGTCTCGCCAAATTTGGCAATGCCACGGTTGAAATCGCAACGCCGAACACGCCGATTGGCAAATGGAGCAAGCGAAAAGCGCGCGTAAGCCACGTAATCCAGCCTTCGCCTTCCGATGCGAAAATCGTGTTCATAAAAACATTGATTTGCAAAGCCGAAGCGCCAAGAATGGCCGGAGCCATGAGTCTGAGCACCTGCTTCAATCGCGGATCGTTAAATCGAAACAGCGGCTGATAACGAAAGCCAATTTTGTGAAGCGTTGGGATTTGGAAAGCAAACTGCGCGGCACCGCCGGCCAAAAAGCCGAAGGCCATCCCGGCGGCGGGATGCCAGCCAATCATCGGCATAAAATAATAGCCCGCAACGCCGACAATGAGAGAAGTTATATTGAAAAATGAGGAGGCCCAGGCCGGGACGCCGAAGATTTTCTTGCTGTTCAAAACGCCCATCGCAATGGCCGCGAATGAGACCAACGCCAAAAACGGGAACATAATGCGCGTGAGTAAAATCGTCAGCTCACGTTTACTGGAAGCGCCAAAATGTTCTCCCTGTCTCTTATACACATCTCCGAGCCC
>CAXHAT010000150.1:0-19895 GCA_964014485.1 uncultured Deferribacteres bacterium
GCACGAGAGATAATGCCCCCTGTTGACAACCCGCCAGCGAATGTGTTAAAATCCGGAAAACTCTTGAAAAACAGCGATTCTAACGGCGTTCATTCGGCGCCATCGTGGCGGCCTTTTGATTATCACGATCTCGTCGCGTTCAGCCGCGATGAAGTGGAGATCGTTGAAAAACACCCGGCGGCGAAAACGACGAAGCTTTTCCGGCATCAAAATATGCGCAAGCAATTCCTGTTTTTTCTGATGCGGGAAGGTCTTGCAAGCCTGTGGCGGAAATTTGTCTCGCGACGGTTTTATTCGCGCATTGCGTCGAAGAGCGTTTTCCTGATCGTGAAATTGAAAGGCAAAGACGAATTCTACGCAGGCTTTCAGCATTCGCTCGATCAGCCGGTTTATTATTTTTTGCCTGAGTCGAAGTCTGACACGCCGCCAACAATTGCCGCCGAAGACGCTTTCGCAGCATTCGATCCTTTTATTGGATATTCTGAAAAAGCGTCGTCAGGCGAAGCGGAAAAACGCTTCAAGCCGATTCTGCTCGATTCGAAAAATAGAAAAAAGACTGCCGAAGCGCCGTTTGATTTGTATCTGATCGGCTGCGGCGATTATGTCCGCACGACGGTGCTGTCTGCGTTCGAAGAATTTAATCCAAAGGCGGCGGTCGATTTCAATTATGAAGTTTTGCAGGCAAAATGGCTGCGAGGTTTTGAGCATCGCACGAACGATTTTGATTCGGCGCTGACGACGTTCTCGGACGGACATAAAAAATGCGCGATTCTCGCGTCGTATCATTCGCACCACGCCGCGCAAGCCTGTCGCCTGCTCGAATTTCCCGACACAACGGTTTTTATCGAAAAGCCGCCGTGCGTGACGCGTGATGATTTGCGTCGTCTGCTCGAAGTTTTCGATCCCAAGCGCGTTTTCATTGGCTACAATCGGCGATTCATTCCCTGGAATCATGATGTCAAATCGTTGATCGAAAAATATCGCTCGCCGGTGATGATCAATGTGCAGATCACTGAAGCGCAGATCACGCAGGATCACTGGTATTTTGCTCCGAATCAAGGCACCCGCGTCACTGGAAATCTTTGTCATTGGATCGATTTGGCGGTTTTCTGGATTGATCAAAAACCGACGCGCGTGAGCGTTGCCAAGAACGAGGCGCTGGGCATCGATTATTCGATTTTCACGCTGCATTTCGAAGACGGCTCGATGGTCAATTTCATTCCTTCCGATCTCGGCGACGGCACGAGCGGGGTGCAGGAGCGGATTTCGATCAAAAACGAAGCCTTTGAAGTGCGCATCGATGATTATCTGCGCATGAGAATCTGGGAAAAAGGCGCGGTGAAAACATTGCGCAAATTACGGCGAGACAAAGGGCACAAACGCATGTACGCCGCCTTCAAAAATGCGCTCGAAAATGGTGAGCCGTCAGCGTATTCGGCGAAGGATTTGTTGTATTCGACTCTGACTTACATCGCTTTTGTCGAGTTGTTTTATTCTTCCGAAAATTCGATGGAATTGGATTTTTCCGAACTTAAGCTTCTACTTAACAAGGCTCCAAATTTTTAACAAACCTATTCCTACTTAACGATAATCATCCATGAAACAAGTTATACAATATCAAAAAACCGGCGAGATGGAGGTGGCGGAACTGCCGGCGCCGGTGTTGAAACCGGGCGGGATTTTGGTGCATCATCAGTTCTCGCTCATCAGCGCGGGGACGGAACGCACTTCCGTTGAAACCGCGCAGGCGTCGATGGTCGGGAAGGCGAAATCGCGGCCAGATTTGGTGAAGCAAGTGCTCGACAATGTGAAGCGAGAGGGGCTTGGCGCGACTTATGAGAAAGTTCAGAATCGTCTCGACAATTATAAAGAGTTGGGCTACAGCGCCGCCGGGATCGTGCTGGAATCGTCATGCGATAAATTCAAGCCGGGCGACCGGGTGGCGTGTGCCGGGGCGGGTTACGCTTCGCACGCGGAAGTCGGGTTTACGCCGCAAAATCTGGCGGTGAAAATCCCGGATTCGGTGGCTTTCGAAGACGCGGCTTTCACCACGCTTGGCGCGATTGCGCTGCAGGGCGTTAGGCAGGCGGACGTGCGCTTGGGCGAGAGCGTCGCCGTTGTCGGGCTGGGGCTGCTGGGATTGATCACTGTGCAATTATTGAAAGCGAACGGCTGCCGCGTGATCGGGCTGGATATCTCGGACGATAATTTTTCAATCGCGAAAGAGCTTGGCTGTGACGATTGCATTTTGAGCGGCGGCGAGGCAGCGTCGCAGGTCGAAAGTTTCACGCGTGGGCACGGCACGGACGCGGTGATTTTGACGGCTTCCACAAAGTCAAACCAGCCGTTGGAGATGGCGCTGCAATTTGCTCGGAAACGCTCGAAAATCGTCATCGTCGGCGTAGTGGGCATGGAGCTGCCGCGTTCGCCGTTTTATGAAAAAGAAATTGATCTCCGAATTTCCTGCTCCTACGGTCCCGGCCGCTACGACGCGGATTACGAAGAAAAAGGCGTTGATTATCCCGTCGGCTATGTGCGCTGGACGGAGAATCGTAACATGGAAGCGGTGCTCGATTTGGTCGAGCAAAAAAAGCTGAATTTCAAAGCGTTGGTCAGCCACACGATTCCGGTGCAAAACGCGCTGACCGCGTATGAGATGATCACCGGAAAGCGCAAGGAAAAATTTCTTGGCGTTTTGCTGCAATATCCCGAACAGCTCAAGTTTCACAACGGGCTTTATCAAAACGGCGCTTCGACGATCTCGCAAAACGGATTTCATGCGACGGAAAAAGTCAAAATCGGTTTTGTCGGCGCGGGGAATTTTGCGCAGTCGTACTTGCTGCCAAACTTGCCGAAAGAAACGGTGCAATTGCAGGGCATTGCCGCATCACGTCCGGTGAACGCCAAAGCGGTCGCGAACAAATTCGGCTTTTCTTTTGGCGCGACCGAGGCGCAGGAAGTGATCGCCGCCGAAGACCTCGACGCGGTTTTCATCGCCACGCGCCACGATTCGCACGCACGGTTTGTGATCGATGCTTTGAATGCTGGAAAGCACGTTTTTGTGGAAAAACCGCTGGCGGTGACGCCGGAGGAATTGCAGGCGGTGCGCGAAGCCTGGGAGAAAGTTTCCGAGAAAAAGCGCGTGGCGTTGGCCGTCGGCTTCAACCGCCGGTTTTCACAGCCGTTTCAGGATATCAAACGCTTTTTTATGAACTGGCAGGAGCCGATGGTGATCAATTATCGCGTCAACGCCGGGTTCATTCCGAAAACACATTGGACGCAGGACGCTGCGCAGGGCGGCAGAATGATTGGCGAGGGCTGTCACTTTATCGACACAATGCAGTTTTTGACTGGCGCGCATCCAGTGCGCGTGTTCGCCGAGTCGATTGATTCGCGTAATACGGCGGTGGAGACGAAAGACAACATCAACGTCTCGATCAAATTTTCAGACGGTTCGATTGGCAATTTGCTCTACATCGCGAACGGCACGCCGAGCTTGGAGAAAGAATATTGCGAAGTTTCGTGCGGCGGGAAAACGGCGATCATGCAAAATTTCAACCGCGTGGATTTTTACGCCGGGCGCAAAGCCAGCAAGAAAAAGTATGACTGCGGCAAGGGGCATCGCGAGGAGGTCGAGCATTTTTTCAATGTTTGCCAAGGCAGAGAGACGCCCGAACTGACGTTTGAATCGATTTATCTTACGACGCTGGCAACGTTCAAGGTTTTGGAATCCTTGCTTAAAGGAACTGTAGTCAATATTCACAATTTCTCTTCTGGCTGTCAGAATGATTAAAGTCAAAATTATTTGATCTTATCATTTTGACTCAAACTGACGACGAATGTATAATAAATTCAGCGCTCATGTTGAGCAGTTAAAAAAATATATTCTCTCCGAAAATTTTCACGGTTACGATCCTTTTGATGCTTTGAACGCGCCGATTTTTCGAAGCCGTTTTTTGCGAAATAATCGTCTGGCGCGACTTGGCGCGCAGCAGGTTTTGAAGCGTTTGCCATGGAATTTGCGCCCGCTTTTGAAGATTGAAAAGGGCGAAAATCCGGTGACGTTTGGGTTGTGTTTGCAGGGGTTTGCGTATTTGGAAGCACTGAGAACAGTGAAATGTCATTCAGTCCCGAATCAATCGGGGTATTTGGAAAATAAGGAAGAACGCGCTCTTGAAGACGATCAGCCATGTAGTGGACGCGAAGCATCCGGGACTGCATTCCCACGCAAAGCGCGGGAACGAGAAATTGACGTCTGTTTGCAGAAGCTTGAAGCGTTGCAATCCAAGGGCTACAGCGGGGCGTGTTGGGGGTATGATTTTGATTGGGAAGCGCGTTACGCCACGATTCCGGCGTTTGTGCCGACGGTCGTTGCGACGGGATTTATCACGAATGCGCTGTTTGAGTATTTTCAACTTTCACGGGATGAGCGTGCGCGCCGCTTGTGCATCTCAGCTGCGGATTTTGTGTTGAATGATCTCAACAAAACCTGGCGCAACGGTAGGTTTTGCTATTCATATTCGCCGCGCGACACGCAGATTGTTTTTAACGCGACGATGAAAGGTGCGCGCTTGCTGGCGCAGGTTTATTCGCTGACGAATGAACAAAAGCTGGCGGACGAAGCGCGACAGACCATCGAATTCGTCATGGCCTATCAGCGCGAGGACGGGGCGTGGAGCTATTCGCACGGCGACAAACGTACGTGGGTGGATAATTTTCACACGGCCTACGTTCTCGACTGCCTCGACGTTTATCGCGAACACACTGGCGACCGCTCTTTTGACGCGCAGTTTGACAGGGGCATGGAGTTTTATCTGGATCATTTTTTCACCGAAAGCGGCGCGCCGAAATATTACGATCAATCGCTCTGGCCAATCGATTCCACCGCCGTCGCGCAGTCGATTTTGACGTTGACGCGCTTTGGGCGCCTGGAATTGGCCGGAAAAGTCGCGAATTGGGCGGTTGAAAACATGATGCATCCGGACGGCTATTTTTTTTATCGCAAATATCGCTGGATCACCAACAAAACTTCATTCATGCGCTGGTCGAATGCGTGGATGTTTTTGGCGTTGGCGTTTTATCAGTATAAAGTGACCGTCTGCCAACCGGAATCTTGAACTTGTTGAAATTGAGCTGGGATTGTATATTATTGAAGCAAATTACTGGTTGGTAAAAGGAACTGGAAGCCGTTATGCCTGAAGTTGCAAGATTTTACGGTATCGTTATCAAATTGTTTTTTGGCGACCACCCGCCGCCGCACTTCCATGCAGTCTATGCAGAACATATCGGCGTATTCAATATCGACACTCTGGAAATGATGGAAGGCGACTTGCCGAATAGAGCAAGAAAGCTTGTAATTGAATGGGCTAAGATTAACCAGAGCGCGTTGAAGAAGATGTGGGACAGCCAAGAATTTCAAAAACTACCGCCGTTGAAATAAACATGAAACACCCCAAAGTGAAATCGGCGACAGCGATTGATACTCATATTCTGTTAGTCGAGTTTGATAATCAAGAAAAGAAGGCTTATGACGTCACGCCTTTGCTTAAAAAGGAAATGTTCGCTCCGTTAAAAAATCACGCTTTTTTCAAAGCCGTGAAGGTTGAGCAAGGCGGCTACGCCATCTCCTGGAACGAAGAGATTGATATCAGCGAATATGAGTTATGGAGAAATGGACGAGCTTTGCCGCAATAGTCAGGTGCAATAGTTCAACTCCGAAAAGCTGCTTACTTTCGAGTTTTTCAATTTCATCTTTAGAAACTTAATAACACCCGCCTAAACATATTCCATTATCTATAACGCAATTTGTTCAAAGCCGTAAGCAGGAGGGAGAGATGAAGCTTGCGATTCATGGCGGCGCGCCGGTGCGGACAAA
Source organism: uncultured Deferribacteres bacterium (assembly GCA_964014485.1). GTDB lineage: Bacteria > Zhuqueibacterota > Zhuqueibacteria > Zhuqueibacterales > Geothermadaptataceae > CAXHAT01. The sequence continues at coordinate 5,876 of CAXHAT010000150.1, forward strand.
GCCGTTTCCAGCGTGGCCGATTTGGGGTGAGGCGGAAGAGCGCGCCTTGCTGCGTGTTTTGGAGAGCGGAAAATGGGGCAGCATAGACGGGGGCGAAGTTCGAGAATTCGAGAGAGAGTTTGCTGAATATCACCAGGCAAAATTTGCGATAGCTTGCACCAACGGCACGGCCGCTTTGGAAATCACATTGCGCGCCGCCGGAGTTCAAGCAGGCGACGAAGTTCTTGTTCCGGCCTACACTTTCGTTGCGACGGCGACAGCGGTTTTGAACAATGGCGCGATTCCGGTATTCGTCGATATTGACCCCGAAACATACAACATCGACCCTGCAAAAGTTGAAGAAGCGATCACCGGAAAGACTTTTGGCGTGATTCCGGTGCATTTTGCCGGCCGTCCGGCTGACATGGATCGAATCATGGAAATTGCACAAAAGCGCGGGCTTGCGGTGATTGAGGACGCGGCGCAAGGGCCGGGCGCGAGTTGGCGCGGCAACCCAGTCGGGGCGCTTGGAACGGCGGGGACGTTCAGTTTTCAATCTTCCAAAAATATCAATGCCGGCGAGGGCGGGCTTATTCTCACAAACGATGAAAATGTTGCGCGGTTGGCAAAAAGCTTTGTCAACTGCGGGCGCGACGAAGGCGGCGTTTGGTACGCACATTACCGTTTGGGCGGTAATTATCGTATGACAGAATTTCAAGGAGCTGTTTTACGCACACAATTATCTCGGTACAGGGAGCAGTTTACGATGCGGGAAGCAAGTGCGAGAATCCTTGATAAGGGTTTAAAGCAATCCCCAGGAGTCTGGACACTGAGTCAGGACTCGCGCATAACCGGTCATGCGCAGCACCTTTATATTTTTCGCTACGACTCCGCAGAGTTCGATGGATTGAACAAGGAGAAATTCGTGACGGCGCTCAATGCGGAAGGGATTCCTTGCAGCGCGGGCTATCCTATTCCTCTCTACAAACAACCCCTTTTTCAGAAGCAGGCGTTTGCGTCATTCAGCCGCTCTTTGCAATCGAAAGCAAACTATAAAGACGTTTTTTTGCCGGAAACCGAGAATGCGTGTTACAAGGAAGCGATCTGGCTGCCGCAAAACGTTTTACTAGACAGCCCGGACGGCGTGAAGTCAATCCTTGAAGCAGTCTCAAAAATCCATACACATCGGCGCGAATTGAATTGATGCGGAAGCTGTTCACAATAAAAATTCGCAAAGCCTCAACTCGTAGCAAAAAAGATTTGCAGATTGGCGACCGCAAGCGCACACAAGTTTTGACAGTTTTGAGCCAATTCGCTTTTGCGGCAAAACCAGCTTTTCTCAAAAAACAATGATCTGGATCGATTTCGACAATTCGCCCCACGTACCGCTTCTAAGCCCGATTGTTCATGCCTTGCGCGATGAGGGGATGGAGGTGCTCTGCACGGCAAGAGATTATACGCAAACAATTGCCTTGCTGGAACAAAGCGGGCTGCCGTACTTGCACGTTGGACGCAGCTTCGGGAAGAAGAAGCTTGTCAAAGCCGCCTCATTGGCGCTGCGGTTGGCGCAATTGTACGCAGCTGTTCGGAACAAACCGATTCAGCTTGCCGTGAATCACGGTTCTCGCACGCAAACCGCTTGCGCACGAATGCTCGGCCTCCCGAGCCTGGTAATGGCGGACTATGAATACACAGACGTGAGCGTCTTTCGCCGCTTTGCTACAAAATTCTGCACCCCGAAAATTATCCCATCGGAAAATTTAACGAGTTTGGGGTTTGAAAACGAGCAGATCACGCAATACGACGGTTTTAAAGAGTGCATTTACCTCGAGAATTTTCAGCCAGAGCCGGGGTTTCGCCGCAAACACCGCTTGCCGAAAGACAAAATTCTGGTGACCCTGCGCCCGCCGGGCACTGCGGGGAATTATCATGACGCCCGCAGCGAAAAATTGTGTTTTACGCTGTTAGAAAGACTGATCTCTTCGGAAAAATACTACACCGTTTTGCTGCCGAAGAATCCCTTTGAAAAACGCGACTTTTTAGCGTTCCTGAAGGAGAAAGCGCGATTCGACAACTGGATTATCCCGGAAAATCCGCTGCCCGGCTTGCAATTGATCTGGCATTCCGACGTGGTCGTTTCCGGCGGCGGGACGATGAATCGCGAAGGCGCATTGCTCAATGTGCCGACCTACAGCATTTTCACCGCTCGCAAAGGTGCGGTGGATCAGCATTTAGAAAAAGAAAAAAAGCTGAGTTTTCTAGACTCGACTGATGATATAAATAAACTTCCGCTCGCAAAGCGGGAAATTCCAACGCATTTCACTTTTGCTCTGCCTTCAGTGCGGGAAGAAATTGTTCGAAAGATCATCGATATGGCTACGAAGGGAAAAAAATCATTCGAACCAATCCGCCGCGACTCTCAAAACGTAATTCTACAAGAGTCGTGAAAATCCCGCGATGGATACGCGCTCATTGTTGAGCCAAGAATTGAGCATTAAACGCATCACGCACCGACAACCTGAGGATTATGCTCATGCTGAGAAGGATCTCGCCTATAAAGTATGTTCTCCTTTGCTTAGACGTCATTTCGATTTGGTCGGCGGCAGGGTTTACCATTTTGCTGCACTACAGAGCAAACCTGCACGATTTGGTCAATGCTTTTCAAGCGTATGACCTGCTGATCATTGGCCTTATCGGCACGGCGGTCTTACCGCTTGCGTTCAAATCGCGAGACCTTTATAAGCACTCCCTTTACCGCAAAAAAGCGGATCAATTCACGGAAATTCTCAAATCGATCCTGATTGCTTTTTGCATCCCCGTGATTGTTTTCCTGTTTTTTGCCGGATATTATATTGAGCCTTCGCGCTACGCCATCTCAATTTATTTTGCTTCTCTCCTGTTCATGCTGGTTTTGAACCGCCTGGTATTTTTTCGGAAATACATTCTACGGCGGCTTCAGGAGAGCGCGATCTTTCGCAATCGCATTTTGATTGTCGGCGCAGGCGAAGCCGGGCAAAAATTGCTGACCAGCATCGTGCAAGAAAGTCTCGTGCACGACCCAATCGGTTTTTTGGATGATGATCCTGAAAAACAAGACCTGACCCTTTTTGGCAGAAAAGTCCTCGGCAAAATCGCTGATCTGGAAACGATTCTAAAAAAGAATCCCGTCGATGAAATTGTCATCGCGATCAACTCCATCGATTACGAAAAAATTATCGATATTTTCAGCCGGTGCAAGAATTCACACCGAAGAATTTCCATCGCCAGTAAGCACTTTGAAGTGGTTTCCAAGGAAGCGGTTCTGGCGGAAAACGAAAACTTTCCGTCTGCAACTTTCAATTTTGTAGACATGCCCGGCTATAAAGGTTTTCTGAAAACGCTCTGCGACAAATTGATCGCTCTGACTATTCTCCTTATCCTGACTCCGCTTTGGCTCGTTTTCGCTTCCCTGATAAAACTGACTTCTAAGGGCCCGGTTTTTTTCAAAACCACGGTCATCGGAAAGCACGGCAGGCCTTTCGTTTGGTATAAATTCCGCACAATGCGTCACGCCGCTGATGATTCGATTCATCGCGAGCATGTCGCTGACATTATTCGCAACGGTAAAAACGGCAAAAAAATCAAGGCGGATCCGAGAATCACCAAAATCGGCGCGTTCCTGCGCAAATTCAGTCTCGATGAATTCCCGCAGCTCATCAACGTGATTCGCGGCGAGATGAGCCTGGTCGGGCCGCGTCCTTGCCTGCCGTACGAATACGAGCTTTACAAAGAATGGCACAAAAAACGTTTCGAAGTTACCCCGGGCGTGACTGGCTTGTGGCAGGTTTTTGGTCGCAACAAGGTCACTTTCGATGAAATGGTCGTGTTGGACATCTACTACTCGGAAAATTATTCTTTTTGGTTAGATTTCAGGATATTGTTTAACACCGCGCGCGTGGTGTTCTCGGGCTTGGGCGGCGCTTGATCTCTAAGCGACCGTTTGATAGTCCTGGAAGGACGATTGATAATAGCCAGGCGATTTATCGCCTGGAGCCAAAGGTCTTGCATGATTTTAAGTCCCGTCAGGGACGATTGAGACTGTGGGAGCGCGACAAAACTTCATTCGTCCCTGACGGGACTACGGTGACAAACAAAACGTTGTCTGCCCCAGGAGTTCACTCCTGGGCTATTTTCGACCGTCCCTACGGGACTTTCAAGAGAGCCGCAAGAACGTCACAAAAAAACTAAAGTGTGAACTACAAACCACTGTGCCTGCGCTTTCGCTCTGAGTGTTGGAAAAGCACCGTCGTTTGTAGTTCAATCTTCAGATTGTCCTCTGCCGCGCGGCCTGCTCTCAAAGCCAGAGAGCTTGATTTTCGAAAACGTTGATTCTAACCGAAAGGCCGTTCAAAATGATCACAATTGGCGTTGTCGGCGCGGGCTATTGGGGCGCAAACATCATCCGCACCTTCGCAAATCTCAATTCTTGCCGACTAAAAACCGTCGCCGATCCAAAATCGGGCAGGCGGGATTTTGTTCAAAACACTTTTCCAAGCGTTGAAGCCGTCGAAGACTTTCGGCAGATTTTGCGCGACCCTGCAATTGATGCGGTGAGCATCGCAACGCCGGTCAATACGCACTTTGAGGTCGCGAAAGAGGCGCTGCTGGCGGACAAGCACGTTTACGTCGAAAAGCCGTTTACGCATTCCGGCGAGAGCGCACGAAAATTGGTTGAGCTGGCGGAGGAACGCGGCAAGAAAATTCTCGTCGGGCACTTGTTTTTGTACCATCCCGTTATCAAGACTTTGAAAGAACTTATCGACGCGGGCCGGATCGGTGATTTGTATTGCATTGAAGCGCGGCGTATGAATTTGCGGCCTCCGGTCAGCAGCGTCAACGTTGTTTGGGATTTGGCGCCGCATGATTTTTCGATCATCAATTATTTATTTGGCGAAAAACCGAAGCGTTTGCGGGCGCACGGGCGTGCGTTTAAAAATCCTGAATTGGCGGACAATGTCGTCGTCACTTTGGAGTATTCAAAAAACCGTTGCGCCGAAGTTTACGTGAATTGGCTCAACTCCGACAAGACGCGCCGGATGACAATCTTTGGTGCGGCGGGATCGATTGCGTACGATGATATTCAGCCGGTGGATAAAATCCGCGTTTACGGCGAAGGAATCGACTCGCGCATTGGCGCGAAAGACGACGAAGCGGTGCAATTGGCCTACAAGCCCGGCGACATTGTCGTCCCGTCCATTCCTGGCGGGCAACCGCTCGATCTTGAGTGCCGCCATTTCATCGAGTGCATCGAAAACGATCTGCCAATCCTGAGCGACGGCGAAAACGGCTACGACGTCGTCCGAACCCTCGAGTGCGTCGACGCCTCATTGGCGAAGGACGGCGCGTGGGTGGAATTGTAGAAAAGTGTGAGCGGCTATTCTTTTGACTGGATCAACGGGATTAACTGGATGAAGAAATGAGAGAACAATTCAGTCGATCCCGTGAATCCCGTGAAAAACGACTCATCCCAACCCGGACGAGCCGGAACCAAGCGGCAACAGGCACTCAACCTCATGACTGAACGCAGAGACGCAGAGATCGGAGAGCTTCGCAGAGTTTTTTTTAAACAAAAATCTGGAGATATGTTTTTGCGGTATCTTACTTTGGAACTCTGCGGGATTGAACTCAAAGTTAAAGATTCTCTGCGCATCTCTGCGTTTTGGAAAGTTTTACCAAGTTTTGGCAAAAAATAACTCAACAGACACTAAACGACATGGAGCTGAAGAACTCAAAAGAGTTGAGCGCTTTCGATTTCGTGTCCAACAAAAAAGAAAACTCTGCGACGCTCTGCATCTCAGCGCTCTCTGCGTTTAAAAACGAACGTTGAAATAACGAAATGAACACTCCTTTTGTCCACGAAAAAGCGATTTGCGAATCGGAAACCATCGGTGCAGGCACGCGGATTTGGGCGTTTTCGCATGTCATGTCCGGGGCGCGAATCGGGCGGGACTGCAACATCGGCGAGCATTGTTTTGTTGAAAACGATGTGGTGATCGGCGATTCCTGCGTGATCAAAAACAACATCGCCGTTTGGGACGGCGTGCGTATGGAAGACCGCGTTTTTCTCGGCCCAAACGTCGTTTTGACCAACGACCTTCGCCCGCGCGCAAAAGCTTTTTCGGAAAAATTCATCCCGACGCATTTTCTTGACGGCGCCAGCGTCGGCGCGAACGCAACGATCGTTTGCGGCGTGACGATCGGGCGATGGGCAATGGTCGGCGCTGGTTCCGTTGTCACCAAAAACGTGCCGGACTTCGCGCTGGTTTACGGCAGTCCGGCGCGCCTGCGCGGATTCGTCTGCATGTGCGCCAAAGATTTGGATTTTTCGGACAACAAGGCGGTTTGTGAATGCGGTGAGGAATATCGCAAGGAATCGCCGCATAAAATTATGTTGGTTTAATGAAGGCAAAATGATGGTAGGCAAAACCATTAACGTGTTTAAAATTAATGATTTTTCCTGCCATTATTTTGTCTTTGAAAGTTTCTTTGCTCTTTGAAGCATTTATAGATTCTGTCTAATCCATTACTCCAATTTCAAAATCTAGCAAGGATGCTATAAAATGAAAATTCTCGTAACCGGCGGCGCCGGTTTTATTGGATCGCATACAGTTGACGGATTGCTAAAAAGAGGACACAGCGTCCGCATTCTCGACTGTTTGCAGCAGCCGGTTCATCTCAAAGGCAAGCCGGATTACATTCCCAAAGAAGCTGAATTTATTTTTGGCGACGTGCGCGACAAAGCGACGCTCACCTACGCCCTCGAGGGCGTGGACGCAGTTTATCATTTCGCCGCTTATCAAGATTATCTCCCCGATTTCAGCACATATTTTGACGTTAACAGCGTGAGCACGGCGCTGATTTACGAAATCATTGTCGAGAAAAAGCTGCCGGTGCAAAAAGTCATCGTCGCTTCGTCGCAGGCGGTGCTTGGCGAAGGATTGTATCGCTCCTCGGCGTGTGATGAATTCGTGCCGAACATCCGCTCCGCCGAGCAGCTCGCGCGCGGCGATTGGGAACATCGCTGCCCCGATACTGGAGACGCGCTGCACTGGGCGCGCACGCCGGAAACGTGCTACAATCCGCAAAATCAGTATGCTTTGTCCAAACATTCCGAGGAGAGCATCGCCGTTCATTTGGGACGGCGATACGAAATTCCTTCAGTGGCCATGCGCTATTCCATCGTGCAAGGGCCGCGACAGTCGTTCTACAACGCCTATTCCGGCGCCATGCGGATATTCGCGCTCCATCTCTATTTCAAAAAGCGCCCGATGATTTACGAAGACGGCAAGCAAATTCGCGACTATATCAACTATCGCGACGTGGTCGCCGCCAACCTGCTTGTGCTCGAAAACGAGCGCGCCGACTACCAGGTTTTCAACGTCGGCGGCGGCGAGCCTTACACCGTGAATGAATTTTATGAGATTTTGCAGGAAGAAACCGGACATTATCAAGAACCGGTGCTGGACAATTTTTACCGTTTCGGCGACACGCGCAACATTTGTTCAGACGTCTCGAAATTGCAAAGCCTGGGCTGGAAGCCCAAAAGTACAATTCAGGAAAGCGTCCGGGAATATTGGCGCTATCTCAACGAACAATCTGACATCGAAGACATTCTCGAGTATGCGGAAAAACGCATGAAGCATTTGAATGTCGTTCGCAAAGCGGGAGATTAAATCGTGATCATCACCCAAACGCCGCTGCGCATCAGTTTCGCGGGCGGCGGCACCGATCTGAGTGAGTTTTACCGCAGAGAAGGGGGCGCGGTTCTCAGCACGGCGATTGACAAATATATTTTTGTCATCGTCAAGGAGCGCTTTGACGACAAAATCTACGTGAATTCCACGCGCAAGGAAATCGTCGATTCCATCGATGATCTGAAGCACGAACTGGTGCGCGAAGCCATGCGCATGGCGGGCGTCACCAAGGGCGTGGAAATCACCATGCTTGCGGATATTCCTTCAGAAGGATCGGGTTTGGGTTCTTCCAGCAGTTTGACGGTGGGACTTTTGAACGCTTTTTACATCTTCCAGAGCGAACAAGTTACGCCCGAGCGCCTGGCGCGCGAAGCGAGCGAAATCGAGATCGAGATTTGCGGAAAGCCGATTGGGAAACAGGATCAATACATCGCGGCGTACGGCGGGACGCGGGAAATCTTTTTTCACAAGGACGACAGCGTTGAAACGAGAAAATTACATTTATCTCCGCCGGAATTTCGCAAATTGGGCTCGGAGTTACTATTATTTTTCACGGATTTAACAAGAAAGTCCGAAGATATTCTGACGGAGCAGAAAGCCAAGACCGCGAACAAGATGGCGCAACTGCGCGAACTCAAGAATTTCGTGCCGCACGTACGCGAAGCTGTTGTCACCCGAAATTATCCGCGAATCGGCGAACTGCTCCACACAAGCTGGCAGATCAAAAGTCAGCTTGCGAGTAAAATTTCCAACGATAGGATCGAAGAACTTTATGATAGAGCTCGAAATGCTGGCGCTCTTGGCGGAAAGGTTGCCGGAGCTGGCGGCGGCGGTTTTCTGCTTCTCTATGTACCACGCGACAGACAAGAGACGGTGCGGCAAGCGCTTAAGGATTTGCGCGAGCTTCCGTTTCTCCTCGAACAGGATGGCAGCAAGGTTATCTTTAATCAAAGAAGATACCCGGCGCGGTAAGGACGACCTCAGGAGAACACAATACTATGACCACGACTAAAAGCTACTTTGACAGTTACATCTTTGGACTAAAGTCGGCTCTGGATGAAATTGATTTTGATACCGTAGACAATATTATTCAAACCTTGCTGATCGCGCGACAGAACGATCAGCAAGTTTTCGTAATCGGCAACGGCGGCAGCGCCGCGGCCGCCTCGCACTTTGCCTGCGATTTGGGCAAAGGCACGATTCGCGAAAACGATCCGCATTTCAAACGATTTCGCGCCCTCAGTCTCACCGACAACGTCGCGCTGATGACGGCCATCGGCAACGACATTTCTTACGACGATATTTTCACCGAACAACTCAAAAATTATCTCAATCCCGGCGACGTGGTGATCGCGATCACGGCTTCGGGCAATTCGCCCAACGTGGTCAAAGCGCTGGAATACGCCAATGCTTGCGATGCGATGACCATCGGCTTGCTCGGCTTTGGCGGCGGCAAGTCCGCAAAGTTGGCGGACATGAGTTTGGTCGCGTCCAGCTATAACTACGGCATCGCGGAAGATTTCCATCTCATCATGAATCACGTTTTGACGCAGATCGTCCGCCGCCTGCTCAGCAGCCAGGAAGAGCGCGTCGTTTTTCTGGATCGCGACGGCGTGATCAACGTCAAAAGGGAAAACGATTACGTCAAAAGCTGGGACGAATTTGAGTTTGTCCCCGGTGCGGTTGAAACGCTCAAAACGGTTTATGACATGGGTTATAAACTCGTCGTGCTCACCAACCAGCAGGGCGTTGGCAAGGGCGTGATGAGTGAGACCGCGCTGAACGAAATCCACCAAAAAATGACCGCCGCTTTGCACGAAAACGGCGTGCGTCTCGAAAAAATCATCCATTGCGCGCATCTGGAAAAAGACGGCTGCGAGTGCCGCAAGCCCGGCCCCGGCATGTTTTACCGCGCGCACAATGAATTGAACTTCAATTTCAATCTTGGCGAGAGCTTTTTTATCGGGGATTCCGTCTCAGACGTTCAGGCTGGCAACGCTGTTGGCTGCCAAACGATATTCCTCGGCCCGCCGCGCGAGTTTCCGACGGACGGCGTTCCCAATGCGCACGTCCAAAAAATCGATCAAGTCATCAAACATCTTCCCAAGCTTCACACCAACGGCAAACTGCAAGCCGGCGTTAGCGCGCGTTTGAACGGCAAAACCGTTCGCCCCAAAACGCGCCGCGTTCTCAACGGCCTTGCTCCAGCCGCTGTTTAGAAACAAGCATTATCTCTTATTCAGCAAATCGCGCGAAGCGCGCGTTATTCCCCCTTCTTCAAGGATGGACAGTTTTTTCTCGTTCCCATGCTTTGCGTGGGAATGCAGTTCCGGGGCGCTTCGCGCCCATTCTCTTCGCGGACTGTTTCGCTCGCTATACCGCGCGAGAGCGGCGCGAAGCGCCTGGGCTGCATTCCAACGCGAAGCATTGGAACGAGAAATCAGGATTTTGCGCTCGAAGCCCGAGTTTGTCGATGAGCCGGTGAAAAAACTGTCCGCCCCTGAATCCCCTTCGAAGGGGGGAATTTAGGCGCTTCGCACCAATGCCGACGGATTGCATCCGCCAACAAGTTTTTCAACAAATGGCTAAAAAATTCTTGCTCACAACGTGCTTGATTGTCATCAGCACGTTCCAAAACACAATCGCCCAAAACCGAAATCTCACGCTCCCAACTTACCATTGGGCGCAGGATTTTCTGCTTGAACTGCGATTGAGAAATCCAAACCAAACGCTTTTCAGCGGCGCGCGGCCTTTTTCCGTGCATCAAATTTCGAACGTCTTGCAAAGCCAAACCACCAACACTGGTTTCGAGAAATTTCTCCATCAACGCCTCGGAGATTTCCAAAATGGTTTTGCGCCGAAACTTGATCTCAATGACGGCGAACCGGTTTTCCATCTTGGCGCGATTGCTTCGAACCGCTTTGGGCGCATCGACGGGGAAGCGCGCTCGGTGCTTTCGAATCGTTTTCTTATGGGCGCGTCGTTTTCGCCGAATTTTCATGTCGTCAACGCGTTGCATTTTGACGAAAGTCTGCTGACTGATCCGAATTACGTCGGGCGGGTCTGGAACGACATTGCCGTTTTTACCGAGCAGGCCTACGGGATTTATGCCCGCGAACGTTTTTCGCTCAAATTCGGGCGCGATTTTCTGAGGTGGGGGAGAGGGCGGGACGCTTCGCTGATTCTGTCCGATCATTCGCGCACCATCGACCATTTTCAATTTCAATGGCGTTCGAAGAAGTTCCAATTTACCTGGTTCGCCGGAAAGCTCGACCCGATGCGCGTTTCAGATTCAGTGGCGGCCGCACTTGGCGCGCCAAAAGCGGAGCGCTATCTCACCGGCGGGCGCGTTGATTTTTCTTTTTTTAATAACAAATTGCAGCTCGGCGCGGCGCAGACGGTTTTGTACGGCACGGCGGGCGGACCGAAGTGGTTTTTTCTCAATCCGTTCATCGTCTATCACGGCGAAATCCTGAACGACGGCCTCGAAGCCAACAGCATGGGCGCGGTTGATTTTAGCTTTTTCCCCAAACCGGGACTGGAATTTTACGGCGAGCTTTTTATCGACGACTTCCAGCTCGAAGCGAGCGTGATCGATGATTTGGAGCCGAATGAAATCGGCGTGATTCTCGGCGGCGAGATCGCCGATCCGGGCAATGTTTCAGGTATGGCGTTGGGCGCGGAATACACGCGCGTCACCAATCGCACCTACAATTCGCCGACGGAGTTTGATAAATATTTACACCGCAACCGCAGTCTCGGACATTTTCTCGGCAACGATTTTGACCGCTGGCTTTTGCACGGACGGCACTACTTCGGCGGCGGCCTGCAAGTTTTTCTCAGCGCCGAATTTTTGCGCAAAGGCGAAGGCCGCATCGACGCAATCTTCGACACGCCGTGGCTCAATTCCACGCTCGAACAAGGCTACTCCGAGCCGTTCCCGACCGGCGTTGTTGAAAAGACCAAAAAGTTCTCACTCCGTTTGCGCTGGCAACCCAAATGGCGCGTCTTCGCGGAAGTCGCCGGTTCCTACGCTTCGTCAAACAACTTCGCCAACATCGAAAACGCCGAGAATTCAGGCACGGAAGTTTCTCTGAGATTGTGGTATGAGTGGCATAAGTTTTTGAAGCTTTAATCGCAGTTTTTTCTAAACGCAGAGCCGCAAAGAACGCAGAGAAATGACAAATTTTAGACGGGATTACAGGATAGAACTGGATTTAGGTCTTCTGAAGCAAACTACAAATATCTTGTAAATCCTGTTAATCCGGTCAAAAAATAACATACTGGTTTCCGGCTTGTTGGCTCGTTGCCAAGCTGCACTTGGCAACGCAATTGTTTTCGAAGTTCTGCTTCGAGTCAAAAAAATGCGAAGTACAACTTCGCGAGCAGGCCCCGTTAACCAAGCTCCAGCTTGGTAACGAGAAGAAAGCGGAGACAGGAGTGCAAAGCTTGCTTTGCCTTTCCGGCTCGTTACCAAGTTACACTTGGTAACGCAATTGTTCTCGAAGTTCTACTTCGAGTCAAAAAAATGCGAAGTACAACTTCACGAACAGGCTCCGTTACCAAGCTCCAGCTTGGTAACGAGAATCAACCAAACTCAGCGCTCTCCGCAGCTCTGCGTTAAATTTACTTGGCCGCTTGATCAAGCCGTATTAAATTGCCCGCTTCAAAATTAGACTGATCCTGAACCACAATCGAGGAGGATGAAGGTGGCTGATCATATCGAGCTTGATCTCAGTTTTGCGAAGCCGGAGGCTGCTGGCGAGCATGGCGTTGGCGTGCAGGAAATCACAGGGCTGCAAGAGCGCGCGGAAGAAATTCATGCGGATTTGAGCGAAAAACGACGCTCCGGCGCATTACCTTTTTACAATTTGCCTTACGAAGAACAGATGGCGGCGGAAATGCGCCAGTTCGCCGACGACATTGCCGGGAAGTTTGAGAATTACGTTCACGTCGGCATTGGCGGCTCGTCGCTGGGGCCGAAGGCGGTTCACAGCGCTTTGCACCATCCGCAATACAACGCCCTGCCCGCCGAAAAACGCGGCAACCGCCCGCGCATGTTTTTTCTGGAAAACGTCGATCCCGATTCGGTCAACGCGGTGTTTGACATTATCGACGTTTCGAAAACGCTGTTCAACGTTGTGACCAAGTCCGGCAGCACGGCGGAGACGGCGGCGATTTTTTTGGTCGTTTGCGGCGCGCTGCAGGAAGCGCTGGGCGAGCGCTGGCGCGAAAATATCGTTTTTACCACTGATCCCGAAAACGGCGACTTGCGCAAGCTTGCCAAGTCTGAGCAAATTTTAGCGTTTTCCATCAATCCCGGCGTTGGCGGAAGGTTTTCGGTGTTCACGCCGGTCGGCCTGCTTCCCGCCGCGATTTCGGGACTGGATATTTCTGAATTGCTCGCCGGCGCCGCCGCGATGGACGAACGCTGCAAAACCGCCGATCTTGAGGCGAATCCGGCCTACGCTTTCGCGGCGCATCAATATCTCGCCAACGTCAACCACGGCAAATCCATCGCGATCATGTTCCCCTACGCCGACGCGCTTTACGATGCGGCGGATTGGTTCTGCCAATTGTGGGGCGAAAGTCTGGGCAAGGAAAAAGCGCTGGACGGCGGCACGGTCAACGTCGGGCAAACGCCGGTGAAAGCCCTCGGCGCGGTTGATCAACACAGCCAGGTGCAGCTCTACATCGAAGGGCCGAACGACAAGTTTTTCACTTTTCTGCGCGTTGAGAATTTCAAAAACGCCGTCACGATCCCGCCGCTTTTCAGCGATTACAAAAGCTACGGCTACCTCGGCGACAAATCACTGCAAATGCTCTTGAACGCAGAACAGGAAGCGACGGCGGAAGCGCTGGCCGCGCACCATCGTCCCGGGATGACGATCACATTTCCCCGCGTTTCGGCGCATACGCTTGGACAATTTTTCTACCTGCTGGAAGTCGCCACTGCTTTCTCCGGAGGATTGTATAATATCGATCCGTTTGATCAACCAGGGGTTGAGCATGGCAAAATATTGACTTACCGGAAAATGGGTAGAGAATAAAATGCACACCTAAAAGAAGAAAAAAAGTCCGGGTTTCACTGCCCGGCAACTGCCGCGGGAAGCGAAGTGTGCATCGCTTTCCCACCCCATAAAGCCCGCTGAAAACTGGATGTTTTCAGCGGGCTTTTTTTGTTTAGAGCAGATAGAGGAGCGAAAAGCATGCTTTGCCAATCTTCCGATTTTTGACGATAGTTTTGGAATGGTGGAATGGTGGAATGGTGGAATGGTGGAATGGTGGAATGGTGGAATGGTGGAATG
>CAXHAT010000151.1:0-19848 GCA_964014485.1 uncultured Deferribacteres bacterium
TCAAAACGTCTTCTCTTCACTCAACGTCACGCTGCCGGATTAAGGCGTTTAAACGCGCCGTTCGATGCTCTTCATTCTGCGGATGCGGCGCGTTTTTACACATTTTCATTTCACTGCCGAACGCTCTCAAATTCCACCCTCAAAATATTCTTGTCCATGATTCGATTTCTACTCAAAAACCAAACGGCGAAAAGCAGTCTTCTCGCAGCGTTACTATTTTCAACCGGCGCCAGCGCCCAAGAATTGCGCGGCGTTTGGGTGACGAACGTCGCTTCGGACGTCATGAATTCGAAGCAAAACCTCGCCGAAGCGATGGATCTACTGGCCGAAACCGGAATCAACGCCATTTTCCCGGTAGTTTACAACAACGGCCACACGCTCTATCCAAGCTTGGTCATGGAAGTCACGACGGGGATTCGAGTGCATCCTAATTTTTCCGGGCGCGACGTGCTGGCGGATATGATCGCGGAGGCGCATCGCGTTGGCATTGAAGTCCACCCGTGGCTGGAGTATGGCTTCGTGGCCTCGTTCGGCTCGAATGGCGGGCCGATTTTAGCGAACCATCCGGATTGGGCGGGGAAGCGCCGATCCACCGGCGACGCACGCTCTGACGACAATTTTTACTGGATGAGTCAGGCGAACCCGGACGTGCAAAACTTCTTGATCGATCTGGCCTTGGAAATCATCGATTTTTACGACGTGGACGGCGTTCAACTTGACCGCGTTCGTTACGGCAACATTCACAACAACGGCGACGCTTGCTGCGTCGCGTCGGATTTTGGCTATGACGACGCGCACCTGGAGCGTTACCGCGCCGAAAACAACAACGCCGATCCGCCAACCAATCCTGCAAACGCCGCCTGGAAGGATTGGCGCGCCGGAGTGCTGGCTGATTTTCACCAAAAATTCTACGACGCCGTCAAGGAAATCAATCCGCACATCATGGTCTCAAACGCGCCGGTGGTTTTTCCTTACGGATTCGATAATTTCATGCAAGATTGGCTGATTTGGGTTGAAGAAGGCAGCGTCGATTTCGTTGCGCCGCAGCTTTATCGGCGGGACGTCGGGTCGTACGTTTTTGAGCTTAACAAAGTCGTCAACCAGCAGGTTCCGCAGGCCGTGGACAAGGTTTTCGCCGGGATGCTCATTCGCAGCGGCGACTACAACGCCAGCGGTCATTTGGCGGCGGATTTTGTACAGGAATACCGCAAAAAAGGCGTATCCGGCGGCGTCTTCTGGTTTTTCGAAGGAATGGAACAAGTCGCACCGACTCTGAAAAACGAGGTTTTTAGCGAGCCGAGCCGCCCGCCGTTTCGCGATACGCTTTGGCGGCCAAAAGCGATCATTGTTGAGGAAGATGATCCAAACAATACCCGGAGCGGCGAGTGGTCAGCGCTTGCAGGCGAGGGGCGGGACGGATTTTACAGTTTTGATGGACGGCTTTTGACGGCTACGGGAAATTCAGGCGCAACGATTCAGTACGCCGCGAATATTCCGGCGACAGGCTACTTTGACATTTATTTTCACAAGCCTTTCAACAATCAGTTGGGCGCAGCCGTGCCGCTCAAATTGCTCGACGGCTCGAACGTGACCGTTTCCGTTAAGGAAGATAATGAATTCGATCGCGGGTGGACGTTCGTCGCCACGATGTTTTTTCAGGAAGGACTTCAGCCCGTTCTCGAAATCGGCACGACGGGCGTTTCGATCAACAAGCTCACCGCCGCGGACGCAGTTATGCTCAAAATCAACCGCCTGCTCAGCCCGGAGGCCATCATCACGTCCGCTGTTAAATCGCCAAGATCAAGCATTCCGGCGGAATTCCGGCTTGAGCAAAACTTCCCGAATCCTTTCAATCCGTCAACCACGATTCGCTTCCAAATTCCGAAACAAGAATATGTGCAATTGCGCGTTTTTGACCTCGCCGGTCGTCTCGTTTCAACGCTTGTCGACCGAGTCGTTTCGCCCGGCGTTCATTCCGTCCGATTTGCACCGCAAAATCTCGCCAGCGGGTTGTATTTTTACCGACTCAAAACTGCGCATTTCACGCAAATGCGCAAGCTCGCCGTTTTGAAATAATCCAATTACGTAACTGATGTTACGCAAAGCTTCCAACATTTTGAAAATGCTTGGTATAGCTTCTAAAATTTGGAACAATGCCTTCTCATTTGAGGAACTAAATGCGATTTCTACACACCGCCGACTGGCACCTTGGCAGCCGTTTGGCCGGGTATAGCCGCGATGAAGAATTATTCGCACAAGTTGAACGAATTTGTCAAATCGCCGCTAAAAATAACGTCGAGGCGCTCCTT
Source organism: uncultured Deferribacteres bacterium (assembly GCA_964014485.1). GTDB lineage: Bacteria > Zhuqueibacterota > Zhuqueibacteria > Zhuqueibacterales > Geothermadaptataceae > CAXHAT01. The sequence continues at coordinate 2,310 of CAXHAT010000151.1, forward strand.
GTCGCCGGCGACGTGTTTGACAACCGCCGACGCCTGGCTGAACTCACGAAACGCTTGGCGCAAATTCTCGCGCCGCATGTTCGCAACGGCATGCACGTTATTCTCGCTTCTGGGAATCACGATGACCGAGAGCATTTTCGCATGTTGGCGTCCTTGCTCGCGCTTGAACAGGGGCGGAGCGAGTTGATTCACATCGTGCAAAAGCCGCAAATTTTGTCGATCAATGACGTGCAATTCGGAATTGTTCCCTACCCCACGCGAGAGTTGCTACAGCCGCATCAACCGGAGATTACCGGCAAGGCGGGCAGGCGCAAAATTCTGAGCACCGCTTTTGCAGAACTTGTCGCCGATGTCGCCGCCGGGTTTGACGCTGAAAAACAGGCGGTTTTGGTCACGCACGCAACAATTGCAGGCGTAAAGTCCGCCAGCGATCGCGAATTAACTTATGATGAAGACATTGTGCTTGGCGCTAAAGATTTTCCGTCGCATCCCAACCTGGCTTACATCGCACTTGGGCATATTCACCAGCCGCAGCAGATTCCCCACGCCGTCCCGTGTTATTACAGCGGCAGTATCGACCGGTTGAACTTTGGCGAAAAAAATGACGCCAAGAGCGTCTTCGTCGTCGATCTTGGAAAAGAGCAAAGCGCGAACGTTCAGAAAATTGAATTGGACGCGACGCCTTTCTACGATCTGACGATTGATGCTCAGGAAATCGAATCCTTGCCGGAGAATTACCGGGACATTGATCGCGCATTTTTCAAGTTTCAAGTTAATTGCGCTGCGGGCGACAACCCAATCATGCTCCAAAGACGCTTGCGTGAGCTCTGCCCGCGTTGTCTCGATGTGCAATTCTCCGGCGAAGGCGTCACGTTGTTGAGTTTAAACGCGCCGGAAAATTCCGAAGATTACCGCACAACGGCGCTCGACTACGTTCGCGAAAAATTTGCCGACGATCCTGATCTGCCGGATTTGGAACGACGCGCCGAAACGCTCATTCGAGAGGTGGACGATGTTGCTGCAGCGGCTTGAGCTGACGGGGTTTCTCAGTCATTTCGGACGCGAAACCGGCGAGGGTGAAATCGAGCCGGTTGAAATTGATTTCCGCTCCGCTTCACTTTGGCTGATTCACGGCCCCAACGGCGCGGGCAAAAGCGCTTTGTTCGACGCCATCACCTTCGCGCTGTATAAATTTCATCGCGGTGGCAAAACCGGTTTTCAGCGATTGATTCATGATGAAGCGAAAAAAGCAGAGATTGCGCTGGAAATCCAACTGCAAGGCAAGGATTATCTCATCCAGCGCTCTATCGCCAGAACTTCGAAAGGCGCTCGCGTTTGGGGGATTGTCAGACGGCGCGGAAAAGATGGTTGGACGGCGATTCCAGGCACGGAAAACAAGGTCGAGCGCTGGGTGGGAGAACGTCTGCGCTTCAACGAAAAAACCTTTTCAATGGCCGCGCTTTTGAGGCAGGGCGAAGCTGACGCCTTTCTCAAGGCGCCCCCCGCCGAGCGCAAAGAACATCTGCTCGAACTGCTTGATCTTACATTTTATCAAAAACTTGGCGAAGCCGCGCTCCGGAGTCAAAAAGAATGGCGAAATGAAGTTGAAAAACGACGCCACAAAGTTGAGGATGCGGAGGAGGTTTCTCCCTCGCATTTGAAAAACTTTGAGCAAGAAACAAGCGAATGCCAGGCTGCTTTTGCATGCGCCCAAAAGCTGGCGGGCGCCAAAGAAAAAGCGCTTGCGAACGCACGAGCGGCGCAGGAACTGACCGAGCAGATTGAAGCGCACCAAAAAAAGCAAGCTGACGATGAAAAATTGCTTTCGCGTGCGGAAGAAATTCGGCGGCAGGCCAAACGCTACCACGTGCTTGCTTCAACGCTGCCCCTGCTTGATGCATTTTGGCAAGCCCAAAATCGGTTAGCTGACGAGGAATCGCGCCTGCAAAAATTAAAGCATGAGCTTTCTGAAGCCGACGAAAGTCTGACAAAACTGGCGCGACAACTCGACGAAATCAGACCAAAAGAAATGAAATTGCGAACACAAGTCGAGAGTCTGGGAGAAAAAAACGCGGCTTTAAAGGAGCGGCGCGTTGAGCTTTCGCAGCAGCTTGACCAGGTAGAACGCATTGACAGCCTTTATCGCGAAATACAAAAAGCGCAAGACGCTTTCGCAAAGCACGCAGACGTTTTTGAGCAAGCCGAAGAAATTGAAGCGCGTTTTCAACGCTTGACCGAACTGCGCGACGCAATCCCCAAACTAGAAGATTTGGAGAAAGAGCAGGATCGGTTTATTCAAGATCAGGAAGCTCAGGACGAAGCTCACGAGAAGCGCAGCGCGGCTGAACAAGAGTTGGGAAAGCGCAAAAAAACGCTGTTTTCGACTGAGAAGAATCTACGCTCTGAAAAAAATGCGGTTGCCGAAATTGACCAAACGATCAACACAACACGTCGCGAGCTTGCGGTCTTGCGAGATAAACTCAATCGACGAAAAGGCGTTGCGGAAGAAGTCGAATGCCCGACTTGCGGCAGCTCGCTGGATTCGGAAGAATCGAAACGCCGCATCAGCACGCAGTGTGCGCACTGGGCGGAGCAGTTAGAAAAGCTCGAAGAACTTGAAGGCGATCAAACGCTGCGTCTTGAGCATGTCCGAAAGACTTTTGAAAAAACTGAACGGGTTTTAGCTGAAGAAGAAGCTGCGGTTAACGATTCAGAAAAAACAGTCACGCAGGCGGCGAGCGCTTGTGAACATGCAGAAAAAACGGTGGAACGTCAAAAGAGCGCAGTGCAGGCGGCCTTGGAGAAATGCGGCTCATGGGCAAAGGAACTGCCGAATTTAACGCTGCTGAAAACCGAGGCGGAAGAGTTGCGCACGGTCGAAGCGTTAAAGAAAAAATTGAAAACGGCGCAGGAAACAAAGGTGCAAATCGAAGCGACGATTTCGGCCTGTAACTCTCAGCTTGCCGAAACGCCGAACTGGAGCGGCGAGGAACGCGCGGCAATTCGGCGCCGTCACAAGGAGATTGAAAGTGAAATTGGTGAATGCGAGGCGTTGCTTGAAGCGACAGAACGCAATTTTATGGCTGAGAAAAATAGTCGGAAGTCGCTGGAGAAAAAAACGCACGAATCTTCCGCGCTCAAAAACACGCTCGAATCTCGTTTGGCGGACGGCGTCGAACGAAAGCTGACCGCCGAAAGTGAATTGAAACGTCAACGCAAGGCATTGCCTGAAGACTGGCGTAAACACACAGCGTGCGAAGACGAAAACGCTCTGGAAGATTTGAAAACCGAGTACAAAGCATTGGCTGACGCAAAGACGCTGGAGGTTGAGTTGCACGCCGCCAATGAGCGAGCCAACAGGATCGTCGGAGCGCTTAGGATTTTGGAAAAACGCCTTGCTGACATTCCAAAATCAGACCGCCGTCCAGTTTCAAAAGCCGAGCAGGAGATGGAAGAAGCAACGGTGAATTTGAATGCCGCCGAGCAAAAACTCAACGAGACGCGGCAAGACTTGCTCGAATTGCAGAACCGCAAAAAGCTGTACGATTTGCAAATCTCTGAGCTAAAAGAGGCCGAGCTCGAGCTGGGTTATGCTCAAAAATTGGCCAAAGCGTACGGGCGGGACGGCTTGCAGGCTCGGATTATTCAGCAGGCGCAAGATCGAATAAAAACATTCGCCAATGACACGTTGAGCAGATTGAGCAACGGCGCTTGGCAAATCGAATTGCAAGAGCGTGAGCAAAACACGTCGGAATTGGAAATTCTCGCTCGCGATTTACGTCATCCCGGAGCGCCTTTGCGGTCTTTTGAATATTTGAGCGGCGGTGAAAAGTTTCGCGTTGCGATTAGCATTGCCGTCGCCATCGGCCAAGCGGTCTCCGGCGGGCGAACGGTCGAAACGCTCATTATCGACGAAGGGTTTGGGGCGTTGGACGAAGTCAATCGCAGCTTACTCGTGCAGGAATTGCATCGTTTAAGCGAACAAGTGTTGAAGGGAGGACGCGTCATTGTCGTTTCGCACCAGGACGACGTGTGTGACGAATTCGGCAGTCGTATCCGGCTCAATCGCGAAGGCAGCGGCGGCGTTTCCGTGGAGCGTTCGTTTTAACCAAGATTTTTTTTGGGGGGGGAGGTATTCGCGTTTATTTCCAATCACGCGAAATCGACGATACGGCGCTGGACGTATGCTCTGGCCCAGGCGTCAGCGGTCAGGATAGTTTCGAGGTCTTCGGTCGGAGAAGTTTGGTGGGTTTGCAGCGCTTCATCGACGAGTTGGGGGATTTGGATGAAACCGATTTTCCTATCCAGAAACGCGTAAACGGCTTCTTCATTGGCCGCGTTTAAGACAGCCGGCGCCGTTCCGCCGACCTGCAGCGTTTGGAAGGCGAGCTTGAGGGAACGAAATTTTTCCAAATCCGGCTCGAAGAATGTCAATTGATTGAATTTCACAAAATCCATACGCGGCAGCGAATTTGGCAAACGTTCGGGATAAGTCAACGCGTATTGAATCGGCAGCCGCATGTCGGGCAGGCCAAGCTGCGCCTTGATCGAGCTGTCCGAGAATTCAACCATCGAATGAATGATCGATTGCGGGTGAATCAAGACGGAAATCTGGTCTGCGGTGACGTCAAAAAGCCAGAACGCCTCGATGACTTCCAGCCCTTTATTCATCAGCGTCGCCGAGTCGATGGTTATTTTTTTGCCCATCGCCCAATTGGGGTGCCGCAGCGCACGCTCAACGGTCACTTCTCGAAATTCTTCTTTGGGTAATTCACGAAACGGCCCGCCTGAAGCGGTCAAAATCAACCTTTCGACGTCACTTTCCTTTTCGCCGACGACGCACTGCCACAGAGCGCTGTGCTCGCTGTCGATCGGGATCAAGCGCGCATTGTTTGCTTGCACTAGAGTGGTGACCAAGCGTCCCCCGGCAACGAGCGTTTCCTTATTCGCCAGAGCAATGGTTTTACCGTTTTTCGCCGCTGCAATCGTCGGCTTTAGCCCCGCCGCGCCAACGACGGCGTTCACGAGAATATCGTAGTCGTTCTCTCCGGCAAGCGCTTCAAGAACGTCAGCGCCCACGAGCAATTCCACGCCAATTTCACGAAAACGAGCAAACCATTCGGTTGCGACATTTTCGCTGACGAGAGCGGCTCTATCGGGTTTGCACTGCTTCGAAAGCTCGAATAAAGATTCAATATTCGAATAGGCGGCGACTGATTTTATCAGAAACTTTTCCTCGAATCGCCGCACAATATCAATACAATTTTTCCCGATAGAGCCTGTTGCTCCAAGAAGGCAGATCGATTTCATTTTATCTGATGGAGAATGTGGCGCCCGCAGTCACGTTCTGAAATTCGCCAAAATTATATTCGGCGTTGATTTTGAAAACGGACAAGTTCAGCGTTGCGCCAAGCGTCGTGTGCGTGCTTGAACCGTCAAATGCGGCGGTGAAGCCGTCAGGGAGGAAACTCTCAATGGGTGCAATTTGGATGGTCAGATCGGTTCTGTCGTAGCCATAGCCCAAGTAGAACGTCAGCATGGAAATGTCCTGGCTTATGAAGCCTTTCAAACTCAAAACAGAAACGTCGCCAAAGTCAAAATCTTCCGGGACGATGAGGACTTGGTAGCCTGCAAGCAGTACAATGTTGGGGCGATTCGGATTTTGCACGAGGCCGTACTTCAAAGCGCCGCCGATGAGCGTCACTTCTTCTCGCAGCGGGCGTTCGCCGACTGGATAATGAAAGCATCGCGCGTTCACTTCCAGATTGCCCGGAAGTCCAAGGCTTGCCGTAATGAACGGGTAGCCAAGAACGTCTTCATTGTCGAACGGGCCCAATGGCACGTCTGGATCCGGCAAATCACCGATCAAATTGCCGAACTCGTCGGGAACAATGGCAGCCGGGAATCTGACGCCTACATCGAATCCGCCGAGCTTGTGAACTCGCGCCGTGTTCACAAACCCGGCCCCGCCGATCGAGCCAAAGAAACCAAGAATGGGCTCGGCCAGCATTTGCACCTGTTCTTCAATGTTCCCAGGCCCGATGAACGGGTCTAAATCAAATACCTGCGCACCCGCTTTCCCGGTTGCCAGCGCGAATGTTGCCGTTAAAACCAAAACACTTTTCACAATCGACTTTTTCATAAAGTACTCCTCTTTAGAGGGTGGCTAGTTTCCCCGTCAAAAAGCCGGGGGCGTTGAGAAATGTTTCAGTAAACCAAGGGAGTGGAGATGGAGAAAGAATTTTGTCGGGTTAAGTTCTGTCGATAATCGCGGCGGCAAGCTCTGCTTCCGTCGTCAGTTTCCCGTCGACGAATGCTTTGCCGTGCATTTTGCAAATGCTGCGTCGGAATTTAAGCATTTCAACTTCAAATCTAATTTGGTCGCCCGGGATGACAGGCTTACGAAATTTCACTTTGTCCATTCCGGTAAAGAGAACGAGCTTTTCCTTCGGATTATCCGTTGCGTGCATCAACATCGAGCCTCCCACTTGCGCCATCGCTTCAACAATCAAGACGCCCGGCATAATCGGGCGGCCAGGGAAATGTCCGACAAAAAAGGGTTCGTTAATCGTCACATTTTTTATCCCGACGACGCGTTTCATTGGAATCATTTCGATGATTCTGTCTACAAGCAAAAACGGATACCGGTGCGGCAGGATTTCAGACAAAGCTTGAGCATCCAAAATGACTCCGTTTTCATCAGCTTCAGAGCGCACTGCGCTTTTTTCATTTTCCGCCATCAGTTTCTCACATGCTTAATCTGAATTTGATTATCGAACGACAATAGTCGAGTGTAAAGCTTCACATCTACTATCTCAAGCAGTTCTTCAATTTTCTTTGAGTGCGCATTCTCGCACAATATGAATCTCGCCCCAAGAATCAGCCAAGCCTAAAAATCAGAAGGCTTTTGCATTTCTCCAGAAAGCGTTAGCAACGCTTTTCGAAACACAAAAGCCTTTTGTCGTAGCGGCTATAAGAATAAAGGTTAGTTTCTGTTCGCGGGGCCGTTAGCAGCAGACTTGTTTGCTGAAGCGCCTTTCTCAAGTTCCTGTAAAATGCGTTCGGTCAGATCGGACTGACTTTTATTTGCAAAAATAACGCTGGGCTGAGAAATATCAAAAATATAGGCATAATTTTCATCTTCGCCTAGTTTTTGGATCACGCCTTGAATTTTATCAACGATCGGCTGCAAAAGTCTGCCTTGCTCTTTATAAAATTCGCCTTGCGGGCCGAGTTTTTCCTGCTCAAATTGCTGACGGCGAAGATAAAGGTTTTGAATTTCAGTCGCGCGTTCGGCTTTGGTTTTTTCTGTTAGAACCAGCGCCTGCGCATTCAATTGCTCTTGTTTTTGTTGCAGCTCGCGCTCCATGTCAGCCGCTTCCTTTTGCCAAGCTTCATAGAGTTTTTGCAGTTCGGCCTGCGCATCCTGATGTTCTTTATAGTTTTGCAGGATTTTTTGCGAATCGACATAGCCGATCTTGAGTTGGGCAAGCGCAGACCCTGCTGAGAACAGGACTAGCGTCGCGATTACAAGAGCGCTTACGTTTTTTAAGTGTCTCACTAGATGACCTCCCGGACTATCATGTAAATTGTGATGAATTAACAAAATTCGTGTAAAAATGTAAGAGTAAGGTTTTAAAGTTCAAGCTGATTGAATCGAAGCTGGCGGAAACGATCTAAAAACTTCTTCCGAATACAAAATGCGGCTTCCATTTCCCAAATCGTTCGCCAGTAATTGGATCAACGTTATCAAAGCCATAAGCGTAGTCAAAACCCAAAATCCCGATAAGCGGCATATGAATTCTGGCGCCAAAACCAACCGAACGGCGAAGGTTGCCAAAATTTGTTCTCTCAAGTGATTCCCAAGTGTTCCCAGCTTCTAAAAACGTCAGGGCGAAAATAGTCGGGTTCGGCGATACGGGCAGCCGAACTTCAAACGAATATTTCATCATCGTTTCGCCGCCGATCCTTAGTCTCGGGTCGCTGACGCTGTTACTGAGCGGATCATCATAGCCGCGCAACGGGATTGATCTGGTCAGGCCTTCTCCGCCCATAAAAAATCGTTCAAGGTAAGGAATCCGGGCTTTGCCGCCATAGCCTCTGATTAAACCAATTTCAAAATTTGAGTGGAGCACAAGACTCCCGATCAGCGGGGAAAACCATTCGGCTTTGAACTGTTGCTTGTGGTAGTTGACGTTTCCGCCAAGAAAAGAACCGGCGACCTCGGATGAAAAGGAGAAATTCGAGCCGTTGGTCGGAAACTCAGCGCGGTTCAAACTGTTCCTGCTGAAGATTTGCGTAATACTGCTTGAAGTAATCGGATACTGTTCCTGAGCGATGCTTAAGCTGGAAAAAATCCCAATAAAATCAGTCAGGTTGGTTCGATCAATCTTATAAATCCAGTCGCCGCGGAAAAAGTTGTCGGGCCACGCCAGTCTCCTTCCAACGCGAACGCTCCCGCCTCGGGATTCTTGCTTATAACCCGTGTACCGCGCTTCCCGCTTGATATCATAAAAGCTGATTCCGGCAAGCATTGGCTTGTCAAAGAGCCACGGCTCTGTAAAATTGATTTGAAAAGAGCGGAAGAATCGGCCAAAATTCCAGTCAAAAGCAAACTGTTGACCGTTGCCGAAAAGGTTGTTCATCGAAACGCCAATGTTGCCGATGAAACGATCTAACTCGCTCCAGCCCGCCGACATGTTGGCCGTATCAGTCGATTTTTCTTCGACTTCCAGAACGATATCGACATTTTCCTCATCCACCGGAACGGGCTGGGGATTGACGTTGCCAAAATAATTCAAAACCCACAGTTCGCGGGCGCTGCGGACAAGAAGTTCGCGGCTGAATTTCTGTCCCGGACGTACAAAAAGCGAACGCCGGATGACTTTTTCCTTCGTACGCGTATTGCCAACAATCTTGACTTTGCCGACTTCCGCGGCCTTGCCTTCGTTGATAAAAAACTTGACGTCAATTGTGTCGTTTCCGGCTGGCAGTTCTCGCGGGTTAATATTCGCCCAAATATACCCGGCGTCCCAATATGCCGTGCTGAGCTTGTCGCCTTGCGCTTCAATAAGTTTTTTAGCGCTATACTCGTCCCCGGATTGAAAATTAATGACCTGAGCTAATTGTTCAGAGGTAAAAAGCTCATTCCCTTCGAACTCAATCTTCCCGAAATAATACTTTGTATTTTCCTTAACCCAAACGTCGACAAACATCGCTTTGTTTTCCGGGCCGTAGGAAAGAGAGTCTCGTACAAGCTCGGCGTCTCTAAATCCTTTTGAACGATAAAAATCGACGACCAGGTCTTTGTCTGCTTCGAATTTCTCAGGATCGAAATCAGCGCCGCGATACCACGTGTCTTCCTTGGTTTTTTTCATCTGCTTGCGCAGCTTTTTGTCGCCAAAAGCCAAGTTGCCGTGAAAGTTGATTTTCTTGACTTGAACCTTGTTGCCTTCCTTAATATCGATCAGCACGGAAACTTTGCCGGAATCGTCAGGCATAGCGACTTGATCGGAAGAAACTTCCGCCAAGAGAAACCCTTTGTCTTTATAGAGGTCTTTTATCGAATGTCGCCAGTTGTTCAGGCGGGCGGGACTAACAGCTAATCCACGATAGGCGTCGTCCAATTCTTTCTGCAAAGTTTTTTCTTTGACGCGCTTGTTTCCCTTGAATTGGACTTTTTCGAGCCTGGGGAATTCTTCAACTTTAATCGTAATTTCAATTCCCGAGTCGCCAACTTCGCGGTCAATGACGATTTGCACGTCTGAGAAGAAGCCGAGCTCCCACAGCGTTCGAATTGCATTTTGAACGTCGTCCCCGGTTACTGTAGCGCCTTCGGTCAGGCCGGAATGTATGCGGATAACGTTATCATTAAAAGTAGACGCGCCTTCTACTTTAACGCCAAGCAATGTCGCTTTGCGCGCGGCAGGGTTTTGCGCAAGAGCGGCGGCTGGCAGAGCCATGACAGCAAAAAAAAGCGCTAAGTATCTAATAAATCTATACATGCTTAAACTTTCCATATTCTGAAAAAACGCGCTCAAAGTACAAATCCCTTTATATAATGTAAAGAAAAATTCCCGGCTCATTAAAATGGAAAAGAATGCCGCAGCCAAATGCGCTTGTCCTCTTTCCAGGGCGACGCAAGAGCGTTATTGTAGTCGTATTGCATTTGCAGAAGCAACGACGGATTAATGCGAAATTCGAACCCCAGTGTATGCCTAAACCCAATATTTGGCGTTTCCAAAGTATTATAAACCGGCCAAGTGTCAATCTGCCCGGTATAGAGAAAATACATTCTATTTGACAAATATTTTCCCAAGGTCACTTTCGAGCTGCGAAATATCGTCAGCGCCAAATCCAAATCTGTTCTGCTGTTATCATTGATTTCGAGAAAATTTCTGGTAAATCTCGAATGAAGACGAACGACGTCTAAACCAAGCGAACTTCTCAATTTGCGTTCAACAGGGCGCAACAGGTTCCGGAAAACGATTCGCTCCGTATTCATCGTGAGAAATTCCGTCGCCTGTTCGCGAATATCATCGAGATTGTTGAATTTAACGCCCAAGATCGAGAGCAAGTTCACTTTTGAATAATTATAATATTGATTATCCGATTCGATCTCCAAATAAACGTCTTCAAGCCTGGCTCTTTGCTTGAGCGCGCCGGTTTCAGGGTCACGCGCCAAGAGTTTCAAATAAACATGATCGGAACGTTCGAGCGTATCGTTGTAAATGGTCGTCCATGCCGTCCCATTCAAAATCGGCTCCAACGAACTCCGATCCCACGCCGCGCTAAATTTGTCTATTCTGAAATCGAGATCAAAATACTCAATCGTTCCGCGCGTCGATTCGACCTGGCCGGCAATGCGAAAAGAGCTTGTATCATCTTCAACAAGTTGCTTCCTGATCTCCTTCCAACGAGACGTGTAAGCGTCTTGCACTTCTAACATGTCGCCTCGGCCGTTAGCCGGTCGTTGAATCACGTGGCCGTTCGTTTGATTCGAGCCGCTCTTTGCCGCCAAATCTTTTTCAACTTCGAGAGGAACGAATGTCGAAGTGTCGCGAACGACGCCAGTGAAATGGAGACGACTAACGGCGTCGTTTAGCCCTAGGTTCACATAAAAATTGCTTATCCCGTATTTGAGCTCTTTAACATATCTGTTATCCTTCCCGGCTATGGCCGCAACGTCCCAATCGGCGTTCATCAATATATTCAGGATAACCGCGTTCGATGAATCACTAGATTCAATGAACGGGTAGGTTAAATCAACTTTATTTAAAACAACATCGCCGCGGAAAACAGGATGCCCCCAAGGCCCGGCAATAAAAAAGCCCGGTTCGTCTCTTGTGATTTGCTCTTCATCAGACGGAAGCGCCGTCCCGTTTGCCGCCGCCTTGCTTCTTCCTTTGAAATGAAAGTTGCCAACTTCACCGGGTTGCATAAGCCCGGGAATATATAGCGGCACTCCTCCAGGCTCTGAATTAAGCTGAAGCGTCCCCAAACTCATCCAATCGCGGTTTAAAATGAGCGGCGCGCCCAGATTGCCCCGTCTGACCGGCGCATACTCGTAATTCGTTAGCGACAGCTTCTTTCCCCCGATTTTTCCATCCAGTTTTACGATTTCGACAAAGCGACCGCGGGTAACGAGCTTGGCTTCAATATCCGTTATCTTGTCGGCAACTTGATTTAAATGAATGCGCCCGTTTGAAATGTTCAGTTGCGAGTCCATGAGACGCATTCGCTTGTACGGCCCGCCAAGCTTAAGATCCAACTCGCCGTACCCGTACGTTTGCGTAACGTTTTGCGTAAAATCAGAAAGCGTCGAAAGAAAATCGCCGCTGCCTTTAAGCTCGATTCTCGCCGAATCCTGTTTATTCAAGGGAAAAACGCCGCTGCCTCGCATGACATACTTTTTAGATTTTCTGAACGTAATGCCGCCGACACGCCAGCCGTCATCGCTCAGAAAAGAATGGCCATTATTTTCATCGCCGAGGTCAAATCGAAGTTCATCAAAACTAAACCATAGCGCCTGTCCGTCACGTACATTGACGCTGCCGTAAGTTGCAAGCGGCCACTTGTCGCCTCTCAATTTGATATCAACATCAGCTCTCCCCAAAACGACGCTGTCCCGCGTCGAAAGGGTAAAGAGAAGATGGTTAATATCGATGTTTTGACCTGAAAGCGTAAAATCGATCTTGCGCGGCGAGTTGGTAATTTCCCCGCTCAACGCAAGGAAGGGCTGTTGGCTTTCATTGATTAAAAACCTGTCGAGTCGAAAGCCCTTTCTATCGATGTTCGCGGACAATACAACGTCGTATATTCCTGCGCCTTTGTAATAGCCGTTAAAAATGCCGCCGTCAATTTCCGCAACCGGTTCTCGCAGCTTCCCGCTCAGTTTAACCTTGCCGAAAGCGCGTCCCGTGACGATTTTAAGCCCGGTCGAATCATCAATCGTCGAAATTTCTTCAAGCTCAAGGTCTTGAAGGTTGATTTCGCCGTCAACATTTTGCCCTCCAACCAACTCAACCTTCGCCTGACCAGTGACCCACTTGCCGTCGCCGATACGATAGATATTCAACAATTTTTCATCATAAGAAGCGGCAAAGCTCGTGGAAAGCATTTCATTCCGCTCGGGGTAAAGACTCAGCTTTCCTGTCACGGAACCGGTGTTTTTACCGTTTTCTTTAAGCTCCAGCGTTGAAATAAGAAAAGGCTTTTCTTCCTCCAGCCCGACCCCCCTTATTCTTAAAGAAAGGTCGCTTGGCGAGCCGAGTACGCTGGTTTCCAAGCGATAACGGTCAGCAAAATAATTGGGAACGGGGAATCGCAAAAGCTTTGCGGCGGTTGTCAGATCGTTGATTTCAAAATCAAAATGAGGCTTTTCTAATGTGTTGGTGATGCTTCCTTGAGCGAACAATCGGTCGAATTGATCTTGAGTATTGAAGCTTATGTCCCAGTTTTCAATTTCAAAATCACCGTTGAACCCCAAACGCTCCTGCGAAGCGGTCGGCAACATCAACGAAAAGGCGCCGTCGAAACGCGGCGAGTTTAGTCGCCCTTTGACTTGGGCTGTAATTTTTCCTTGAGCGCCGGAGAGTCTTTCCAGCCGAAGCGCTTCAAACACCGGCGTAAAATCGCCCTCAGTTTTCAGCATCGCCGAAATTGTGTGGTGCGAGCCGTTGAAAAAAATGTCTCCTTCGCCTTCAATTCTGTTAAATCGATTTTGCGCCACTGCTCTTTCAAAGCTTAAAACAGAATCGATCAGCGAAACATTCACAATCGCTTTTTCCAAATGCAAATCCTGGAAAAATAAACTGTCACTCTGAAAAACGCCGTGGAACGCCGGCTGATCGATCGTGCCGCTCAAGAGCAGCTCCAACTCACCTCGCCCGCTGACGAGCGATTCAGAATCAGGCGTAAGTTTTTCAATCCAGGATTTTGGCGAAAAATCGTATGATTTGAGCGTGATCCACAATTGAGGCTCAATAAGGTTTTTCAGATCGCCGCTCAACTCAATTTTAGAACCGTTTAGATAACAAGCGCCGCTGAGAATCTTCACCGAATCATTTGCCACGCTTGCTTCAATATCAATATCTTCAAACGTCAAGTTGCCTTTTTTGAGAAAGGCTTCCCCGTCTTGCAAGAAAACCTTGCCGTGCAAGCCGTAGCTGTGTTCATCTGGCTGATTCATGAGGGAGACGCTGACCGACATGGCCCCGTCCCGCAAAACGATGCCCGTTTTTTCTCCCAAATCAACTTCTTTGTCAAAAACGTACTTGGCTGAGAAAAGGAGGGAATCGATTTCTCCAGCTTCCAGATCAACACGGCAATCGAATCTCACGCTCTGCTCGTTTTCGCGCAAGGAAGCGACAAAAACAACGTCGTTTTTTTGGTTGTCAACGATAATCGATGAGCCGTAAATTTCTTTCAGAAGTTGTCGCGCGGGTGCATTTCTGTCGTCTTCCAGGAACAATTCGCCGGCATTAAATTGAATAAACTTGGTCCAGTCCTTCATCCCGGACAGTGCTTCCGAAACGTCCACCAAGGTTTCGATGAGGCGGGTTTCATCCGGTTTTTGGAGAATGCCGTTTTTAGGCATGCTGGAGGAGATAGTCAGGCGAGGTTTACTGATAAAGACTTGTTTATCCGTTTCGTCAAAGTTGAAGCCTTCCTTAATAAAGGCCTTCGAATCGTAGTCGAGGCGCGCTTCTTCAATCCAAATGCGAAAAGATTCGTCTTGAGGCTTGTACACAAGGTTCTCAAAGTGCAGCGATCCTAACCCGAAAGTAATTTCTTCGACTTCGAGTTCGTCCCCAAAGGTAGCGATCAGCTCAGAACGTACGTACTCGACCAGGCGCTGGTTAAATTCAAAAAACTTCCAGGCTTGGTGAGTAATTATGATCGCTAGCGGGGTAAAAATGACGATCACAAAAAAAATACGGCGTATTTTTTTCATTCTGATAAACAATATTTATCTAAAAATGTGTTTGATGATAAATTCGCAAAGATGTTGCCAGCTTTTCCAGCCGGCGGCGATTCACGCTGAAGCAAACTGCGCGAGGGCGACAGAGACTTACCGTCCCTGTTGGGAGTTACGACTTGTTGGCGGGCTTTTTTCTTTTGCTGTGTTGATTTATTTGTTCGCCAACCTTGCCGAACCTTCTCTCGCGCTGCTGGAAAACGCGAATAGCTTCGTAAAATTCAAGACGGCGAAATTCAGGCCAAAACTTTTCTGTAAAATAGATTTCTGTATAAGCTAGCTGCCAGAGCAAAAAATTGCTCAACCGCAATTCACCGGACGTCCGAATGAGCAGGTCGGGGTCGGGAAGGTCACAAGTGTACAAATAGCGATCAAAAACCGTCTCCGTAATATCAGACTGTTCGGTCTTGTTTTTTTTTGCATCTGAAATGATTTTGTTTACGGCGTCAATTATTTCCTGGCGGCCGCTGTAGCTAAGGGCAAGATTTAGCGTCAGACCTGTGTTTTTGCGCAACAGGTGCATGGCTTGTTGTATGCCTTGACGAGGCAGAAAAGGCAAATCTTCGATGCGCCCGATCGCTTGCAGCTTTACGTTATTTCGGTTTAGATCATCAACTTCATTTCTGATCGTCTGCAAAAGCAGCGACATGAGTGCGCTGACTTCTTTTTTCGGGCGCTTCCAGTTTTCAGTTGAAAAAGTGTATAAAGTGAGATATTTAACGTTTAACTCGCCGGCGGCGTTGACGATTTCGCGAACGGAATTGACGCCTTCCTGGTGCCCGGCCACTCTCGGCAAGCGCCTTTCTTGAGCCCACCTGCCGTTTCCGTCCATGATAATTGCAATATGTTGTGGAATTTGGCCGCCTGCCAAAACCTCGCTCTTTACACGCTTTTCTTCAAGCTCTAATTTTTCAGCGACCATCCTCTTGCCTTCGTTCGAAAGTGTCAAACTTATCCTAAATAGCCTGAAAAGTCAAGCTAAATTGAAGCCGGAAGCTGCCGTAAATTGAAGGTGTTAAGCCAATTTTACATCTATTTTTTCCGCAGCGATCCATGATGACCGTACGCTTTTTCAATTGGTTGCATAACTCAGGATGGAAACGTGTAACCTTTTAATTTATAACCATTTTACACAGGAAGTGAAAATTATGGATACGCAAGCCTTTCAGTTGGATTACCTCGAGATCGAACCCGCGTCTTCTAAGGCGCTCAAGGACAACGTTCGCGAAATATTGGATCAGTCGAGAAGCTATTCCGCTGCAATTGCCGGTCATAACAACAAGACCGGAGAATATGAGATTGTCATTAAAGGAAAATTGACGGACGAGGCGGCGGCAAGCCTGGCTCCGAAGATGTGATCGAATACTTTGCCAGACTCGAAACTCGTTTTACAAGAAAAGGGCGTGTTAAATTTAGCACGCCCTTTTCTTTTTTAACGCTTTTGAGAACGATTCATTGCCCCGAGAGCTAATAACTCTCTTCTTTTACAAGCGGGCCGTTCTCCAAGCCGGGACTGTCTACGGGGAATCGAGAATTAAAGGAATGATCAGTTTCGTCGAGATCGACGGCGTCTTTTTCACGAAGAACGCGGCTAACATTCCTGACGCCGCGCCGCATCTTCTTGACGTTCGCGTTCACATAGCGATCTTTCTGGCGGTTGTGCGTTGCGATCACTTTTTTCAGGTCGCCGTCCAGGCTTGTTTCTAATTCTATTTCATTCAACGCCTTCATTTCATCCTTCGATGCGGCGCTTTCTCTGCGTTTAAGCGCGTAATCATAAGGGCCCGTTTTTGAAATCAGCTTTACGATAACCGGCGACGTTTCAAGCAAAAGAAAAATGAGCATGACAGCCCAACCGATGTTTCGCGCGGCGGTATTGGCTTCGTCGCCCATAATCGCCGAAAGCGCCGTGTAGCGTTGTAAAAAGCCGTCCGCTTCGGCTCGTGCGTCAACGCCGGCGATTTCTTCGCTTGAAAGCACGGAATCTTTGTCAGTGCTTGTGATTTGTCTGATTTTCGCAGCCAAGGATTGGATTTCGCCTTCGTAACTCGCTTTCATCTCTACAAGCTCGCCGTCCAGACGCTGGAAATTTTCAAACATCTTGCGATAAATCGGTCCCTGCCCGGCGATGCGCCCTCCCAATTCACCCGCTTCCTCTCTCGTGACGTTCGTCCAGGCCGAATCAAGGTCAGCCTGTTTTTGATCGATCATATTCTGCAGGAAGCTTCGTCTTGCCTGCAAGTTTGCCAGCGCAATCGAATCTTCAGCACTGTTTTTCAATTTTAAAGCGGAAACATAAGTCTGGTGTTCCTCGGCAATATGCGCGTTGATTTCTTTTTCAAAAAGGCGCAATTCCAGAGGCTTGGCGATCACGATTGCCAAGAAAACCGCCATGATGATTCTCGGCGCGGCCATCATAAATTCTCGAAAGAATCCGTCGCCTTTTCTCATGCTCGAAACAATGAAACGATCAAGATTAAAAATAATCAATCCCCAGAGAAGGCCGAACCCGGCGGCTAAATATGGGTTTTCAAAAACTGTGTAGAGTGCATATCCCCCGGAAAGCGAAGCCAGAATCGCCGTAAATATGACCGTGAGACCAATGCCGGCGTATTTAATATGTTCGGTGTCGTATTTTTCAAGAAGGTCGATCTTGGCTCCTGACGAAAACCAAAAGAAGCGTCTAATTTTTTTGAAGAATCCTCCCCCCGATTGCGTGGAATGATAATTTGAAGACATTTGACTTCTCCTTAAGTTGATGTCTTGACTGCGCGTCTTGCCCTGACGGCGTTTTCCCCAGTTGCGTCCCATCCTGGCGCATGGTTATACTCTGGCTTCAGCGCCGCGCAAGTGCGGAAAATGTCGTAGAGGCAATGGAGTTGGGTCAGGTACGGGGGGAGTTTGAAAAAGATGTCATGGTTTTGAATAAACCTGTCCCGGAGTGCATCTGGGATATTGGAGTGCTGGAGTGCTGGAGTGCTGGAGTGCTGGAGTGCCGGAGTGCTGGAGTGCTGGAGTGCTGGAGTGCTGGAGTGCTGGAGTGCTGGAGTGCTGGAGTGC
>CAXHAT010000152.1:0-19479 GCA_964014485.1 uncultured Deferribacteres bacterium
CCACGACGGAGATTTACACCCACGTGGTGCAAGGACGGTTGGAAAGCGCCGTCAAACGCGCCTTTGGATAATCGGCTGACCAGCGGTGAAAAAATCTGCTATGTAGAATTGTCGCCGTTTTGTCGGCCTTGAAGCAAATTTTGGGGGATGTTGAAAATTCAATAAAATCTGTAAGGTTACGCGAAAAGGAGTGGAGCATGCAAGAAAAACGGCAAAAGAAAAAAGCATCCGGCGATGTGAAATTCGCTTTTGACGAAGAATTCAAAAAAACCTGCAGCTTCATGCTGGCGTTGATGCAGAAACTGATCCTTTTTCATGAGCAAAAAAGCCGTCGGAAAAATCAAAATTGGGGGCACGTCGGCGACCTGAAACAGGTTCAGGCCATCCTGACCGAAGCGTTTGAAGCCGCGCCGGAAGTTGAAGGATCGCTGCAGCAAGCCGTGCAAGAATTCATGCAAAAACGGAGCGCACAGGATGAAACAAGGCAAGGTTGACAACAGACGCGATCACAGGCGCTATTATTGGCCCGCCGACAAGATCACCGCCGAAGACATGATCGTCCTTTACAAAATCAGACTCAAAACAGGAACGCCCATCAACCAGCTTTTGAAAAACGCCGTTCGGCTGCTCGAAAACGCCGAAGCGGGTAAAGCTCAAAAGGGCGTAAGCGTCAATGAGGCGCAAGGTTCGGCGTGATCAGCGCATCGTGGTAAAAAGTATACGCCCCGCCAGCTAAAAAAATGACGATCCCGTCCAAAGCAAACATCGTCCGCGCTTTCCCAACCGGACGGGATCGAAACTTTTCTCCTGAAAAATTTCCCGAATAACGCTGAGCCTGCAACGGCGAAAACCGTCGGGCTTGGCAAAGCGCGCCCGAAATCAGCTTTTCACGCTCTGATCGTCGATGACCGCCTCGGTCGTGTTCTTGCGAATAGACTCGATGGCGTTCATCACCGATTGCTTGCGCGTGTAGCCCTGCCCCGAAAACATCGTCTCGCCGTTTGGCGCCACGAAACGAAACCGAAATTTGTCCTGATTGTCGCGATAAATTTCGAATTTATATTGGCCTGCCATTTCTCTCCTTTGCTGTGATAGGTAATGCGAATATCCTGATTTGAAAAACCGTCAAGATATGACGTTCATCGACAGGATCAATCACAAAAACACGGAAAGGAACAAGAACGAACGCTCCCAAATCCTTTCTCGTCAACGCATTCGCCTTTGGAACAAGTTTGTTAACAAATCAGGGGGCGATGCAAGGCTTCAGATAAATAATCGGCTAAATCCGCTGTTTTGAAGCAAGACGGATTCGATCATATCCAAAGCGCCGGGCCGTCTGTCCGCGCGAATAGCGAACAGCCAACTCAAAGCAACTTGACGGTGAAGACCGTCGGTTACGGAAGACAACAGTCACGCACGTAAGGGGTTGGTTTCATTGGGTCAAAAAATAGGTTGGCGTTATCTTAGCGTTTTTAGTTGAGCTTTTAGTATGATGCCACGGACTGTTATCGCTGGATATGTTATTTGACGACGGTTTCATGAATTTTGCCCAAATGCTTTGTCATACATGTAAAGCGCCAAATCACCCTGTGCTGTCAGGACGAAAGAGTTGCGGAAACTACATTTTAGTCAGTGACGCTGGATGCTACTTCAATTTGAGCGGTAACGGCGTCCTAATCTTCATCCCAAAATGCAATTTTTCATCGACCGTCCGGAAAAGTCACGCTAGATTCCTAATTTCACAATATCGCTTACACACCTGCAATTTCCCACTTCTAATAAATTGAGTGTTCCTTTGGCCTTTTTTGAAAAGGCCGTCAAAATAAACTTCACGAACCGTCTATTTAAGCAACCCAACCTCGATTTTTCTTCCTAATTAATCGCACCTTGCGGGACAAATCGTGCATGCCTGAACAAAGTTTCTGCTCCGTCTGTTCATAAAAATCGAACATCGGAAATTCCGCTTGCCAAAACTAACCAAGCCCTTTAGCTTATACTCGAACATACGGGGCATTTTTCTCAGAAATCTTGTATGAAAACCGCTTTCGTTACATCTATAAAGAGAGATGAGTCGCCAGAAACTAGGAGAAATGTCATGAAGCTTTGTTTTATCTTATTGCTTTTGTTCATCCAACCACAGCCTGTTCGCCCCCACCAGCAAGCTGAGGCTTACAACCAGGAAGCCGAGCAGGCAAAATATCCGCAATCCGAGGCGGTGTATTTGCTCAACCAGGGCGAAATCGAGCTGAAATCGAACGGCAGGGCCGTGGGTAAATTTCATGTGAGACTGCGCATTTTAAATGAGCGCGGCCTGGATCGCAAACGCTTGACGCTCACCACCGGGCCGACCAGGAAAGTCGCGAATTTCAAAGGCAGAACCATCAAACCGGACGGCGGCAAGCGTGCAGTGAAAGATGATGAGATTTTTGAAACCTCGTACGTTTCAAAAAACCGGGTTTATCGCGATCTCAAAATCAAATCCGTTCATTTTCGCGAAGTCTACGTCGGCTGCATTCTGGACTATGAATATACCATCGAGTACAAAAGCGCCATCGATCTGCCGGGCTGGGCGTTCAACAACCTGCTGCCGGTCGAGCACTCCCGTTTTTCGATCCGCTACCCGGCGGATATGCCCTTTCTGTTCGCCAGTCGGGGCGATTCCTCCGACATTCATTTTGAAAAAACGAGTGCAGGCAGCGATACGCTTTTGAGCTGGGCCGCCGACAGTCTGCCGCCCATTGTCGTCGAACCGAACATGCCGAATTTCCGCTCGTTACAGCAGCGACTCCTGTACTGGACGCCGGACGTCCGCTTCGAAAACAAGACCGTCTCGTTCAACGCCTGGCGCGACATCGCCGAGTGGTACGATAGTTTGTTCGAAGGCAAACTCAATCTCGACAGCGCCGTTGTGCAGCGCAAGCTGCCCGCGCTTCAGGTGGCGCAGTCCGACAGGGAAAAGGCGCGGATCATTTTCGAATTTGTGCGCGACCAATTCCGCTACATCGACATTGGTCTCAACGAAGGATTTTATGAGCCGAACGACGCTGAGACCGTGCTGCGGCGGCGCTACGGCGACGGCAAGGATTTCGTTACCGTACTCACCGCTCTGCTGCGAGTTAACGGTCTGGAAGCCTACCCGGCGCTGCTGCGTTCACGCGATTTCGGCGCCGTCATCGATTCATTGTTCACGCTGAAGCAATTTGACCATCTTATCACGGCGGCGGTGGTGGAGGGCGACACGCTTTACATAGATCCGACTTATCTCGTCTGTCCGTTTGGCATGCTGCCGCCCTACGCGCAGAACGCGCAGGTTTTGATTTTGAAAGAAGGCAACGACGTGATCACCCAAACGCCCGCTTCGGCGGCGGCGCTTTCGGAATTCCGCCAAGTCTACAAAGCCGCATTCAACGCGGTCGGAACGCTCAAAGCCGAGGGTTCGATCTTCGCCGACGGCCTGACCGCCGACGCGCTGGCGGAAATTGCAAAAGTGGGTACCAAAAAAGAAAAGGACAGAATCTTCGAATCCTATGTCAACGCCTGGGTTCCCGGCGTTAAACTGACGAAATCCCCCTTCGACGCCCTCGAACGCCGCGCCGAAAGACGCGATACAAGCCGAACTTATGTTGACGGCAGATTCGCCTTCGAACGTGCGCGCTTTCTCGGCGCCGGGAAAGAATTCATTTTCCTGAACCCCAATTTTCTCAATCAAGATAACGTGCCCGCGTTCGCGGTTCACCCCAAAGAAGAGCGTGTGCATCCGGTGGTGTTCGACAATCTCTACATTGAGCGCGATACGATTGAAATCGCCGTTCCGTCCGACTATAAGCTCCTCTCCACGCCCAAGAGCGTGCGCCTGGACGAACCCTTTGCCGCCTTCCGCGCCGAGTACAAACTGAACGGCCAAACCCTCACCTGCGCCAGATTTTTTGTGCTCAAAACCCTGCGCATCGAGAAATCCGATTACAATCACATGCGTGAGTTTTACATCAAAATCGCGAAAGTGGATGATGATGAGATCATTCTGAAAAAAGCGGCGGCCGGCGCGGTGACCGAAAATACGAGCAATGGAGACAAACGATGAGTCTGTTCAAGCGTTTCCTCATTATCGGCGGTTTTATCATCCTTTGCGGCGTCAATGCACGGCTGAACGGGCAGACCGAAAATCCTTCAAAATTCTTGTACCCGCTGCCAAACCAAACAACAACCGCCCAATTCAGCGATTCGTCAAGTCTGGATATTATTCTTGACAAAACCTCGATTATGTTTGCGGATTTTTCATCTATAGATAGGTCGGGATATGATTTTAATAAGTCTACGAACTATATTTTATATGATGGGGTGTTTTTGCGTGTTCAGCAAAGAATACCTATTCGGGACCCTTTGAGTCCCATAGGCGACTGGCTTGATTCTTCTGATCCTAAAGATTTCTTTGTATTTACAAGAATCTTCATTGCAAAAATTTTAAATCCACAGGGCGTAAACGTCGCTGATATTAGAACGCCGTCTTATGATCGAAAGAATTTCTTTGGTTATCCCATCGAAATACGAGGGCGGACGCGTACGCCCGACGGCGGGATCATCGAATTGAATCAGAGTGAAATAAGCAGGATCAAAATGGCCGAAGATCAATACCAATCCGTTTTTTCGCTGCCAGGGGTAGAAAAGGGCTCCATTATCCAGTTCGAATACGTCATCGTTTATGACCATCACATCCAGCTTTCGCATGTCTTCGAATCGAATCATTCATTTCCAAGCAAGCAGATCATATTCGAGGTCGTCCCGCCGCAAAGCAAAAGTCTCGATCTGCTCCTTGAATCGTTCCCGGAGAATTCTCTTCCTGCGCCGATCGACATATCGTTAAATCCTGTGCTCGACCTGCCCAAAATCGTCTGGAGGATGGAAAATAATCCTGAAATCCAGATCGAAGATTTTATGCCTTCCGAAAGCGCTCTGACGCCAAAAGCGTATTTCAGCGTTTTAAGCTCGAAAAGACTTGCGCAGCGATTGTATCGCTCTAAATGGAGCGGCTACGGCAAGGAAACGCTGTGGAAAAAAAGGATCGAGCCCAAACTCAAGCGCGATTCAGGCGTGAAAAATGCGGTTCAAAAGCAGGTCAAAAATCTGAAAAACCGGCAAGAGAAAGTCGAAAAGCTGTTATCGTTTTTCCAAAACAACTTTCACAGTTTGTACATCGATGTTTTACCGGATCAACATCTCGAACGGACTTTCAAGGAAAAAGCAGGCGGCCGCGGCGACTTGGCGGCGCTTTTTTATCAAATGCTGAAGCACGCGGGCGTGAAGCCGCATTTTGCTTTAACCCGCAGCCGTTCAAAAGGCGGTTATCCGAAGAAGGCGCCGATGATCGACTGGTTCGACCGCATGCTGATCATGGTTGCGTATCAGGGCGACACCGTTTGGGTCGATCCGTCGTCGCGCACCTCGAAATTCGGCGTGCTGCCGATGGAAGCGCAGGGCGTGGATGCGTTTGTGTTCAACCACAAAGACGCGTTTTTCACCAAAACGCCGGCTACCGATTTGGAACAGAATTACGAAATCAAAACCTTCAACGCGCGCCTCCGCGACGACGGCAGGCTGGCGGTTTCGACCTTGTTCAATCGCGCGGGGGAGTACGATCGCTTGCAGCGGCTGGATTACAAGGACGCTTATCAGCGGGAAATCCGCCGCGGCCTGCGCCGCCAAATCGTCTCGCATTTTCCCGAAGCGGTTTTGAAGGAGAACTTCCGCATCAGCGATGTGAAAGATTACGCCACCAATTTCACCGTCAGTTTTGATTTCGAGACGCCGCATTTTCTGACCGAGTCTGACAGCGGCGGGTTTTCGTATTTCGAGCCGTTTTTGTTGAGCGATTCGGAATGGCTGCCGGAACTGGCCGTGCGTCCGCGCAAGCACCGGATCCAGCTTCCGTTTGCGCATCGCAAAACCACAAGAGTGACCTGGGAGATTCCGCCGTCATTCGAGATCGCCGCCTTGCCGGAGTCGAGAAACGATTCGACCTCTTTCGCGCATTACGTCTCGCGGTTTGAAGTCGCGGGCAATAAAATCACGGCGGAGCGCATACTGCGCCTGCGCCGCGAAATGCTGGACCAAACGGAAGCCGGAGCGCTGCGTGAGTTCGCCGGGAAGATTCGGGTGAATGGAAAAGAGAAGATCGTTGTTCGAAAAAAATAAGAGGGAGTTCACTCCGAAGCGTCGGAGTGCTTGACAGCGCCCAAAAACACGCTGAAGCGTGGACTACAAACGACAGAGCTTCTCTTTACGCTCGGAGGAAAAAACGCACTGTCGTTTGCAGTCCATGCTTTAGCATGTTTTTACTCGTTCCCCAATTTAACGAGCATTTTCTTAGGATTACGCAGGAACATGAACTTTGTAAAAGATTGGCTCAAAAAAATGAAGACGTCGACATCTCTTGTGACAATCAGAATACTGTTGTCTGCGATGCTGCTCTGGCTGAATCCGAACGGCGTTTATGCGCAAAATGATAAAGCGGAAACGTTCTTCTCGGATGCGCAAACGGCGTTTAACCGGACGCAGTGGGAAACGTGCGTCGTGCTCTGCGATTCGGCGTCGGCGCTTCAGCCCGGCTTTACTAAAAGTGCGCAATTGCGAAAAACCGCGCTGGATAAATGGATTCAAAAGGCGGATCAGTTTTTCAATTTATCCGAACATCGCGATGCGTTGATTGAATATGAGAAGATTCTCAGGCATGAAAAAAGCCTCGTCCGCTTGTTTGAAAACGCTGCGAAATGCGCGCATCAAATCGGCGAATTCGAGCGCGGGTTCAAACTGCGGCGGGAATGGGCTGTGCTTTTCCCGGATGATTTCGAGGCGCAGTATCAGCTCGCCGTTTTTTTCGTCGGTCAATGCCGCTGGCCGGAGGCGGTCACGGTCTTGCGGCGGGCGCTCGAGTTGAAGCCGTTTCACAATGAAGCGAAGAATCATCTCAAAAAAAGCCTGCTTTACAGCACGCGCGCACAAGTCTGGGAAAACCTCGCGGACAGTCTGCGCGCAGCCGGCGACTGGCGGGAAGCCAATGTTTACCTCGATTCTCTAATCGCTATGCCGTGCGCGGATTTTGATTTCAAGAAACAACAAGACACGACGAACTACCGAATTTTGAAAGATGATCTGGATGGGGCGCTGGCGGAAAGTGATGTTCTCCGCGCCATGCCGCTTTTCAGCAAGTTCAGCGATCATTCTCTGCGAAATCAGGATGAGATGATCGATTATCAAAATCGGGTGCTGGATTTGTTTCGCAATCCGCCGCCGTCTCCGGTCAGGATTGCGGAGATTCAAGCGCGTGACATTTTTGCGTCGCAGGCGGGTTTTCATCGGCGCAATCCGTGGCTGGAGGTCGAGTTGAGGCACGAGGGCGAAGACGTCGTTTTTGTTACACTGACCGCCGAGGTCAATCGTTACGATCTCAAAACCCGGGAATTGTTTGTATTCCATCCGGATTCCGGCAAAACGAAAACGGTCACGCTTCGTCTCGAGTCTTCCGACAAATTTCTCAAACAGCGGAAAGAAATTCGCCGCGAGGTCAGAGCGTCGGTGCGTTTGGAATCATACAGCGGGAAAGTGCATAAAACAGTTGAGGCGTTCAGTCCGGAATTCATGGTTTACGGCAGGGGCAGCGTCGATTGGCAAAACGGCGTCGGTCCAGCAGCGGCGTTTGTGCTTTCGGAAGACAGGCTCGTGACGCAAATCGCGGACGCGGCGCAAATGATGTATCATGCGATGGCGGATTCAGTAGTTATCAACGAGAAAATCTCATTGGCGGCGCTGGTTTTCGAGATTTTGTCGCGTTACGGCGTCCGCTACAAATCCGACGGCGGCTTCGCGCAGAGAAGTGTTGACATAATTCAATATCCGTTCGAGCTTTTGCAATCCAGGCTCGGCGACTGCGACGACATGACCGTTTTATACGCTTCTATTTTGGAAAACCTGGGCATAGAAACGGCGATGCTCGATGTTCCCGGGCATATTTTGCTGATGTTTGACACGGGGATTCACGACGCGCGGCGCCAGCGGATGATTCTGCCGAACGAGCAGTATGTGCGTTACAGAGACCGTATCTGGCTGCCGGTGGAAACAACGTTTTTGGGCAAGCCTTTCACCGAAGCGCTGGCCGAGGGGATGCGGCAATATCGACACGTTCGGGGCAGGGAAAAATCCGCCGTCACCGAAACGCAAAAAGCATGGGAGACCTGGCCGCCGACGCCGCAAGTTCACAACGTCTCCGCATTGTCCCTGCCGGGTGCGGCGCTGATGCAGCCGTCGTTTCGTTTTTTCCGCGAACAAACCGCTGGGCGTCAAGAATCGTTTTTGCAAAGCTTCGAAGAAAGGCTGCGCCGAACGCCGTGCGACCCCGCCGTTTTTTCAGAATATTTGAAAGTTTTGATTCTCGGGGGAAAAAACGAATCCGCCAAATCGCTGCAAAAACGTTGGAGTCGCTGCAAGAATTAGCAACGCTTGCCTGTAAGCTAAAAAGTAATCGTCGGATCGCCGAAAAGGTAGTAAAAATAGCGTGTGATGTCATACTCGGGATCGTAGCCGCGAACCTTGTCGCGTTTGCCGAGATCGTTGATCGTGCGTCGCAGAGCTTCACCCGCGGGCAAGCCTTCATCAACAAAATGCTCGTAAAACACACCCGCGAACCACCCCGCGGTTTTCTCAAAGACATCAAAACTCGTTACGATGCACGCCCCCGCGCCACAGGCCAGAAACTCCGTACACAAATGATCCATCCTGTCCCATTCTTCCGGCAATTTGCCTGAACTGCACGCATTCAGAAAAACCAGAGGGCGCGAGACGAACCGAATCCCGGCGGTTTCCGAAATCGTTCCCGACTTCAAAAAATCCCGTTCGCCTACGTCCAAAAATCCGTTCATTGCATGCCCGGCGTAGTGGATGAGCCGCAGGTTGTCTTTGTCCTCACATGCACGGCTGAGATTATGCAAAAAATCCTGCGTGCTGTCCTTGATCGCCAAAGTCGTGCATTTCCGCCGAACAAACTGCCGCTGTAAATCCCCGACATGATCATTGACCGTCAACAACTCCTTGCCCGCGTGTCCGTTCCAGTCGCCGTAAAACAAAATCGCCATGCGATGATTCGGATTGTCCGGCGCTTGAAGAATTTCCTTTTCCTGCTCAAATCGCTTTTCGCTCGTGAAAGAAACGCCGATGCTGAATTTTTCACACAAGAAGACGCCGGAATCCGCATGATACGCCAACGGCCACGGCGCTTTCAGGTTTGGCGTAACGATTTGCAGAGGCAGCGAAGCGTCAAATTCGCTGAAAAGCCCGTCAAATCCCGCCCTGACGCCGAAGTGATCCTTGATCCGCGACCCGATTTTTTGCAGCATGGAAAGCGGCGACGGATCGGGGTTTTCTTTGTGTAAAAGATGGTGAAAATATGCCTTCCAGACGGCTTCCAAATCATGGTTCAATTTGCGGGCGACGTTCATGGAAACTTGCAGCGGCGGGCGAATCTTAACCATGAACGGCTGCGCCGGGCCGGACCTGCGCAAATCGATCCAATGCGAATACCAGCAAGAGTCCCGTTCTTCGATGGCGAAGATAACCAGAACGTAATATGATTGATTGGCCAATGTCCGTCCAAGCGTTCTGATTTCTTCGGGAATGCTGGCTTCCTGCCCGGCCACGAGTTCTTTCAATCGATCTTGCTCACGCGCGGAAAAAATCCACTCCTTGCAGCCGTGAAGCAACGCCGCCAAAAGCACGAAAACCCCGACCGGCGTAACTGGCAGAACAGAACGCTCAAATTTGAAGAAAACAAATGCGGTCACGAGATAAAGCGCCGTCAATAAGACAACGCCGGAAATTTGCGCAAGCGGCCCCGGACGAGAAAAAATCCACAGCAGTCCGCAGCCAATGAAAATGAATAAGAAGATTTGAACCCGTGTCGAGGCAAAGGTAACAAATTGCCTGCGCAAAATATTATCAACGGCGTTGGCGTGCAGATAAACCCCCGGCAGCCCGAATTCCGGCGCGAACGGCGTGTAATGCGAATCGTTTTCATCAACAACGCTGCCGATGATCACGATTTTATCCCGAACTTCCCGCACAAGCTTTTTTTGCGCCGCGCTGTCGTCTGGTGAATTGACGAGCGTTTGAAATTCAGACCAGCCCATGCTCCGCGCCTGAAAAAGACGTGCCGGTCCAAGATGATTGATGAAAAACTCCCCCGTGTTCAGCATTGGAACATGGACATGATCTTCCCCCGCCGGCTTCAGAACGATGTGTTGATTTTCAATGCTGATCTCATGATTTGAAACGCCGTAAAATTTTTTAACAACTTCAAGGGCAAACGCCGAAGAGAGTTCTTTCACACCATTCACCTCAATTTCGAGAAATCCTGGAATGCTCGTGGAATGATTATTTACCGGATCGAGCATGATATTGAGATGAGCGATGTCAGCGCCGGCTTCGCGCAGCATCGGTAAAACGAGCAAAGTATCCGGCGTGCTCATAAAAAAAGGATAATGGCTGACGGCGCATTTTTCACAAGGTGTGATGCCGGTTGAATCAAGAGCGGCATAATCTTTTTCCGAGGTTTCTGGAAAATAACTGCCGCTGATGAAGTGATCGGATGTTTCCGCTTCATCGATCAGGAGTGAATCTTCCGAGGCGATGTTTGGCTCTTCGAAGCGAAAATCGATTGCGACCACTTTCGCGCCAAGACGGTGCAATTGGTTATGGAAAGCCGCCAGAAGTCCTCGTTGCGAAGGCAATTCCCCGAATTCAGCAACAGCCGCCGAATCTTCGACAAGCAGCACAATCTCCGAAGAAAGTTTTGCCGAATCGTTTATGCGAAAGCGCAGGTCGATTGTGGATTGTTCCCAGGAACGGCCGAGAAATGTTTTAGAAGACAAGACCGCCGCTCCTGCCGCAACCGTAATCAGCAAGCTCGATATAACGAGCCTTGAATAACCTTCTTTCAAAAAATTGTGAAAATTCATGCAATTAATTTCCCGGCTCGAACCAAAAAAGGATGGGCTTCAATTCTTCAGGAAGGAATCTTTTCTTTTTGCCGCCGGATTTTGCTCCTCTCCTTTTCTTACCTCCTTTTTTCACGTCCTTCGATCCGCCGCTCTTACTCGCTCGCTTTTTGCCGGAAGTGATCATCGCCGCCATCACCTCCGCCTCGGTCACGTTGCGCGCCCCCGCTCTCGAGGTCGCTTCATCGCCTTCGTAATGCAATCCAAGCTTGGCAAAGAGCGTTTTGAAGCTGCCGCCGGAAAGTTCATAAGCGTCTCCAAACATTTCATCAGCGCTCAGCGTGTCATCTATCATCAAATAAATAATGCCAAGATTCAGCAAAACGCCTTCTTCTTCCGGCGCCAGACGTCTCGCCTTCATGTAAAAATCAATCGCGCGATCAATCGCCGTCGAATCTTCGACCGCTTGCATGACCTCGAAATTCCCCTGCCCCGTCCAATACGCCGCCGAATCCAGGTTCGCCTTCCGCTGCGTCTCTCCCGTCTCTTGCGCCGCAACACCCGAAAACGCCGCCGTCAACCCCAAAACCATCAAAAAACATTTCAAAAATCGCAACATAATACCCTCGACTAAAAAATCATTCTGACTCTAATCATTTTGTCCGCCCCAACCCGGACAAGCCGGAACCAATCAGGAGCGGTCATTCAATCTCGTGACTTAACGCAGAGACGCAGAGCTTCGCAGAGTTTTTTAAAGCAAAAATTTAGAGATACGTTTTTTCAGTATCATACTTTGGATTTCTGCGGGATTGAACTCAAAATTAAAACTTCTCTGCGCAACTCTGCGTCCTTTCCGTCTCTGCGTTTTGGAAAGTTTTGCCAAAAATTGGCAGAAAATGTCTTAACAGACACTAAAACAATCAAATCACTCCCGCGGATAACCATTGTCCAAAATCAGCCGCCCCTTCCTGGTGTCTCCAATCAATTCCAAAAGTCGTGCATAACGATACCGCGCTCGAAAATCACCCGGATTTTCCTGAAACGGTCGCTCATAGTTTTCCTCAACGAACGCGGCTCTCTGTAAATGATAAGGCTGTAAATCGCCCCGCACCAACGCGCCTGCAATAACCTGTTCGACGGGAAAACTCGGATTAAAATCGTCAGAGAACGCCAGCGGCGTGTAACGATGCGTCTCCCTCGCCAGGGCGACTTCGGCGAACTCGAACGCATCGTGATTTTTGAACTCGTGGTACTGCGCCGCGCCCTTTTTCCAGGCATCGAGAAACGAGCGCAGGTTCGGCTTGCCGTACCAGGTTGTCTCCACCGGCAGCCACACCCTGCCGTCGCGCACGACATACTGCTCCTTGGGAACACAGAGCTTGAATCGTCTCGTCGCATGAATCCCCGTATCGAACGCCAGCAGCAAATGTCCCGGCAGCCCGATCAACGCGGTGTTCACGCCCAGACTCTCCAAAACCGAGGCCAGCAAAATCGTCATATCGTCGCAATCACCCTCCCCGCTTTGCAGCAGTTCGCGCGGATATTGAATGACGTCCAGATCGGGATAATTCGGGTCTTGCTTGTAAAGAATGTCCATCTTTCGCAGAAAATTATACGCCGCCGCAACCGTCGTCATCGTTTTGTTCACCAGCGAATCCTTTTGCGAATACACGAGTTTTTGCACCCGCGCCGCGATTTCAGCCACCAGCGCGTCTTCCGGCATCACGAACGCCGCCGCCTGCGCCACGCCGTGCTCATCCAGCCAATAAATATTATTTCGCCCGTTCAGCCGGAATGTGACAAAATCCCGCCGATCCGGCCGGCTTGCCAATCGTGTTTTCGAGTCGATGATCACGCTGGCCTGCAACGGCTCGCGTACATCCTGGCCCAGCGCCAGAATTCTGTCCGGCAAAATCACCGGCACGTCGATGATCCGGCTCTCCGGCAAATTCGGATCGATCTTGAAGTTTTTCTCCGCCTTGATGCCAAATTTTTTCTCGATGATTTCAATCTTCCCGGAAATCGTTTTTTTGCCCCTGTACGAGACAAAAACCCGCGCCCACGGTTCACTCGAATGATACATCTTCTGCGAGGCGAAAAGATCGTGTAAAACCACCGAATCGATTTTCACCGGCGAAGTTGGCGGGTCGAGCAGCAATTGCACATTGTAGCGGTTCATGTCTTCCAGAAACGGCGTGTCGGTAAAGGCAAAATCCGTCTGAATGAAATCCACCCGCAGGCTCAGTCCGGCTGAAAAAGTCCAGTCCTGCTCGCCAATGTTCCGAATAGACTTCTGAACGCCCGCGCGCAAACCCAGGATATTCTTGAACCACCCTTCCAAACCTACATGGTAACGGTCGTCAACATCGACGGCGATCATTGGCTCATGAAAAAACAACAACTTATCCAGCTTATACGCGGCGCCCACGCGAACATTGCGCGGAAAAAGCGTCTCCGCCGCGTCCGCCCCGTTGCGATGCAGTTTTGTATCGAAAGCGTCCTGCACCATCAGGCCAAACCGGAGATTCTTCACCGGCATAAACAACGCGCCGAAATCCGCGCCCCAGCCGGAAGCCCTGCCCTCGTCCTGCAGGTCGAGAAAAGCGCCGTAATCCAGATATTTCACATTCGCGCCGAACGACAAGCGCCCGGACGCACGATAGCTTAGCGAAAGCGCCAGCTTGTTTTGCGAATAACGCAACTCGTTGTCATCCAGGCCAAGATGGTGTAAGGAAAGACCAAAGGCGATATTATCCGGATCATTGATGAAGGGAATGTTCGGCAGCAGCAAGGCGAGATAATTATTGCCGATGTCCGTGCCGTAAAGATTGGCGTGCATGAACTGAAACTCGTAGCGATCCCCAAACGCCATGCCGGCGGGATTCCAGTAGAGCGCGTCCGCTCCTTCCGCCACCGCCGCGAACGCATCTCCCATCCCCGGCCCGCGCGCCCCCACAAACTGTGGATTCCTGATTCGCGAAGGCTCTGAGTCATCGTTCGTCTGCCCAAAAGCCCGCCCCGCGAAAACAAAAATGAAAATACAAACAATCCACACTCTCACAACTACCTCCCAATCCCGGCGCGCCGCCGGAGGTATAAGAAATTTAGTTCTAACCACTGAGTTCACGGAGGAACATAGAGAAAACTTTTCCGTGCAGCATCCTCATCTTTCCGTGGTTCAATTTATTTGTTTGACAAATGCGGCTTGTTTTTATTACCATTCTTGAAAAGCTGCATTTGAAGCTGGCTGACTCCCAAAAGGATGATCTAACATTATGACACTCACTCTCAAACACTCAATTGAGCGGGAAATCGCCTATTTGTCAATCGGACAGCGTAAAACTCTGCAGCGTATCCAGGCGTTTCAGAATAAGTACGGCGTACAACTTTCCGCTGAAACGCAAGACATTCCCGCGCTGGACAAAGTCGAATGGGAAGGCGGGGAAATAACGCTGCGAAAACTGCAAGAGAAAATCCAAAGCTTAAACATGCACCAAACCTTTCCATGAAAAATAACTCGAAACTGTTGATTTTCGAACAGCATAAACGTTATCTTTACAGAAGCATTCATAACAAAACAGGCGGCTCGTATGCAAAAAAGCTTCGACGAACAAAGACTCAAAGAGATGATTTTATACATCTCCAAATGCTGTGCAGACCAATCCAATTTCAGCGAAACCCGGCTTCGAAAAATTCTGTTTCACGCCGATTTTCTGTGGTTTGGCCGCACCGGCAAATCCATGAGCGGCGAAACCTACTTTTTAGCAAAACCCGCCCCGCTGCCGCAGCATTTTGACGCCGTCCGTGATAAACTGGCAATCAAAGGCGTTCCAAATTTTCATAAAAACTCGTTTGCCAATGGCGAACGCGCAGCGGAGATTCAGGACGCGCCCGCGAAGTTCAGACGACTCTCAACGCAGCAAATGGCGTTCATCGATGAGATCATCGTCTCGTTGAAAAACGACTCAGCGCCGAACTGGGAAAACAGCCTCGAAAAAACCTTACAGCCTGGCGGCGAAATTCCTTATCAAACAGTGTTTTTCAGCCAAAAACAGCCGCTTTCCAAAGAAGAAATCGAGCAAGCCCAGGCGTTCGTCGACGCCTATGAAAAGCGCATGAAAGAACGCCGGCATGCTGCTGTATAACATTGTCGAAGAACCTGAATTTTCCGATGCGTTCGACAAGTTAGAGCTTGAGTATCCTATTCTAACCGAAATCAAACGCGGCCTCGACTTCTTCCTCAGCCGCCAGCCCTTCGATCTGGGCGAGCCGATTCCTCGAATGCCCGTTTCAGCATACGGCGCGTTTTTCGTCTGCAAATCCACTACCTTCGACATTTTCAGCTATCCCGTTTTCAAATTTTACTACAGAATCGTCGATGACGCCGTCTACTTGATCGGCGTCTATAAATCCACCAACGGCGAAATCCGCTGAACTTGTTCAACGGTTAGAAGACCAAACCTTCAAAAACCAAATCTGTCGGAAAACCAAACCGCTGGACTAATTCACAATCATCACCGTCCCCGTCATCGCTTTGTTTTCAGTAAGAAGGCGCACGATGTAAAGACCCGTCGGGCAGAAACGGTTGGCGTCGTCGCGGCCGTACCAGGAGATGATTTTGCTGCCGGCGCTCAGGATGTTTTCGCCGTTTTCGAGCTTGCGCACCAACCTGCCGGAGGTGTTGAAAATCCATAGCCTGACCGTGCCGGACTTCTCCAAGAAAAAAGAAATGTCGGCGCGCTCGTTCAAACCGCCGCCGCGCGGACGGATAATTCGGGGCGTTATGACGATGCCCGGCTCGTCCCCGCCCGGCGCTTCAATGTCGTCCGGCGGAGTGCCGTCGCTCAGCGCAGCGGCGTAGAGACCGATGCGGTCGACGCCGACGGCGAAAGTGGAATCTTCGCGGTTCACGCTGCCGCCGAGCAAGTTCCACTGCCAGTCGTTTTCATGCCAATCACCGCGATAGAACCGCAGTTTCTCCGCCCGCGCGAAATCCTGCGGGCGCAGTTTCATCGTCAGCGTGCTCTTTTTCGTGAACGCGCTGTTGAGGTCGCCAATGCTGGAATGGATCTGCACGATCCCGGACGGCAATGGCGTGATCTTGCCGAACGAGCCATCAAAATCCGTAGAATCGCGTAATTCGAGGCAGAGCAGCGCTGCCTGGTAGCCGTTTGCCGGAATGGTGAGCGTGAACGGCCCCTCGCTCTGCTGCAAACCGCTGCGCACGTCGAACTGAAGATTTTCCACCACGAATTCCACTGAAGCCGTATCCGCACCGCCTGCCTTGTCTACGGCGCGCAAGTACATTGTGTAATTCCCGACCTCGTTCGGCGTTTTGAAGGGCCCGGCTCCGGAACCTTCTTGCAAGAGCGTGTCGATCACCGTGACCGTGGTATCGCCCATTTTTTGATAGAACAACGAGGCGATCTCGAGATTTTTTTCGTCGACGTGAAAGCGGTAGGCGGCGAAACAACCGAGGGTGTCGCCGGGTTCCGGCTCACTAATGGCCACAGCCGGCGGCGTGTTGTCGATGGTGAGCAGGATGGCGTCGTTTTTCTTTTCGGGATTATCCTTCTGAAAAACGTCGAGGGAAAGCGTGTACGCGCCGTCGGGATATTCGCCGTTGTCGGT
Organism: uncultured Deferribacteres bacterium; assembly: GCA_964014485.1. Classification (GTDB taxonomy): domain Bacteria; phylum Zhuqueibacterota; class Zhuqueibacteria; order Zhuqueibacterales; family Geothermadaptataceae; genus CAXHAT01. Next base: position 16,611 of record CAXHAT010000152.1, read on the forward strand.
ATCGAATTCATCGAATAACGATTCCTCCGCTGACTCGCCTTTTGGATCTCGGCTCTCGATGAGCTTCGGATTTCTGAGCCGCTGACTTTTCGAACTCAAGGAAAGCGTGTAATGATCGAAGTCATCCCCCAGCGCATAACCGAGAATGTCCACTGAATCGCGCACGAAAGCCTGGTTGCGCGGCTCGAAAATAATCGCCGCTCGCATCTTTCGCGGGCCAAACCCAGGAAAACAACTTTTGGCCTTTCCAGAGCAATGTATCCGGTGTAATATCATCTCCGTATTGGCCGTTGATATCGTAATCCAGCCTCGCTTCCTTAATTTCATGATCGAAAACATTTGATTGCACATGCACAGGCTTGCCCAACGTGTCGCCCTCGGCTGGTGAAAACAGTTTCAAGCCTATCAACTCTTCAGGATCAAAATAGCGTAGATTGACGACGGCGGGATTGAGATAGCCGCTGTTCCCCGCGCTGTCTTCCAACCAGACGAACAAGCGCTGACCAAACTGCTTCTTTGCTTCCACTTTCAGGCGCGGCGTGAACTCCAGTTTAGCGGAATCAGAACCGACAAAATCGATCTCTTCGTTCGGACGTTCATCAAACCGGTAGAGGTAGCGCGCGACGCCGCTGAGATCGGACGGATTATCCCAAGTGATCACAAACGAATTGTCTCCTTGCTGCCACGGGCTTGGGTTGCCGCCAGTGGCCTGCAAATTCTTAGGCGCTTGCGGTCTGTCAATATCGACGATAAAGCTCCACGTCTCGGACATTTCGCTCAACTCGAAACCGTCCCAGGCGAAGACGCGCCAAAAATATTGACCGTCGGCGAGTGAATCCGTCGTAAAACTCACCTCACCGCCACCTTCCAAAATCGGTGGTTTTGGCCGAAATCCTGTTGTACTCATACTGTCACTTCGAAACGGACTGCCGTCAATTTGAAATTGAAATGCATTATCTTTCGCGATTTCTACCTGAAAGTGGAGCGAATCCATATCCGGGTCCGAAGGAGCAAACCAGGAGAGCGTTGGCGTAAAATCATTGCCCTTGTAAAAGTTTGGCGGCGAGACCAGCTTGGGTTTTTCCGGATCACGCCTGAAAGTCACAAATTGATAATCGTCTATCTCCATACGATTGCCGGCGTTGTCCTGCGCCTCGATAGAGACGAAGATTGTTTTGCCATAACCAAAATTTTCCGGCGGATCATAAGTCACACTAAAATCTGTGTCTTCTCCCGTAACCGTCAGGGCCGATGGGTCGATGGCAATGCTGTTGACCTTCATTTCAATCGATTCCGGCATCACGCCGCTCAAGCTGTCCATCAGATGAAAAGTAATATTCGCATCCACCGCCACGCCGGAATCGCCGTCCGCCGGCTGATGCATTGCGGTAAACGGCGGACGGGTGTCGATAGTGAAAGAATGGATGTCGGAAATCTCGCCCAGTTCGAAGCCGTCCCAGGCGGTCACGCGCCAGAAATACCTGCCGTCCGGCAAAGAATCCGGCGGTGTAAAACTCACATCTCCTCCACCTGCCGCGACTGGCAGCATTCTATTGAACCCTGTACTATCCACCCAGCTCTCAAACGGGCTGCCTGCAATTTGGCTGGAGAAATCGCTATCCTTCGCAATTTCGACTTTGAAATGGAGAGAATCATCATCCAAATCTACAGGCGCAGAAAAAGAAAACGTTTGCTCGGAACTTGAAGAAAAGATTCCATTCTCAGGCGTTTGCAAAGCGGGCGGTAATGATTTGTGGTTGAACAGATCAATACGCGCAAAAATATCTCCACCTTGACCTTCATTACGCCCGTCTCCCCAAGTGTAGTAAATACGTCCGTCAACTAGTTTGACGCTTGGCCATGTTTTGGATGTCTGCTCAAAATTATTGTTTACACGATAGTTTTGTCCTTTGAAATTGCCAAGCCCTTGAAAGCGTTGTGCATTGATACCGAACTCGCCAATTATCTCAGGAAATGTGGATAGAGTATCCGACCATTCCCATGCGACGACAAAATTACAACGGCCTTCTGCCGCAACCGTTGGATGAGGCTCAGAGCGAAAATTTATATCAGAATCTATTTTGATATTCCCCCCTACCGCTGAACCAGTCGGATCATAAAATTGCCCGAAGATATCGCCGGTACTGTTTCGATCATCTTCCCATACAATTAAAGCGCATCCGTCATCATCAAGAGCCATAACTGGAGAATCTTGATTTTTGGTTCCAGCATCATCATTGACTTTGAAGCTGCCTGTTGGAAATTCAACTGTATCGAAGTGAAAACGCTGCCCAAAAATATCGCTATCATTCCTTCCACCCCTTTTTTCTTCCCAAACAATCAAAACTGAATCCGCCGAGTCGATGACAATAGCAGGTGGATCGTGAACAAAAAATTCTCCAGTTGCAGTGCTGTCAATTTCTATATTACTTCCAATTGTATCGCCTTCCATATCGAAACGCTGCGCTAGGACATGAATCTTCTGGCTTTCACATTGGATTTTCCAAGTAATAATAAAACTACCGTCTTGGCGAGTCGCGATATTTGGCCTTGAACGAGTCTGCGCGCAAACTAAATCTTCAACGATTTTTTTGTTTTTTCCGATTGCGTTACCGTTTACATCAAACATTTGAAAATAATTCCCCCACCCTTCCCCATGTCCCTCCCAAGTTATTATAAAGCTCTTGTCTTCTCGAAACGCCATAGATACAGCGGCCCGATTAACACTATTCCCTTCGTCTGAAACGATAATCTTTTCCGCAATTCTAGCGCCGCTAGAATTAAAGAATTGGGCGTGTATCTTATCATTGGCGCTATTAACCTTTGGTGCTAGTGGATTTATAGGCTAAACTCGGCAATTGAGATCGGC
>CAXHAT010000153.1:0-19358 GCA_964014485.1 uncultured Deferribacteres bacterium
TCCCGCCTGCGCGGGAATGACGTAAAAGCGACATTTCTCTGGTGCTGCTTGAGAAATTTCCAAGAGTGCGTCACATCAGTGAGTAACTTTTTCGGAGTGTGGCGATTCATCGTCGCCAGTGCCGGCAAGCTGCGCTCAAACGCTGAGGCGTTTGCCCCCGAAGTTACCACCCGCTCAAGACCGCAAGCATGGTTGGCTAACCGAGTACTGGATTTATCAATTGAAAAAACCTCGGAACGGCGAGTACCAAAACTGACGAGGCGCAAAATGATATCTGCTGATTTTCGCAAAGCTTACGAAATTTTAGCTGAAAAGCTTGGAAGCCGCGATCTTGATTCCATTAAAAAGTCGCTGAAAAAGCAACATATTGAAACGCCGAGTTGGGGCTATGGAAACAGCGGCACGCGTTTCAAGACTTTTGCTTGGCCCGGCGCGGCGCGCAACGTTTTTGAAAAAATTTCGGACGCCGCTTATGTCCACAAGCTCACCGGCGTTGCGCCGTCCGTCGCGCTGCACATCCCATGGGACAAAACTGATGATTGGGACGCGTTAGTTCAATTCACCGCTGAAAAGGGCGTTTCCATCGGTGCGATCAATCCCAACGTTTTTCAGGCGGATCAATACAAGCTCGGCTCACTCTGTAATCCGGACGCCGCCGCACGCGAGAATGCGATTTCTCATATGATCGAGTGCTGTGAAATCATGCAAAAAACCGACAGTGACGTCCTCAGCGTTTGGCTCGCGGATGGAACCAACTATGCCGGGCAAGACGATTTAGTGCGGCGTAAAACATTTTTGGAAGAAGGTCTGAAAAAGACCTACGCGCACTTGCCGGAAAACAGCCGGATGCTGATCGAATACAAATTCTTCGAGCCCGCCTTTTATCATACTGATCTTGCTGATTGGGGCATGGCCTACGCCATGTCGCTGAAATGCGGCCCGAAAGCTGAAGTTTTGGTAGACACAGGGCATCATGCGCAAGGCACAAACATTCCGCATATTGTGGCTTTTCTTTTGAGCGAGGGCAAATTGGGCGGGTTTCATTTCAACGCACGTAAGTACGCCGACGACGATCTTATCGTCGGGACGGAAAACCCATTCGAGCTTTTTGACATATTTACCAAGATTGTGAGCGCAGGAAAAGCGGCGGGAAATGTGGCTTACATGATCGACCAGAGCCACAACATCGAGCCAAAACTGGAAGCTATGATTTACAGCGTGGTCAATTGCCAAATCGCGTATGCCAAAGCGCTGATCGTTGATTATAATGCGCTCTCAGAAGCGCAGCAGGCTGGGGACGTGCTTGGCGCACATAGAATTTTGGTTGACGCTTACGAAACGGATGTGCGGCCACTGCTCGCCGTCGTGCGGGAAGAGATGGGAATCGATCCAGATCCAATCGCAGCATATCGCGCTGATAATTACGCTGCCAAAATCGCGGAAGAGCGTGGAACGGCCGAGGCGGGCGGCGGCTATCCAACAGACTCTTAACCCCATCTGCTCACTTGGGATATTCAGTTTTGGGGCGCTTGTAGAGGGCGTTTTCTATCTGAGAAACATTTTTATCGGAAGGCTGGCCGAATTTCAATTCGACTCCACGTTCTTGAAATAGCGCTAAGACCGAATCATGTGATTTCTTAAAATAATCTTGCACATTTTTGCATGAAGCGGACAATCGGCGCTGCACTCGATATTTTTCTGAAAGTATTTCGTTTTTTATCATCATTCGATTTCCTTGAATAGTTCCATAGGTGTGACAATCTCTGGAGAAGACAAACCGAGTCTTCCATTTATTACCCGAATATGCTTACGCTTATTGGCATTGGCCAAATGATTACAATTCCATGTTAACAGGTAATCAATGTTGTAGTAAGAAGCATAAGCCAAGTGCGCTGCGTCGCCAAGAAATGATTTTGGCATCACATGGTTTTCAATGTAAAACTCGACGATTTTAGCTAAATCAGAAGCGTTGCTCAGAATTGGAACTTCTGTCACGAAATCAATAATTCTTTTTTTATGCGGGTAATTGCCGGCGCTGAGCTCTTGGATTACAGCTTCCGAAATCCAAACCTCATAGTTTTTGGATTCATTATTCCACCAATCCCGCGTAATCCTGATAAAGGGTTGAATGGAGTCGCGATCATCGAAAAAATAACTCGGGATGGTAGAATCGAGATATACTTTTTCTTTCATGACAAAATTATCTCAATTTTTTTGAGCATCAAAACAAAATAGGCATTCACAAGTTTATTTCCAAACAAAGTGAGATTTCAGTAAACTTCAGATAGTCAAATGAAAGATGAAAAAACGGTTCTCGCTATCGATTTAGGCGCCGAGTCCGGGCGGGTGATGGCGGCGCATTTCGACGGCGAGTCATTGAGTCTTGAGGAGATTCATCGCTTTGCAAACACGCCAGTTCGCGTGCGCGAGACGCTGTACTGGGATGTTTTGCATCTTTGGCGGGAAATTCAGGCAGGTATTCGCAAGGCAAAACATTTGAAGCCAGCCAGTCTCGCCGTCGATGCGTGGGGCGTAGATTTCGCCTTGCTGGACAAAGATGGGCGCCTCTTGGGAAATCCTGTGCATTACCGCGACAAACGCACGGACGGGATGCTGGAAAAAACGTTCGCTCGCGTTTCTAAAGCGGATATTTTTGCTCAGACCGGAGTGCAGTTCTTATCGATCAACACGTTGTACCAAATGATGAGTCTGGTTGAAACGCAATCGCCGCTGTTGAAAGTCGCCGAGACGTTTTTGACCATTCCCGACTTGATCAATTTCTGGCTGACGGGTGAAAAAGTCTGCGAATTCACCAACGCAACGACGACGCAAATGTACAACCCCACGGCTGGCGGATGGGAAATTGATCTGATGGACGCACTGGGGATTCCGCGCCGGATTTTTCCGCCCATCGTTTCACCCGGAACAAGGCTTGGAGAATTTGAGGGGATTCCAGTGATTGCGCCAGCATGTCACGACACTGGCAGCGCCGTTGCAGCCGTCCCGACGAGTTCGCCGAACTTCGCCTACATTAGCAGCGGCACCTGGAGCCTTGTGGGTTTGGAAATTGAAGATCCGATCATTTCTTCTGAAGCGCTGGCGGCAAATGCGACCAACGAAGGCGGCGTGAACAACACATTTCGATTTTTGAAAAACGTCATGGGGTTGTGGATTTTGCAGCAGTGCCGTGAAACCTGGCAAAACCAGGGAGATGAATTTTCATACGCCGAGCTCACACGTCTGGCTCAAGCCGCAGAGACGACAAATGCAATCGTTCCCGTGGACGATGCAATGTTCCTGGCTCCGGGGGATCATCCAAAATTTATTCAGAATTTTTGCCGTAAAACCAACCAACCCGTGCCAGAAACGGTTGGCGAGATCACGCGTTGTGTTTTGGAGAGTTTGGCGGCCGCCTACCGGGACGCGTTGGAAAAATTATTGAAAGCATCGGGCAAGAAGGCTGACGTGATTCACGTCATTGGCGGCGGTTCGCAGAATGAATTACTTAATGAATTGACCGCAAAAGCTACGGGACTCTCTGTGGTCGCCGGGCCAGTTGAGGCAACGGCGTTAGGTAATGCTTTGGCACAATTGATTGCCTTGGGTGAAATTAAGAATTTCGAAGAGGGTAGAAGCATGGTAAGCAAGACTGCGGAGTCAAAACAGCTCGAATTTTCGACTTAGGACGAGACTCCGCCGGTCTCAAATCTTCAGAAAATCACGGGGCAGACCCCGTCCTACGGTGATTATGACGCTTGTTCATCAAACAACGCAAGCGCCTGCTCGACCGCAGCTTTATCATTGCCGGAATTATGGAGATAGCGCACAAGGCTTTCTTTGGCTTTCTGAAATTCAGGTTTTTTGCCGATCACTTCACGGCTGAGTTGAATTGCTTGATCATACTCGCCTTTTTTGTCTTTGATGTCTGCCAACGCCAGGTAGGCTTCCCAATTCTCCGGACTTTTGGTGATGACGTTTTCGTAGACACTCTCAATCTGCCCGTAATCGCCGATTTCAAAACGTAATTCCTGCATGCGCTTGAATGCTTGCGCCGCATTGTCCGGATTGGTTTCCACGAATTTTACCAGCGTTTGATAAGCGTCATCCTTTTTGTCTTCGCCGACAAAAATTTCACACAATTCTGAATACGCCGGATAATGACCGGCGTCAACCTTGATCGCGTCCTTGAACGCCTCGCGCGCGTCTTTCTTTTTCCCGTCCGCGAGAAACTGCCGGCCGGTCTCGACACGGTATGCCGCGATCTTGGAACTATCGTTCAAATTCTTCTGTTTCGCGAGCAATCGATAAACTTCTTCGGCTTTTTTCCAATCCTTTCTGGTTTCATGAATACGCAATTCCTGCTCGCGCGCCCAAAGATCGTTTTTCTGCAATTTGTAGATTTTTTCGAGAATCTTCAAAGCGGCGTCATAATGATCTTTTGCTTCAAAATCCGCTTCGAGACTGCGCAGTATGAGCATTTGCTCGGCAGTGTTGAGATTGGTTCGCACGACAAGATCGCCGTGTACTTTTATCGCTTGTTCAACATGCCCGCCGTCGCGTAAAATATCGCCGATTTTGATGTAGGCGTCGACGTTCTCGGTGTTTTTCCGCGCCGCTTCGCGCAGCTTTTTCAAAGCCATCGTGCGGTCGCCGGAAACCAGGTAGTTAAGCCCGGCGGCGTAATCCGCGGCGGCGGAATTATCCTCGTTGTCTGATTTTCTCATGGTAAAAAATATTATTCCGGCGAGCACAACAACGCCGAACACGATGAGCATGAAATAGCCAAAACTGTCCATTTGCCGTCAACCTTATCTGTTTTCTTTGCTCAATACGCTCCACTCGTTTTCCTGACGACAACTATCGCTTCCTGTTGTCGTTCTGGAGGAATCTACTCGGCTCGATTTCCGGCAACAAGTAAAATAGATTCCTCCTGAATGACAAATCAGCATAACTGTCTCGGTCAACGAATGAATTCAAATTAATTTATTCCTAAGTGGAAGATTTAGTTTTTCGCAGCGGGCAGGGCCTTGAGTTCGATCTCGTCTTCGATGGATAAGTTACGCAGACTGTCCAACTCTTTGCGAATCCGGTTGTTTTCCTTTTCAGATTTTTTGATTTCACGCTTCAAAGCCAAAACCTGAAAAACCGAAATACTGAGCCAAAATATCATGCCAAGCGCAAAGGAAGCGTAAACGATTATCCAAATGGGCAATTCCCCAGTTTCATAAACGCCGGCCAAAAAGACGACGGAAACCGTTTTTTCCAAATTCTGGAATGCAAATCCCAAAACGATCAGGCTGATGACTGCAATCGCAACCCACCGTACAATCCACATGCGGCTTTCTCCTTGCTCAATCTTTAGCGTGTTGTCTAGAAACTAAAAAAATAGGCTGAACAGAGTCGAAGTCCGTCCAGCCTTGAAAATGAAATACAATTTCAGAAGGTTAGTCCTTTTTGTCGGCTTTCTCTTCCTCGTTTTCATCAACTTCGGACTTGTCCGCCTCTTCGGCGGGCGCGTCGTCGGACAGCGCTTCTTCGGAAGTCTCCGAGTCCGCGTCCGTACCGTCACCTTCAGCATCGGAAGCCGCTTCTTTTTCCGCTCCGTCTTCGTCAGCCTGTGCGGCCGCCGTTTCAGGGGCGTCTGAAGCTTCATCGTCAGCGCCGGATTCTTCAGGCGCTTCGGTTTCAGCTTGGGCTTCTTCCTCAGGAGCAGACGCTTCGGCTTCTTCAGACGCGTCCGGCTCTGCATCGGCAGCTTCCGCAGAAGCTTCGGCTTCAGCAGCATCCGGCTCGTTCGTCGCGCCTTCCGCTTCCGCAGCTTCATCATCCGCCGAATCTTCCGTCACTTCCGCAGCCATTTCACGAGCGGCGGCTTTTTCTGAAAGAATGATCTTTTTGTGCTCTTTATTGAATTCAATAACGAGCAAATCCAGAGCATCGCCGACAGTGTAGCCTTCGGAAGGCTTGCTGAGGTTTTCTTTGACCAGATGGCTCATCGGAACAAAACCGTCGACTTCTTCCGGCAGCTCAACGATGACGCCTTTGTCGATCATGCGCACGATTTTTCCATTCGTCGCTTTACCGACGCTGTAAGAATCGATGAACTGATCCCAAGGGTTGTCTTTCGTCTGCTTGTAGCCGAGAGAAATCCGGCGATTGTCTTTGTCCAAGTTGAGTACGACAACGTCAACTTCATCGCCTTTTTTCAGCACCTCTCCAGGATGGCGAATCTTCTTCGTCCAGGAAAGATCGGAGATGTGAACGAGTCCGTCAATACCCTCTTCCAATTCGACGAAAGCGCCAAACGCAGTAAGATTACGCACGACGCCGTTCTGCTGCGAACCAACTGGAAATTTATCGCCGATTTGATCCCATGGATCCGGCTCAAGCTGCTTCAGACCGAGAGAAATCTTGCGGCCTTCCGCGTCCAGGTTGAGCACTTTTGCTTCCACGGTTTCGCCGACGGAAACCAGCTTCGACGGGTGGCGAATGTGCTGGGTCCAGCTCATTTCGGAAATATGGATCAGGCCTTCAACGCCTTTTTCCAGCTCTACGAAAGCACCGTAGTCGGAAATGCTGACCACTTTACCTGTGATGATGGAGTCGACCGGATATTTCTTGTCCACGTCAATCCACGGGTGCGGCTGCAATTGCTTGTAACCCAGGGAGATGCGGTCTTTCGCTTCGTTGAAATCGAGCACCATGATTTTGACTTTCTCATCAAGGGAAACGATTTCTGAAGGATGATTGACCCGTCCCCAGGAAAGGTCGTTGATGTGAAGCAGGCCGTCAACGCCGCCGAGATCGATGAACACGCCAAAGTCGGTAATGTTTTTAACAATACCTTCCAGGATTTGCTCTTTTTCGAGGTTGTCCAGAATAGCCTTGCGATGTTCAACCAATTCCGCTTCGACCAGAATACGGTGTGAAACAACGATATTTTTCCTGGACTCGTTGACCTTGACGATACGGAAATCCATATCGTGGCCAATAAAAGCGTCAAAGTCGCGAATCGGGCGAACATCGATTTGCGATCCGGGCAAGAAGGCGTCGACGCCTTGCAGATCGACAACGATACCGCCTTTAATGCGTCGCATACAGCGACCGGAGAGGACTTCTTCATTTTCAAAAGAAGTCACAACGCGCGCCCACGCTTCCATGAATTCCGCTTTTTTGCGGGAAAGAACGAGCTGGCCGTCTTTGTTCTCAACAGTGTCGAGAAAAACTTCAACGTCTTGTCCAACTTCCAACTCGTCAGGTGAAGAGAATTCTTCTAGAGAAACAATGCCTTCGGACTTAAAGCCAATGTCAATCGCAACGTCTTTGTCCGAAATAGCGAGCACTTTGCCCGTCACCACTTCGCCTTCGGCAAAGTCTGACATCGTACTCTCGTAGAGATTGGTGAAGTTTCTTTGTTCTTCCTCGTCGTATTCCATTTCTTCTTTCAAATCCGCGAAATCGACGACATTGTCTTCACCTTCGAAAAGGCCTGAAGCTGCAAGAGCGCTGTTCTTGTTCGTCGTCGCGACGACTTCCGGAGCGACCGGCAGGTCTTCGCTGACAACAGAATCGGAGCCGTTTGCTTCCGCTTCAGGGTTTAGTGATTGATTTGATGATTGTTTGAGATCATCCGACATGATTAAAGTTACCTCCTTGAATTGTATTTATTACCGCACGACAAGCGTACAGCATTTTTTATTTTTCAAACTCTTTGCTAACAAGATTAAACCTGGAATACGGAATCGTCTTGTTTTTCTCTGGCCATCATCTCAATGTTTTGCATTACGGCCTGCGTAATCAACGCATATTTTTCTCGCTTTGAAGCGGCGTTTTCAAGAAGCTGGCCGACATGAATTGGCTCGCCGAAATGCAGTCCGGCTTTGGGGCGCCGAAAAATCGAGCCTTTCACGCCAAACAATCCTTCAATATAAACCGGGACAACGACAGCGTTCGCCTGGCTCATCAGCAGGCCGATCCCTTCTTTCGGCGCTCGTAAACGCCCGTCAGTGGAGCGCGTCCCTTCCGGAAACATCACAATGGCGTGGCCGTCGTTCAGCGCTTTCCGTACTTTGCGCAGCGCGCCGACAGTAACGCCGGCGCGGTCAACAGGAATTGACCTGTACAACCTGATGATCGCTCCTAAGATCGGGTATTCGAAAAGCTCTTTTTTCGCAAGATAGTAGCATCTCTGGGGCACGAAAGAACCAACAAGCGGCGGGTCATATCCAGAAACATGGTTTGCCGCGACGATCGTCGCGCCGGAGCGAGGCAGGTTTTTGCGGCCTGTTACGTGTAATCTGAAAATTGTCTTAAGCCAGCAGCGGACAAGAAATTGCGAAACTCGAATAAACCCGTCTCTCATTTTGGCGCCGCTGAAAAAACTTGAATTATCCTGTCAACTTGTTCGTCAATGGTTAACGCCGTTGTATCGACCACATGTGCGTCGTCGGCTTTTTTTAATGGCGCATGCTCGCGGTTTGAATCTTTCCAATCGCGCGTTTCTATGGCCTTTTTAATTTCTTCAAAATCCGCTTGCCCGTTGTGCGCCTGCATTTCTTTCATGCGACGGCGGGCTCTCGCTTCAACCGAAGCGTTTAGAAAAATTTTTGTTTTGGCCTTGGGAAAAACGACCGTCCCAATATCGCGGCCTTCAACTACGAAACCGCCGCCTTGAGCAATTCTACGCTGCAATTCGACCATTTCCGCTCGAACAGCCGCATGGCTTGAAACGAGGCTCACATTTTTTGTGACTTCGGGCGTTCTGATGGCCAAGGTAACCTCCTCTCCATCCACCCAAACCCGAGCGCCGTCATTTGTCGATTCAATCTTAAAAATTGAGTCTCGTGTAATCTGGGCCAAAGCTTCGCCGTCACTCAGGTTTGCCTGCCTTTCCATGCCGACAAGCGTCAACGCCCGGTAGAGTGCGCCGGTGTCCAAATAAGTGAAACCGAGCTTTCGAGCGACCATTCTTGCCGTCGTACTTTTACCCGAGCCGGCAGGGCCGTCAATGGCAATAACATTTTTCAAATGCGAGAAACCATGCATGACTAAATATCAGGCGCATGAGCAAAACGCCGGGGTCGTAAATAAAACTGCGGAATATAACGATACAAATTTCGAAATGCCAGTAAAGAATCGCCTTAAAATCAAGCTTTCATGCGGGATCCGTGCTCTTCATTCGCCAAAATCCAGCCCGCCACTTTGCCGATGTTTATTTCTTCATCTTCCAGCCAAAATCGGCGATTGCGGTCATACTTCGAACTGCTGTCATCTTCGGGAATGCCGCGGATTTCCTTGTAAATCTTCTGCGCCCTGTTTTTCCAAGCTTCCATATTTTTCACGCGTAAATCCACCCAACCGTCATATGCCCATTGATCGATGTTTTCCACTGAAATTTCAATTTCGCTCTCGCCGCGATACGCCGGAATTTTTATATCCCTCCCGCGCAGCAATCTTTCTCCGTCGGGAAGCAAAATCGGGACGCCGATTGAGATGATTTGCGCTCGCAATTGCTGGTCAGCGACAATGCGCTCTTCTAACTTTTGCGACAAATCTTCCGGCTTGGCTCTGCTCAAAGCTTGCAAAGACCCAAAGCACAACCGAAACAAATGCCCTTCATAAAGTAATTTTGAAAGTCTGGGCGGCCCCAAAAGTTCAAAAGCGACGCTGTCCGCCTTGTGCTGCTCCATCAATTCTCGCATTTGTTCAAGAGCTCGCTGGCGCATCAAGCCCGCCCGGTAGGTCGGCCCCATCGTCGCATTGTCCAGCGCGTTGATGACGTCGTGTCCGGTATTGCCGCCTTTAATTTCAAACAAGACGCTTTTGGCAATTTCCTCCGGCGTAATCAGCTCCATTTGCCCGGAAGATGAAATTGCTTCAAACTCCGCCTGTGAAAAAATGCCGTTTTCTCCCGTGTCAACATAGACCGATTTCAACGTTTTCCCTTCAAGCTTTTCAGCGCAGGAATCATCCTTCAATTTGATGGTATTGTTCAAAACAACGCCAGCCTCCGGCGGGCAGTCATAAAGCTGAATCGTTTTTCCGCCGCGCCGAATATCGCCGTACTCAATTTTTTTCCATGCAATTGCAGCGGTCGGCTTAATCTCTTTCGTGATCGGCGCATCAGGGGTTCTTGCCATCAAAAACAAGAGCATCGTATGCGCTCCTGCAATTGACGACTTACTCAACAACATGCGCGAAGGCTTTTCTTCGGAATGCGTGTAGGGAATGTTCAGTCCCATGCCGCCCGTCCCGCTCGTTCCGATTTTAAAATAATAATCCGTCTTGACGCGCCGCATTGCTTCGTAGAGAATTTGAACGTGCCGAATAAGCTGTGGAACATAAAGCGTGCACAGAAGCTTTTCCACATCGTCGACAAAGTCGTTCCCAAGTTTTTTGTTTTGGCGAAATCCGGCCAAATCGCTGGTTAGCTTGAAATAACTCTTAAAAATATCCTGGTAGGCGACGGCGGTGGCCGAATTAACGCAATCAATAATGATGTGCGGCCGGAAGCGTTTAACGAGTTGAAAAAGAAAACTTCTGTTAAGGACGTCTTCGGTAAAATCGCCCAAAACGTCATCGATCAACATTTGGCGCGCTTCCGAGCTGTGCAGGATTTGTTCGCGCCCAACGCCTTGCAGCGCGTCACGGAGAAAAATATCGCCGCCGACCGGCGTCAGGATTGTTTTAAACGATTGCTCGCTCGACAGGACGTCGCAAGCTTCGGCCGCTTCACCTTCCTTTAGAGAAGCAACGATGATTTCATCGGGCGACTCGGGCAGTAGTTCGCGGCAAATCGCCATTCCCACCAGCCCTGCTCCGCCAAGTACGAGCGCACGCCTATTTGTTATCTGCATCTGCCAGTCCTGTTTGCATTTTAAGTAAAGAAATTTCCTTTTCGGTGAGATAGCGCCATGCGCCGGAAGCCAATTTCCCCAAGTGCAGCTTGCCCATTTCAATTCGCTGCAAAGCTGTTACGCGGTAATTGAATTTTGAAAACATTCGGCGAATCTGCCGGTTCTTCCCTTGTGAAATATACACTTGACAAAATTTGCGGTTGTTGCGCTGCGGAAAAACAAGTTTGGCCGTGACTCTAACGTTTCGCTCAATGAAAACGCCGTCTCGAAACTTCTCTACCAGCGCCGGGTCAATCGCACGGTTTAATAAAACGGCGTAACGTTTTTCCACTTTATAGCGCGGGTGAAGAAGGCGATTCGCAAGCTCCCCGTCGTTCGTGAATAACAATAAACCTTCAGAATCGCGATCAAGGCGACCAACGGGAAAAACGCGGGTGGGCGTTTGCACCAGCTTAAAAACGGTGGTTCTTCCTTTTTCGTCATTGGCCGTGGTGATGTATCCCCGCGGTTTGTTGAGCATAATGTACGTCGGAGGGGCGTCTTGAAAAACCGGATTGCCTTGATAGACGACATTATCGATTGTTGGAAGAATATTGTGAGCAGGCGTTAAAATGCGCTCCCCATTGACGCGTATTTTGCCCGCCTTAATCAGCCGCTCCGTTTGCCGCCGCGAGCCAAGCCCAGCATTGACAAGAAACCTGTCTAGCTTAATCGGCTTGTTCAACTTCAGCCTCGGGTTTGCTTTCTTCGGTTGGGTTTTCTTCGGCAGCGTTCTCGTCTTCATCTAAAGAACTAAGAACGTTGACGATTTCCTCGGCGTACTTGCCGTCGCCGAAAAGTTCTTCAATTTCGCGTGGTTTGGGCAGGTCACTCACATTGTTGATACCAAAGTATTGTAAAAATTCGGGCGTTGTACCATAAAGAAGAGGCCTGCCGACGCCCTCTCCCCTGCCAATAATTGCGATAAGTCGTTTTTCAAGCAGGCTCTTAACAACGCCGTCTGAATTGACGCCTCGAACATCGTTAATTTCCGCTTTGCTTAACGGCTGCTTGAAAGCAACCATGGCCAACGTTTCAAGCGCGGCCTGAGACAATCGTTTTGAAGATCTGCCCGAATAATGCTTTTTAATCCACGGCGCAAATTCCGGCTGTGTGGTCAATTGAAAGCCGCCGCCAACGCGGTCGATCTTGAAAGCGCGGCCCGTATCAATGTAGTCGGCGTTTAGCGCTTCAATAATTTCATCGATTTTTACTCCGCCGGTATCTTCCACGAGGCGCACCAGCGTCGCGGGTTTAACCGGCTCGTCAGAAGCAAAAATGATCGCTTCAACGACAGATTTCAAGCGGCCGTTCTCCATCATCGTTTCCTCAGCCAGATTTCGCCAAACGTCGACGATTGCGTCACTTCGACGGCAAGGTTTTTAATCAACTCGAGCAATGCCAGAAACGTCACGATCATAATAACGCGGTTTTCCAGACCTTCCAATAATTCGTAAAAAAGGATTTCTCCGTCACGTTCTTCAAGCTTTTTTAGTATAAATTCTGATTGTTCCTCAGCCGTGACCGGGAAAGTTTGAACCTGGTGCTCGGTAACTTTTGGCGCGCGTTGCAGGAAGCTTTTGAACGCGCCAACTAAGTCGAACAACGTAAATGAGATTTCCGGCTCCCAGACGACGTCAGATTCTTCGCCCAGATCGAAATTAAACCAGGTGCGTGAATAAACCAGCCTGCGTTCTTCTTCGCGCTCGCTTAATTTGCCCGCGACTTCTTTGAACCGCTGATATTCCATCAGCTTGCGCACCAACTCATCGCGCGGATCTTCATCCTCATCTTCGTCCAATTCAATCGGCGGCTTGGGCAACAACATTTTGGCCTTGATGCGAATAAGCGTCGCGGCCATCAGAATATAGTCGCTGGCGCCTTCAAGATCGAGCATTCTGAGCACTTCAATATAATCAAGATACTGCTGCGTCAGATTGGCTATGGGTATGTCAAACAAGTCAATTTCGTTTTTTTTGATTAGAAAAAGGAGAAGATCGAGGGGGCCGTCAAACTTGTCCAGTTGTACGCGGTAGGGCATAAATTATTTTTCTCGTCTTTTCGCTCTTTTCTCGGCCTTGCGACGGATAGAATTCCAACTGGAAGCCAAGCCCATTGCTTTGCGCATTTCAAACAGAACGGATTGCACTTCCTTGCGCGTTTTTAGCGTGCCTTCGTAAATAACCTCGTCGATGTAGCCGCCGTCCTGTTCAAATTTCGCACGTCTTTCGCGCATCGGATCGAGGAAATTGTTCAACGCCAGCGATAGCTTTTGCTTAACTTCCACATCGCCGACCTTGCCCGCCCGATAGCGCGTTTTCAAATCTTCAACTTCCGTTTTGTTTGGATTGAAAGCGTCATGGTAGGTAAAAACCGGGTTACCTTCAACACGCCCCGGAACGTCGGCGCTGACACGATTGGGGTCGGTGTACATGCTCCGAACCTTTTTATTTACAGCAGCTTCATCGTCGCTCAAAAAGATCGCGTTGTTCAGGCTTTTGCTCATTTTGTTTTGCCCGTCCGTGCCAACCAGCGAGGGCACCTCGCCCATCATCACGTCCGGGACAGGCAGCGTTTCGCCATAAAGATGGTTGAAGCGTCGAGCAATTTCACGCGCAATTTCGACGTGCGCTGAATTGTCCTTTCCAACCGGCACAAGATGCGATTTTACGCACAAGATATCCGCCGCTTGCAGTACTGGATAGCCAAGAAGCCCGTACGGCATTTCTTCCTTGCCTGCATCGCGAGCCATATCTTTTAAACTTGGAATTCGGCTCAATCGATTGACAGTCGTCAGGTTTTGGAAGAGCGTGTTCATCTCGCTGACTTCCGGAATTGCGGACTGCAAATAGAAGGTCGCAATTTCCGGTTCAATGCCGGCGGCAAGAGCGTCGAGTACGAGATCGCGCGCGTTACGTGCTGTTTGCTGGATGTGTTCGCGCGTGTTTTTTGTGGTTAGCATGTGCAGGTCGGCGATAATGAAGAAGCATTCGTACTCATGCTGAAGACGAACGCGGTTCGCCAGCGTGCCGACATAGTGGCCAAGGTGAAATTTTCCCGTAGGCCTGTCCCCGGTGAGAATTCTTTTTTTGTTCATGAAAGATTATAGACTTAAACTTTTGCATGTCTTCGTTTTTATTGACTAACGGCCCCAAAGAGACTGTCGGGAAGCCCCAAAATTTCATACTGCAAGCATTTTTTTGATCTGACCCTTGATTTTTGAGCGTAATTTGTAGCGGGCGATAACAAATATTTTGCTTCGCCGGCCTTTGGCTTTTCAGAATGACAAGCCGGGGGGCTTTCGAGGGCTTTTAATGAACTTCGTCAATCACTCAGAAAAAGATACGGTTTCCATTTATCGTTCATTCGCGTGATGTTCTTATGAATAAAAAAAAGATACGTCGGTTTCGTCGGCTCTCTGAGAAGCGGCATTCTGGCTTCATCCGGCGTTCGATTCGCCTTTTTATTATTACAATAAACGCACGCGCAAACCAGATTTTCCCAAGTGTCCATGCCGCCTCGTTTTTTTGGCATGACATGGTCGACTGTTAGCGGATGACTGCGCATGCCGCAATACTGGCATTGCAATCCGTCGCGCTTGATGACGTTTTTTCGCGAGAGCGTCACCCTTTTGCGGCGAAATCTCGCATAATTTACCAGACGCACAATGCTTGGCACAGGGAATGACCGCGAAACGGATCGAACGTACAAATCCGGTTCGATCTCAATAATTTCCACTTTGCCAAGATACATGAGCAGAACCGCTTTTCGCGTCGGAATCACATTCATCGGTTCATAGCTCTGATTCAAAATCAGCACTTGTCGATTCAATAGAGGTCTCATGGCGACCGCCAATAAGTCTAATGAAGCATTGAAAATTTATCGATAAATTTATAACGCGTCTAGAAAAGAATCAAGCACCATTTCCGATACTGCCCAAAGTCGCTCTCACTTTCCAAATCTATTCAAAATAAGGCGCCATCACAGATTTAAACATCGCCGGAATCCGAATGGGCTTGCCTTCAGCGTTGATAAAAGGATGCACCGTATAGCCGGTCGTGATCATCGCATTTTCTTCGTTGAACAAGCGATAATCAACTCGAATTTTCACTTTCGGCATGACCTCGACGCGACTCTCAACAACAACCATATCATCATAACTCGCCGAATGCATGTACTTGGCATGCGCTTCGATAACCGGCAACCCGACGCCTTCCGCTTCCAAACGCGTGTAAGGAAATCCCAGCTCGCGCATCATTTCCGAGCGTCCGACTTCGAACCACTCGAGATATCGAGCATAATAAACCACGCCCATTTGGTCTGTGTCTGCATATCGCGCGCGGATGGTCGTCGTTGTCTTAATCATCACTCGCGCTGTAAGGATGGCTTTCGTAAAATCCCATATTGCCGTATTTCTCGATACGCTGATCAACGAGCGTCTCAGGATCGAGTTGTTTGAGTTCTTGCAACGCTTCAAGAATGTGCTTTTTCACAATTTCAGCACTGGCGTCATGGTCCCGATGGGCGCCGCCGAAAGGCTCTTCGATAATTGTATCGATCACGCCGTGTTCTTTTAAGTCCGCCGCCGTTAGCTTCAACGCTTCAGCCACGGCAGGCGCTTTTGTTACATCTTCCTTGTAGAGAATTCCGGCGCAGCCTTCGGGAGAAATAACCGAATACCAGGCGTTTTCCATCATCAAAATCCGGTCGCCGACGCCAACGCCCAGCGCGCCGCCGGAAGCGCCTTCACCGATAACAACAACCACGATCGGCACGCGCAGTTTCGCCATTTCAAACAAATTTCTGGCAATCGCTTCGCCTTGACCGCGCTCCTCAGCGCCAGTCCCAGGGTAGGCTCCTGGCGTGTCAATCAGGCTAATAATCGGGCGGTTGAATTTTGCCGCCATTTTCATCACGCGCATCGCCTTGCGATAACCTTCGGGATGCGCCATGCCGAAATTTCGGTAGATCTTTTGCTTGGTGTCACGCCCTTTTTGGTGGCCGAGAATAATGACCGCTTCATCATTAATTTTACCAAGTCCCGCCACAATCGCCGGATCATCGGCGTAGGCGCGGTCGCCGTGCAGTTCAACAAAGTCCGTCACCATACGCTGAATGTAATCGCGCGTGTATGGCCGCTGGCCATGTCTGGCGAGCTGAACTCGCTGATGCGGCGTGAGTTTGGCGTATATTTCCGCTTGCAGTTTTTTTGCTTTTTCTTTCAGCTTTTCAATTTCTTCATGCATTTCAACGCCTTCGGTCGAGGCGTATTCCTGCATCTCCTTGATCTGGCTCTCCAGCTTCAGAATAGGTTTTTCAAAATCTAACACAAATCCTTGCATTCTATGGCCTTTAAATATGAAAAATCGCTTTAAAAATAATCTCCAGGTCGAGCAACGGCGAATAGTTCGTCAAGTAAAACAGTTGCAGTTTTTCCTTTTCCTGATGCGTCAAATTCCGCCGCCGATTCACCTGAATCAATCCGGTAAGCCCCGGCTTTAAATTCGTCGCGAAATGTTGGTTTTCGTTGCGAAAACGAATCTCCCTGCCCACAATTGACAATCTGCCGCGTAGCACTTGCCACAGCCACGGCGTTTTGCCTATCCAACCTGAGTTCGGAAGATATTTGACGCTGAGCTTGTTCGGAGCGTTATTTAAAAACTTGATCTCAACAGTTTTTAAACGGCGCGAATTTAACAAAGCCTTTATTAGAAAAAAAGGAAAACCGAGTAGAAGACCAATTGTCGAAAAAATAACATCGAACCCGCGCTTTATTGCGCGATGCTTCTTTTGTGACAGCTTGTAGTCAACGTCCAACAACGGCAGATCGCTCAATTGGTCTATGCTCGCTTTGCCGATGATGACGTCAAGGTTGCTTGGAATCAGCTTGAAGTTCACCCTTTGATCGCGGTTCTCGGAAATAATTCGCAAAATGCGATCATACGGTATTCTGTGCGTGCTAAAAATGACCTCCTGCACGTTTTTCCGCCGGATCACTTCGTTGAGATTTTCCGTGTGCCCAATCACCTCCATCCCGTCATACTGCAACCCGACGTCCGCCGAAGACAGGCTGACAAGTCCTATAATTTCGTAACCGTCGCTGATGCGCGTTTTGAGTTTGTTGACGACTTGCTCACCCTTGGAAAAATCGCCAATGACCAGCGTTCTTCGGCCGAGCAGCGTATGCCCGATAGTGCCGGAAAACGGTGCAAGCCCAAAACGATGCAGTAATTTGTAAGCCAATCGCCAGCCCGCCACCAAAACGGCGTTGCCCGCAGCCGCAAGCAGGATGACTGCGCGTGAAAAAGCGTATTGGTTAAAAAAGTATGTGAGCGCACTATTCAAGGTCAAGCCAATAAAGGCCGCAAGACTTGCGCGAAAAAATGAAAACTTCCATCGGCCGTACGAACCGACAAAATAGAGTCCGGCCAACCAGATCGCCGAATAGACCAGACTGACAGGCACATAACTTCGCCAATGGTCAAGATGGCCGAATTTCAAGAGCAAGGCGCAAACCATCGAAACTTGCAGAAGCAGAAAATCCAACAAAAGCGGCGCCGCACGACCCAGCGCATTTTTCAAAAAACCGAACGCCGCACGCCCCCAAATCGCCACGAGCAAAGCATAGTAAGTCAGGATAAAATAGCGGCCTCGAAAATGCTTTTTTGCAAACAGAGCCATGGCGTTATAAAAAACGAGCAGGCTGTCGAGCGGGCTTTGTTTGCTGCTCTCCCCCTTAAAATGAACGATTTGCGTCGTCGGCAGATAATAGATTTTCCATCCCGCTTCAATTGTTCGGTAGCACCAGTCCAGGTCTTCCCCATAAAGAAAAAAATCTTCGTCCAGCAATCCGACTTCCTGGAGAGCGGCCTGTCGGACAAACATAAATGAACCGGAAATCGCTTCAACTTGCGACGTTTCGTTCTCCGGCAAATAGGTCAAATTGTACTTGCCGAACGCCTTGCTTTTGGGGAACAGAAAGCTCAAGCCGGTCATGCGCGTAAACGCCACCCACGGCGTGGGGTAGCTGCGACGACAAGCCAATTGGAGCGTCCCGTTTGGGTTCAAAACCTTGCAAGTGACCATACCCGCGTCCGGCGTCGCCTGCATAAATTGGATCAGACTCAAAAAGGCGTCTTCTTGAACGATTGTATCCGGGTTCAAAAGCAGGACGTACTCTCCTTTTGCCAGTTTTATCGCCGCATTGTTTGCCTTGGCAAAACCGACGTTTCGAGTGTTGACCAGCAGCTTGACGCCGGGAAACTCGGTACGCACCATCTCGGCGCTGCCGTCGTCGGAAGCGTTGTCTACCACAAAAACTTCAGCGCTGATTTCCGTTAGCGCCTTTTCGAGCGACAACAGCGCCTGCCGCAGAAAATCTTTAACATTGTAATTGACGATGACGATGGAAACTTGAAAAGCAGGCTCTCTCAAAGGGCGCGACGGGTCGTGGGCAATGCTTTTTTCAGGAGAACCGGAAGTTGTGGGAGGCATGAAAGCAGTATAATTATTGCGAAGTTCGCGATGCGGTGAATGATTCGTGACTCATAATTTTGAAAAGCATAATAGTTGAAACGCTAAAATTTTACAAGTCACGAATCACGGAAAGGCGAGCGTTATTTCACCAAAACCATGCGGCGCGTTTGCTGAAACGTCCCCGCTTGCAGTTTGGCAAAATAAGTTCCGCCGGCAAGATTTCCGGCTTCCCAAACCGTTTTGTGAATGCCGACAGGTTGATGGCCGTCGATCAAGGTCGCGATTTGCCTGCCGTTAATGTCATGAACCGTCAGCTTCACAGAAGTGGCGCGCTCAAGCTCAAATTGAATCGTCGTGCTGGGATTGAACGGATTCGGATAATTCTGCGCCAAACGAATTTCTGTCGGCAAGCCCGGCGTGCCGTCCGCAACGCTGGTCGTTGAAACGCTCAAAGATTTCGAGATTGTGTAAATAAAGTCTCCGGAGTTGCCGCCGTTGCCGTTCGCTGCGTTTCCGGCTACATAAAACGTCGCGTTAGACGAGCCGTCCGAAGGCGCCACCCAACGAAAAGCCCAACCCGGAGCGGCGTCCGCCGTGCCGTTGTCCGTGCCGGTTCTCGTTTGTTTCAAGTACTCTTTTCCGCCGCTTGTCGACAGTTGCGTTCGTGAGGCGTCAGTCACAATAATTTCACCGAAGCCTGCGTCATTATCGTCCAAAACGGTCAGTTCAAATCCCCATCGTTGCTGACCGGATTGCGTGAGTTGAATGTCGAAATCGAGCGTATCCCCTGGGTTGTAACTTTCCGGGCCGTTCAGGGTGAGTGATCCGCCGCCTGTGTTTAGACCGCTGTGACAGCCGCCCGCCGCGCAAGTCCCTTCGTTCGGCGCTCCCGTCCGACCGTCCGGCGGTCCGCTCGAAAACGCCCACATGGGGACCAGAAAGAAAACCACTGTGCTGGTCCCAACTGCTCGTTGCAGACGTTCATCC
>CAXHAT010000154.1:0-19274 GCA_964014485.1 uncultured Deferribacteres bacterium
ACAATCCAACAATCCAACAATCCAACAATCCAACAATCCAACAATCCAACAATCCGCCTGGAAAGCATGAAAAACGATCGCGCCCTTAAAATTTTGTTTATCCGCCAATACAAGCGCCGCACGGGCGGGCATGTGACGGTGCGCGATTATTTCATGCATTCGCTCAAACATCCGCGTCTGGAGCCGTTCGTCTATTTTTCGCCGGATTCCGACATGGCGAGCAACGATCTTTGGCGACACGTTGACCGCGCGCGTTTTGTCGATGAAGTCAATGTCGACGATTACGATATGTTTTTCGTCGGCGGGGATGATTGGAAGTACTTGCCGGAGGACATGCAAGGCAAAAAGGTCATCAACGCGATTTTGCATGTGCGGCACGGCAAACGGAAATCGCTTCGAGCCTTGCTGAAAAATCCGGCGTTTCGCATTTGCAACAGCAAAGAAGTGCGCCAGGCGATTCTCCCAGCGGCAAACGGACCGGCTGTTACGATCCACAACGCGGTCGATTTTGAAATTTTCAAGACAAGTGACGAAAAAAAAACAAATTCGGTCTTGATTTGGGGGCAAAAAAATACGCATCTTGCGAGCTTCATTTTTGAAGCCCTTCAGGCGCGCGGCGATTGCGCGGTCGATCTCCAGATCGAAAGCATTCCCCGCGAGGCGTTTGCCGCAAAATTGCAAAAAACGGACGTTTTTGTACCGCTGCCAAACAAAACCGAGGGTTTTTACCGCCCGTCGCTCGAGGGCATGGCCAGCCGTTGCGCCGTCGTCTGTTCCGACGCCAAGGGCAACCGCAACCACTGCATTGACGGCGAAACGTGTTTGCAGCCAAAATTTGACAACGCCGATTCGCATTTGGAAAAAATAAATCTGCTGCTGACAGAGCCGCATTTGAAGGAAAAAATTCGCGACTTGGGCTGGCGCAAGGCACAGGAATTCTCGCTGGAAACGCAGCGGGCGAAGTATTATGAATTTTTAGAAAAAGAAGTTTTTTAAAGTGATTAGTAATAAGAAGTTAGTCATTAGTGTCAGTCTAATGACTAATTACTAAATACAAATCACTCATCTCTGGAACAGGCATCATGAACAAGCAACTCCGCGACGATCCGGTTATTCTGCTCGGCATGCATCATTCGGGCACGTCGATTTTGGCGCGCATTCTTCACGAGAATGGCGTGCATATGCAAGCCAACATGCGCCATCATGAGTCGAAATTTTTCGCTCTCCAACTTCATGATTCATTGGTCCTGCAAGGCGGCGACGGCTGGGCGAGGGTGCCGATTATGCCGGTCGAAGAAGTGATGCATTGGAAAAACGAAATTCAAAGACTGATTGCGAAAAAAGGCCTGCGCAAGTATCGCGATGCAGGTTATGACGGCGTTTCGCGCTGGGGCTTCAAAGACCCGCGTACGTGCATCATGACGCCGATGTATTTGAAAATTTTTCCAAACGCGCACTTGGTTCACATCGTCAGGAGCGCGGACGATGTGGCGACTTCACTGGCGGAAAATGTTAAGCGCGGCGTGGGCAATATTCCGGATCGTGAGCATTGGAAGGCGCTTTGGCGGGAGTACGTCGGGCGCGTGCGTGAGTTTGGGCCAAAGCACAAGAACTATTACGAAATGGCGTACCAGGATTTTTGCTTCGAGCCGGTCGAAGAGATTAAAAAGCTTTTTGCCTGGTTGAACGTTGAATTTACTGAGAAAACGGAAACGTTCCTGCGCGAAAACATTTACACGCACCGCGTGAATATTAGTGAGCAATGATTAGAAATTAGTGATTTGTAAACAGTAAGCTAACGGCTAAAAGCCGGCAGCAAGTAATTTAATAACCGAGGAGAGAAGTTTAGATGTTTAAAAGTATTCCCCACGGAGGCGAGTTGGTCAATCGCACGGTTTCCGGCGATGCGCGCGAAGCGGTATTGCAACGCGCGACAGACCTGAAAAAAGTTGAATTAAGCGAAGTCAGCATCGCCGACCTGGAAATGATTAGCAACGGCGCGATGAGTCCGTTGACCGGCTTCATGAAGCAGGCGGACTACGAAAGCGTCGTCGAAAATATGCGTTTGAGCAACGGCCTTGTTTGGTCGCTGCCGATTACGCTTCCGGTTTCGCGGGAAACGGCTGATGAGATCGAAGTCGGCGAAGAAATTGCGCTTGTTGAGCCGAACGGCGATAAGTTGGTTCTCGCGACCATGACGGTCGAAGAAAAGTACACCTACGACAAGCGGCGTGAAGCGGAAAAAGTTTACAAAACCGCCGAAGAAGCGCACCCTGGCGCCGTGCGTGTTTTGAAGCAAGGCGACGTTTATCTCGGCGGCGACGTCACTGTCGTCAATGCGCCTTCGAATGCTACTTTCCTGGAATCGCGACGCACGCCCGCGCAGACGCGCGCTGCGTTTGAAGAACTTGGCTGGAAATCGGTCGTCGGTTTTCAAACGCGCAATCCGATTCACCGCGCACATGAATACATTCAAAAAGCCGCTCTGGAAATTGTCGACGGTTTGTTGCTCCACCCGTTGGTGGGCGAAACAAAAAGCGATGATATTTCCGCCGCCATTCGGATGAAAAGCTATGACGTTTTGCTGGAAAAATACTTCCCGGAAGGCCGCGTTTTGCTCAGCGTTTTTCCGGCTGCGATGCGTTACGCCGGGCCGCGCGAAGCGATTTTTCACGCGATTTGCCGAAAAAATTACGGCTGCACGCATTTCATCGTTGGTCGCGATCACGCGGGTGTGGGCAGCTATTACGGCACTTACGAAGCGCAGGAAGTGATGTCGCAATTCACTTATGAAGAGCTGGGCATTGTGCCGCTGAATTTTGAGCACGCATTTTACTGCAAGCGCACGCTTGGCATGGCGACGACGAAAACGAGTCCGGCTGCTCCTGAAGAGCGCGTTTTTCTTTCCGGCACAAAAGTGAGAGAAATGTTGCGCGCCGGTGAAGTTCCCCCGGCGGAATTCACCCGCGCGGAGGTCGCTCAAGTGTTGATTGAGGGGATGAAAGAAAACGAATAATCAGGAATATCTAAACGCGGAGTTCGCAAAGACGCAGAGCAATCGCAGAGTTTTTTGAAGTTATTCTCTGCGTTCTTTGCGACTCTGCGTTAAGAAATCAACTTCTACCCGGAATTATTCATAAACGTCATTCCCGCCTGCGCGAGCGGGTAGGACGTTCTGAGCATTATAACCGAAATAAAAACGAAAAAGGAAGTAACGACAATGAATAATGGAGTAAAGGGCTGCACGATCTGGATGACCGGACTTTCCGGCGCTGGAAAATCAACGATTACTGAACATTTGGTGCCGCTGTTAAAAGAATACACCAGCAAAGTCGAAGTGCTCGACGGCGACGTGGTTCGCACCAATTTGAGCAAAGGTCTTGGCTTTTCAAAGGAAGACAGAGACACGAATATTCGCCGCATCGGCTTTGTTTGCGATCTGCTTTCCCGGAATGGCGTTATTGCGGTTTCAGCGGCGATTGCACCGTACAAAGCGGTGCGTGATGAGATTCGTGAAAAAATTGACGGCTTTGTTGAAGTTTACGTCAACGCCTCAGTAGATAAATGTATCGAACGCGACGTGAAAGGTTTGTACAAAAAAGCCTTGTCCGGTGAAATTCCGCAGTTTACCGGCATTAGCGACCCTTACGAAGCGCCGGAAAACCCGGAAATCGTTTGCGATACCGAAGGCGAAACGCCGGTTGAAAGCGCACAGAAAATCGTGAACGGCCTGGTCGAGCTGGGCTATTTGCCGGAGCAAAAAGCCGCAATGGCCGCCTAAACAGCTCGTTCTTGGGGGGAACAGTAGTCAAATCCCGAAATGATGCAACCAGGATGACATGAGTGGATTTTGCGGCGTTTACTCGCCTCGCAACCCGGAACTGGCTTCCGGTGAGATTCTTAATGCAATGTTAGACGCCTTTCGCCGTCCGCGGCCCGCTGTACGAGAGACATTTGTTGATCAAGGCGTGGCCGTGGGACGGCTGGAGGACAGGGATGGGAGCCCGGCGCAATTTTCCTCAACCTCGCCGTCGCAGGAAGGTGTTGAGTGGACGTTTTGCCTTAGCGGCCGCGTCTTCGCCCCAGTCTCTCGCGGCGCAACTTCCTCAAATTCAGAGAAACGAACATACGACCACGCGGTTCTCGCCTCGGCGCTGACGAATGGCGGCGAAAGGTATTTTGAAAAGCTGGACGGCGCTTTCTTGCTGGCCGCCTGGCAAAAAAAGGAACGGCGGCTTTTACTGCACGGCGATCCCCTCGGTAAACGCCCGCTATACTACGCTTGGTTCGAAAGTCAGCGTGCCCTGATCTTTGCTTCCGAAGCAAAAGCGCTCTTGGCGCATCCGTACTGTCAACGCGAAATTGATCAAGAAGCATTCGCGCTGCTGACTTCATTTGGATATGTCCCTGCGCCTTACAGTATCTTCAAAGGCGTCAAAAAACTATTCCAGGGAGAACGACTCTCAGCGACCCCGGAATCTGGATTAAACCTTCACCGATACTGGCGCTTGCCGGATTTTCAGTCTGAGGATAGAAGCCCGGATGATTTTGCCCTCGAAGTTCGGGAAAAAATGGCTGCGGCGTGCGGAAAATACAGCCAGGGCGCCGAAAAGGTCGGCGTTTATTTCAGTGCTGGTTTCGATTCCGCGACCGTCGCGTGCGCGATAAAACTTCAGCGGCCTGAACCGACGCCTGCGTTTACCCTTTCTCTGCTAAACGAGAGAGGTGAAAGTCCGGACCTAAAAATGGCCCGCCGCGTCGAAAAAACGATGGGTTTGAACTTGCAAGCTTTGTTGCTGCCGAAATCAAGCAGCCTGATCGGTCGCTTAACGGATGTTTTTCAGCAAGTTGACGAGCCGGTTTTTTCGCCGCATTTGGGAACGCAATGCGTTTTGGGTGATTCGGCCTTCAAAAGCGGA
Source organism: uncultured Deferribacteres bacterium (assembly GCA_964014485.1). GTDB lineage: Bacteria > Zhuqueibacterota > Zhuqueibacteria > Zhuqueibacterales > Geothermadaptataceae > CAXHAT01. The sequence goes on from CAXHAT010000154.1 coordinate 4,920, forward strand.
GCAAGAGTTTGCTATTCCGGCGGCGGCGGAGTAAATCTCTACTTTACAAGACCGGAAGAACGTGACGAGAAACGCCTTCTGCAAGAAATGGCAAAATACGGGGGGAGAGAAGGGATGCTGTTCAGCATGTACGGCAGGCATTTTTCTCCAAAAGAAATAAGTCGGCTTTGCGGCGATCAGGTTGAAAACCCGAAAGAAGTCGCCTTCAAAGTATTCGATCAATATTTGCAGTCACTGCATTGTGAAAACTTTTTTGACTACTCCAATGTTTTGAACGGAGTAATGCGCACGTTGGGCAGAAACGGCGCGATGTACAGGCATGTTGAAGCGATGACGGGCGTCAATCAGGTCATGGCGTTCTTCGATCTGGACTTAATGGCTCTAGGTCAAAAGATTCCCTATGAATTGAAGAAGAGACGATCCTCGACGGGGAACAGGCTTGTCCTGGAACGAGCCTTTTATGATCTTTTACCGAAACAGATCCTGGAGCGAAAGAAAGAAGGATATCCCGGCTATTTTTGGGACAGGGAGATCGACGTGCTGCAAGAGAGATTTTTGTCAAGAAGAGCCGTTGAACGGCTTGGACTTTTCAATTTTAGAACAGTCCGCAGCATGCTGGACGATAAAAAGTACAAGAAGAAGCGAGCCGCCAATCAGAAGTTATTGAGCGTGATATTCATGCAGGCCTGGGGCGAAGTATTTATGCTTAAAGATTTGAGCGGGATTGATTGGTTGACTTCGAAAGCATGCGAAAACTAATCAGGCGTATTTGCGATAGAGAGATTTCAATCCAAGGATTTATGAGAGGTTTAGGATGAAAATCGGATACATCAGCGCGGATTTTGGCGTGCCGGTCTTTGGCTTTAAGGGCGCGTCGATTCACGTACGAGAAATGGTCGGCGCTTTTCGGCGCAAGGGCCACGACGTTCACATCGTTTCCTCCGCCATGCACGCGGGCAAGGGCACGGAAGGCGAAAGCAACATGGGACAATTCGGTTTTGACGAAATCCCCGAAGACGCGCGTGCACTTTTTGAGCTTGACCAAGCCGTTGCCGCGAACGCCGGAAACGTTTTCTTTAATTCCGTTCTTTCCAGCGATTTTCATCTGCAAATTTTTAAAGAACTGAATCGTTTCGACAAGTTTTGGGGCGAGAAAACGCGCGTCAAACAAGAGTTGCGCAATCAGTTCTATAACCTCACCATTTTTGAACAAGCGCTGGAATATTTCCAACAAAATCCGGTCGATTTTATTTACGAACGTTATTCGCTGTTCGCCTTTGCCGGAATAAAATTGGCCCGCGAATTGGGCGTTCCACATATTCTTGAAGTCAACGCGCCACTGGCTTATGAGCAGGAAAAGATGCGCGGGCTGGAAATGAAAAACCTGGCGCTGGAGTCGGAGCGACGCATCTATCGCGGCACGGATCATGTGTTTGTCGTTTCGCAAGACTTGAAGAATTACGTTGTCTCGTGCGACGTGCCACAAGAACAAATTTCGGTTTTGCCGAACGGCGTTGACCCGAAGCGCTTCTTGTCGGCGGGCGACGGATCGGCGGTTCGCGAAAAATATGGTTTGACCGGCAAGCGCACGATTGGTTTTGTCGGCAGCCTGAAATCATGGCACGGCACGGACACGCTTTGCACGGCGTTCCGCGACATACACGAACAAAACAGCGACGCGCATCTTTTGATTGTCGGCGACGGACCGGAGCGCGGGGCGTTGGAAAATTTTGTGCAAGATAGCGGCTTGCAGGATTTTGTGACCTTCACCGGCAAAATTCCTTACCCTGAAATTCCGGAATACATCGCCGCGATGGATATTACGGTCGCGCCGTACATCCCGAACGACAATTTCTATTTTTCTCCGATCAAGATTTTCGAATATTTCGCCATGGGTAAGCCGGTCGTCGCCGGACGTATTGGGCAGGTTGAAAATCTGGTCGTCGATGACGAAAACGGCTATATGTTCGAGCCCGGCGATACGCAAGCCCTTGCCGAAATTTTAACAAAACTCGTGGGCAACCCCGGTGATTGTGAAAAAATGGGCGGGAACGGCAAGGCCTGGGTTCTGCAGGAAAGAACCTGGGATCGCAACGGCGCGGAAGTGCTCGCAGCGGTTGAGAACGCTCAAAATAGCCAGGCCTAAGCTCGGCTGCGTCAGAAAGTCCGGGTACAACGCGCTTTCCATTCTGCACTTTACCGGTGATAACTCTATTTTTTATAGATTGTTTCTCTAAGTACTACACCTTTGATTCGACTCCACGGACGTACTGTGAAATTAAAAATCTGTTTGGTTACCGGTCAATACCCGCCGCAAGTCGGCGGTGTGGGCCACTCCGCTTTTCGCGTCGCCAATATGCTGGCGGATCGCGGCATGGACGTTCACGTCCTGCACTTCGTCAAGCACAAGTCTCCTATTCCCTTCGACGAAGCGGTTGAGAGCACGCAAGAAGAAAACGTGCTCGTTCACCGCGTCAAAGTCTACAATCAGCCCCTTTCCGAAGGCGTTTCCGAACACGAGATGCTCACGCGCTACAACCGTGAAATGTTCGACGCGCTGCATCATTTCCAAAGCAAAAATCAATACGACGTCTTGCACGCCTTTTTTCTCTACCCGGCGGCATACATCACCGGGCTTGTCGGCAAAATGCACGGCGTTAAAGTCATCGCATCCGTGCGCGGCAATGATATTGGGAAATACGCTTTTGACCCAATTCGGATGCCGCTGATCAAATCCGCGCTCGAAAACGCCGATTATGTCACCTCGGTCGCAACCAGCTTGATCGAGTTGGCGGACAAGGGACTCACGCCAATTGCGCACAAATCCAAGACCATTTTGAATTCCATCGACTTCACGCGGCTTACGCCCAAAAACAAACCGGATTTAAAATTGAACGGGCACGTGATTGGCTCGATCGGCTTGTTTCGCTATAAAAAGGGCATGGTCTATTTGTGCAAGGCGCTTGGCCGTCTCAAGGACAAATTTGACTTCACGCTGCTTTTGGCGGGCGACTATTTTAAAGAAGAAGACCGCGAGCCGCACTTGCAGTTTTTTAAAGAAAACGGCCTGGAAGATCGCGTGATCGTGACCGGTCGGGTGCCGCACAGCGAAGTGGCCAACTACATCGATTTGCTCGATATTTTGGTGTTCCCGTCGCTGTTTTCCGAAGGCTGCCCGCTTTCCATGCTCGAAGCAATGGCGATGAAAAAAGTGATTGTCGGCGCGCGAGCGGGAGCCATCCCGGAAATTATCAACGATGGCGAAAACGGCTTGCTGATCAATCCCGGCTCTTCGGAAGAGGTCGAGCAGGCGCTGCTGAAATTGTTTAATGACTCCGATCTGCGCACCCGGTTGGCCGAGAAAGCCGCTGAGACGGTGCAAGGGCGCACTTTGCAGCAAGAGTTTGAAGATTGGATGAGCGTTTATGAAGAAGTAAATGGTGAGCAGTAAGCAGTAAGCAGTAAGCAGTAAGCAGTAAGCAGTAAGCAGTGAGCAGTATACTGTGAACCGTGAACTGAAACAAAGAGTCTCCTTACAGTTTACAGTTTACAGTTTACAGTTTACAGTTTACAGTTTACAACTCACAGTTCACAGATTTTGCCAGAAGAAAACGCACCATTGATAACGCACCCTGAGAAAAATAATGGCAAAAGAACGGGTATTGAATATTGACTTTGCGACTGCGGCGAGTCCGGATTGGCTCACGAAGCATTTGCCGCAGCATATTTGGCGGGATGACGAACAGCCCGGTTCAGTTCAAAACGTCCAAATCAAAAAAATCTGGGAGTCGTCCAAACGTGTGACGGTTTTGTACGACATTGCCTACAACGGCAGCGTTCAGGGCGGTTGTACGCAGCAATACGTCGGCTACATCGTGCCGGATGACAAGCTCGAAAAAGAATTCAGTCGTACGGCGAAAAAGGCGAAAACAATTCCGCCGGTCGGGAAGCCGGTGGCGTTGCTGAAAGAAGCGAATCTGGTTTTGGCGGCGTTTCCAAACGAGCGCAGAATGCCATTGATTCAGGTGGATGATTTTGCGCAGTGGCTGCCGAAAAATTTGCAAAACATCTCATTCGGCGAGTTTCGCGGTCAAACCTGGGACCTACTCGAAGGCGAAATTGAAACGCTGAAATATGTGCCGGACAAGCGCTACACAACAATGTGCAATTTTCGTTTGCGCGGCAAGAAAGAGGGCGGTTTTGCCAATATTTCCTTTGTCGCCAAACAGTTGGCCGATGATAAAAAAGCGCGCTTTCTGCTCAACAGCTTGCGCAAACTCGCCCGAGCCTGGGATGGGGCGGCTGAAGCTTCGGATCCCAAATATCGTTTGACCGGCCCGGTGCGAATCCCTCGGCCGCTTGGCAAATTGCCGCACAAACCGGTTGTTTTCATCGAGACGATTATCGGCCAAAATTTGAAGCATGTGCTCGATGAAATCAATCAAGAACGCGTGCTGCCAAAGACCGGGGCGCTTTTGGCGAATTTCCACAAAGCGGATCGACGCGTCCGCACAAAGATTACTTGCAGGAACGAAATCGAAGAAGTCCGTGAAACCGGCGGCGTTGTCAGCAAGACGCTGCCAATGCTTGAAAACAGAATCAAGGCCTTTTTTAAAGCGTGGCGGAGCGTGACCTGGCAAGACGATGCGCCGGAAGTCATTTTGCACGGCTCGTATCGCTTGAACCACATTTTTATCAATGCAGACGAAGAACTTGCTCTGCTCGATTTGGACAGCGTGCGCATGGGACGCCCGGCCTACGACATTGCGAATTTTATTGCTTCGAATTACTACCTCGAAGCGCAAGGTCGGTTTTCGGCTGAAGAACGGCGGCGAATTCACGAGCTGTTTCTGCAGGGCTATTGCGAACATACCGGGTTCTCGATTTCTCAAAAATCCGTGCTCTGGTTTCTGGCCAGTTTGCTCATTAATAAACAAGCGTTTAAGTATGTGAACCACTCCCACGGCGACGCCGCTGAAAAAGTTGAGCTCATGCTTTCATGGGCGGAAAAATGTCTCGCAAACTGTTTGCGATGTGACGAAACGGCGTTGCTGGATGAATTGAGCGACCTCTTGCCGTGAGGTAAAGGCGTGTTGGCAGGTTCCCAGACACGCGGTCTTCTGGATTTGACGAAAAAGCCCGGAATTGTCATGCTGGATGCATCTTTTTAAATCTAACCGTTGAACTTTTAGGCATGATCTGTACTGGGCGATAACAAAGATTTTGCTTCGCCGGCCTTTGGCTTTTCAGAATGACAAGACGGGACTTTTCGCCGGTTCAAAATTGCAGTTCACAAAAAAATGTCAGGTAGCGAATTGGCGGGTCATTGCAGGGGCGGACGCACGAAGTAAAAATGCGTTTCAAAAAAACGATCTCAAGGTTGCGAAAGTTGGCCGGGCGGAGTGATTTCCGGCTGGGCGTGATATTTCTGGGACTGGTTCTTATTCCTAGCGGGCTGCTTGGGTATTTTAGCTGGCTCGCCTTGAAAAACGAAAAGCTGCTTGCCCAGCAAAGGCTTTCGGAGAGCTACCAGCGGCTGGCCAGATTGGCTGCGAACGAATTCGATGAAGAACTTTCCAAGCTGGAGCAGCGATGGATTAACGCCCTGAAAATCGGCTACCGGACTTTCGAAAAAACGGGCGCTTTCGCGGCGTTCGATAGCTTGCTCCAAGCCGATGACGTGGTGAAATCCGGGTATTATTTTTCAGCGCCCGGAAAGCTGCTCTATCCCGAAGCTTATCAACTCAAAGACGAGAATTGGGAAGCCGCCGCACAGCCGCAAGACGCCTTTATTACGGAAGCGGCGTGGTTTGAAAAAGAAATCGCCAGAGCGGAAGATTTTGAGTTGACCTCAAGTCGTTTCGACAGCTCGTACCAAATTTATGCGAATATTCTGGAAATTGCGACAAGCGAGCAACTAAAGGCGATTGCGCAAAGCCATCTCGGACGCATTCTTTTAAGACAGAAAAGGTGGAACGAAGCCGAGAACGCTTTCACGGAAATTTTGCAAAATCACGCTGAAATGCGCGATTTGCGCGGCATGTATCTTGGCTTTCTCGCACGCTACCAATTGGCGGTCTGCTACGAAGGCATGGGGCGTTTTGCCGACGCTCTGGAGATGTTGCTGACGCTGCACCAGGATTTGCTGGATCGCAGCGACGCGATTCACTCCAGCCAGTTTTCAGATTTTTTTGAGCAAATCAGCGCTTTTGCGCCGGGATTGATTGAGAAGGTTGCGGCCGGGCGGCGCGCACACTACGAATCGTCGTTTGCGAGCTTGGCGGAGCAAGGAAAACAGCAGGTCAGCCAAAAATATTTTGTCGCCGTTCTCAATCGAAAATTGCAAAAAACGATTGTCGACCGGAAGCGGTTTCGCAAGAAGTTTCGCTACTATGCGGGCTCCACGGCGGAAGGGCCTTATCTTTTGGCCTGTCGCTACATGCCGGATTCTACGGAAACGCGCTATGACGGCTTGATGGGCGTGCAGATCGATTTGACCACGCTGCAAACGACCGTCGTTCCGGAAATTCTCAAAAATCTGGATTTTGACGAAGACGCACATTTTAGGCTGGAAACCTGGGGCCAGGCGCAATCTTCGAGCGACAGCCTGGCTGCACAGAGCGCAATCGCTGAATACGCGCTTAAGGCGCCGTTCGATTTCTGGAAGGTCGCGATTTACGTGGATAACGAAGACGTCGGTTTTTTTGGCAGGCAATTCGGGACGACGCTTGGGCTGTGGTTCATTTCGATATTGATTTTGAGCATTCTCGCGGGCGTGTGGGTTTTTGCCAGAAAAGCGCAGCGCGAAGCAAAACTTTCGCGTATGAAGTCGACTTTTGTGTCGAATCTTTCGCATGAGCTGCGCACGCCGCTGACGTCGATTCGCATGTTGGCGGAACTCTTGGAAATGCAGCTTGAAAAAACCTCCGGCGAAGCGGTTCAAAAGGTTAAGCAAAAAGGCGGGCAATACCTGGGCGTCATCTTGCGCGAGTCGGATCGGCTGAATCGGCTGATCGATAACTTACTCGATTTTTCGCGCATCGAACGCGGAGCCAAAAGTTATCAATTCGTGATCAAGAACCCGGCGGACATTTTGCGGGCCGCAATTGACGCTTTCCGCCCGCAGGCTGAGGCGAACGGGTTTAAAATGAATGTGAGCGTGGCGGAAGATTTACCTGCGGTCAAAGTGGACGCTGACGCGATGTCTCAAGTTATTCTGAATTTGCTTTCGAACGCGGTGAAATATAGCGACGACCGCAAAGTCATCGAGGTGCGCACCAGGCATGACGCACGGCAAGTTCAAATTGAAGTCGCCGACCAGGGCGTGGGTATGCCGCGAACTGAATTGAAAAAAATATTTAATAGTTTTTATCGCATTGATGACGCCTTGAATACGCAAAAGCAGGGCGGGGTTGGCATCGGATTGACGTTGGTCAGGCAAATTGTGGAAGATCATCAAGGCAGCGTCAATGTGACAAGCGATCTTGGAGCAGGCTCCGTTTTTACGGTTTCGCTGCCGGCGGCGGAAACGATTTGAAGAAAAGGAGAACAAAAAGAAGCTTGAGCGGGAGATGGAGAAAATTGTAATGGGCGAGTATTTTTAGCGAGAAGGCGTTAACCATGGAAAGGATTCTGATTGTTGAAGACGACGCAGCGATTTCGCTCGGTCTTGAAAGCGCTCTTTCGGAAGAAGGGTATGAGGTTCATGTCGCGTCTACGGGCGTTGAAGGATTTCAAATTGTCACGGAGAAGCAGCCGAATTTGGTCGTGCTTGATTTGATGATCCCGGGCATGAGCGGCTTTGAAATTTGCAAACGCATTCGCGATGAAGGGCTGACGACGCCGATCATCATGCTGACGGCCAAGGCGGACGAAAACGACAAAGTGTTGGGGCTTGAGCTTGGCGCGGACGACTATGTGACCAAGCCGTTCAGCGTGCGTGAATTGCTGGCGAGAATCAAAGCGCATTTGCGGCGAGAAAATCGAGTTGAAAAAATGCAGCCCGCCGCGGTCAACGGCGCCGCCGCGAAAACGGGAAATCTCAAACAATTCAGCTTCGGCGCGGCGAAGGTCGATTTCAAGCGTTTTGAGGTGTTTAAAAACGGCGAGTTGCAGGACGTCACAAATCGCGAGTTCCGCTTGCTGGAATACTTCATCAAGCACCCCGGTGAAGTCTTGACGCGCGATCGTTTATTGGATGAGATCTGGGGATATGACGTCTACCCGACGACGAGAACGGTGGACAATCACGTTTTGCGCTTACGAAAACATGTTGAGCCCAACCCGGAGTCGCCGATTTTCATCAAGACCGTCCGCGGCGCGGGTTATTTGTTTGAGCTTGACGGCTCAGAGCAAGCTACAGTTTGAAACTTTATGCTCACGAAATTGAACTGACTGAATTCTAAGAGCGTATTTGGAAAGTCTTTTTTTGTCATTCCGCAGGAATCTTTTTTGGGTAGCCAGGCATGAACGTTCCCGCAACTTTTGCGGAAAAGACTAAAAAAGATGCTTCCAACATGACAATTGGAGATTTTCCAAATACGCTCTTAGCGATTGGAATTATGGAGCTGTCCGGAGATGGTTTTTCGAATGACACGAAATCTGCGATTGAGAAGCTACAGTTTCATTGCTGTAATTATCACGACTTTGAATTCCTTTGCCGCCCCTGAAGATAATTTTGTCATGCTGACGCGTGTTACGGCGAAAAATGGCGCCGATTTTCGAACATTTCAATGTGGACATGGTTTTTTCCGGGCATAGCCACAGTTACCAGCGCAGCAAGCTGAGAAAGGATTTTATCACTTCGAGCAAGGGCGTCTACTACATTGTATCCGGCGGCGCGGGCAAAGGCGCGAACGTCATTGGTCTTGTCGATGAAGATTGTCAAACTCCCCCGCTTCGGCAAGCGGCGGTGAAAGACGCTTATCATTTTGTGCAAATTTCAATTGACGGGTCGACGCTGGCGCTCGAAGCCGTCGATATGAACGGAGAAATCTTTGACACTTTTACTTATACCAAGGAAACGCCGCAACCGGAGTCTGAAGATTAATGATTCGAAATTGGAACTTGAGTAAAATGCGAAATATGTGGGCGGCGCTCCTTTTGGGGGGCATGGTTTCCGCCCTTTCCGCCAACAACGGCGACTTGGTTCGATTGACCAGAGCGCCGTACATTCAGCAATGTTCGCCCGATTCGGTGATCATTTCATGGAAAACGAACAAGCCTGTCCCAACGGCGATTGATTTCGATACGGACTACGATTATCAGGGGTTTATCCATGACCCGCGAGAGACGGATTTTCACACCGTGACGCTCAGAAATCTTCAATCTGATCAAATGTATTTTTATCGGGTGACTTTTGACGAGCGCACGCTTTACGCCGGGCATTTCAAAACTTACCCAAGGAAGGACGACGCCGGCTACGAAAGCTTCGCTTTTTTTGCCCTCGGCGACGGCGGGCGGGCTGACGAACATCAGCAGGAAGTGCGCGATCAAATTCAGCGCTACGTGCTCGAGAATAAGGTCGATTTTGGCATTTACATGGGCGACATTGTTTACAACGACGGGGACGAATTCGCCCAGGACCCGACCTATTTTACGCCTTACCAAAACATTATAGATCGGCTCGTGATTTGGCCGACCGTCGGCAACCACGATTTGCACGCGGAAGAAGGCGCGCCCTATTTTCGCAACCGGATTTTGCCGGAGCCGGAGGAGTTTCGATCTCAAAAATTCCCCGAACGGTGGTATGCTTTTCGATATGGCCCGGCGCTCTTTATTGCCCTTGACAGCACGATCCCCGACGACGAAACGCAAATCAAGTTTCTGAGGAGAACGATCAAACAGCATAAAGACGCGAGGTGGAAATTCGTCAATATGCATCACCCGCCTTACGCGACGCCTTATGCGGACAAAGAAGGGTGCAGTCATGTCAGCGAAAAGAAAATTCGCAGAAAGTTCAGCCCATATTTTGAACATTACAACGTGGATATGGTTTTTTCAGGCCATAACCACACTTATCAACGCAGCAAATTAAGAAAAGATTTTATCTCGACGAGCAAGGGCGTTTACTATATTGTTTCCGGCGGCGGGGGGCGCGGCATTCACGCCGTGAACCCAAACGATTACGATTGCCAATCCCCGCCGCTTGAACAAGCCGCAGTTCAAGGGAACACCTATCATTTTGTCCATGTCGGTGTTGACGGCCTAACCCTGACGCTGGAAGGCGTCAGTGAAAAAGGTGAAATTTTTGATAGTTTTAAATATACAAAGGAGTTGCCCGGGAATGCCAGTGAGTGAAGTGAACGATTTAAAAACAGGGGTCAATATTCACGGAGTTCGAATCAACGTTACGTCCAATAACCCAAAGCTCGTGGCGTACGCCGGCGAGCACATGGGCGGGCTGACGACTGAACCGACCATCAAGCCGGATATTGAGGTGCATTGCGAGTGGTCGGTCGGCGACTGGGAACCGGAAGCCAATCCCTTTGAAACCAACGGCCAGACGCACATCTACGGCAAGCGTATGCTCGGCCAAAACAACGATTTGATTTGGCTGAACACGCTGCGGATGAAAGGCCTCAAACTGCGTTTTCAGCGCGAAGGCAGCGTTCTAAAATTTCACGTGGACTATTGCTACCATCCAAAGAAAGAGCGCGAAGGGCTGGATTATGAGTACAAGCGTTACTTCAGCCTGATGAGCTACATGATTTATTACCCGCTCTTTTGGTATCTCGAAAACTTTCGCGGCTGGACGCTTATGCACGCTTCCGCACTGGAAACCGAGCACGGCGGCGTCATGATCGGCGGATTGGGCGGGATTGGCAAAACCACCACGTGCATCGCCTTGATTCAGCACGCAAACGCAAAGCTCATTTCTGAAAACATCATTTTTACGGACGGCCAAAAGCTTTATCCGTGCTACGAGCCGATTCGCTTGAACCCGGACAGCATTGAGATGCTTTCTGAAAATTTTCAGGGCTTGCGCAAAATGAATTATCCGGAAGGCTTGAAAGATAAGTCGATGTACCACATCAACACCGAAAGCCTGCCGACCAGCGTTCCGGCAAAAGCGCTTTTTATGCCCAGCTTTTCGCCGACCCGCTACGTGAAGCCTTATGACACGAAAAAATGCGCCGAAAAAATGGCGGCGGCGAACCGCCTGACGCGCGAAATCGATGATTACTACTGGTACGCCAGCGCCCTGGAAATGCTATGGCCGAAAGAAGGACAAAGCGCGTTGCGCGGCGCTGTGATGCACAAACTCGCGGAAACTGCTGCGTGCTACGAACTCGGCATAGATCGCAACGCCGGCGTCGAAGCAGTGGTGGAAGACATTATGAACAGTATAAAATAACCACGGAGTACAACGCTTCAGCGTTGAGTTCGGGACTGTCCAAAAACATAAAATTTGCAGAGCGACATGCAACATGTCGTAGGGGTTCAAAATCTTGAACCCCTACATATGGTATGCCTGCTATCCAGACGCCTTATTTGGGGGCAGTCCCGCACTCCGGAGATTGGAAACGAAGACGAAACCGGAAATTCTAAAATGACCAAGCCAATTGAAAAACAGCCGAGTAACGGCGGCGTTCCGATAAAATTTTTCCTGACCGAAGACATGCTCCCGGACGATGCAACGATTTCGCAGCTCGAAACGTTGGCGAACACGCCGGGCATGGATCATCATGTTGCCGTCTTGCCGGACGTACATCGCAAAAGCCGCAATGTCAGCCCGACTGGCACGGCGGCGGCTTCCAAAACCATGATCGTGCCCCGCGCCGTCGATTGCGGCGTTTGTTGCGGCATGCGCATGTTTCGCACCGATCTAAATGCGAAAGAATTTACCCCGTCCGTGCTGGACAAGCTTTTCGGCGAGGTGATGGCTTCGACGCCGGTGGCGCTGCACGAAAACGAAACGTTGAAAAACGAAGACGTTTACGAAATTCTCATAGAAGGCGGCAAGTGGAGCCAAAAGCGTTTTGGCTTGAGCGACGACGAATTGAGCCGCATTGAAGACTTCGGCACAATGCCGACGGACACGACCGAAGCCGCCAGGATTCTCGAAACGCTGCCGTACAAATCGATCAAAAAAGGCCGCAAGAGCCTTGGCACCATCGGCGACGGAAACCACTTTTTGGAGCTGCAAGAAATCATCGACGTTTTCGATGAAGAAGCGGCGGAACTGCTCGGGCTGCAAAAAGGCCAGGCGGTGTTCATGATGCACACTGGCTCGCGCGGCGTCGGCAGCAAGATGATGAAAGGATTTTTGAAAGAATTTGAAGAGACGCTCCGGCAAGAATCGCCGAACAACGGCGAATCACCGATTTGGGCTTTGCCTGCAGATTCAGAGATGGGAACGCGCTACGCTCGCGCCGTTTCCGCCGTCTCCAATTTTGGTTTTGCTAACCGGATCGCGATTACGGAAAACGTTCGCGCCGCCGCTCGCACCGCCTTCGGTGACGATTCCCTGAAACTGCCGCTGCTTTACGATTGCGCTCACGTCAGCATCAAACGCGAAACCTGGAACGGCGAGCCAACCTGGATCCATCGTCACGGAACCAGCCGCGCCTTGCCTGCTTCGATGATGGCGGATCATCCCGTTTTTAGCAAAACCGGCCAGCCGCTGCCGATTCCCGGCTCGATGGGACACGCTTCATTCATCGGCGTAGCGGATGAAGCTGCCGTTGACGCTTTTTGCTCCGTGAATCACGGCGCCGGTCGCGTCATGGACAAGCCGGAAGCTTCGGAGCATTTCACCGAAGGCCAGGTTGAAGGCGAATTGCGCGACAAGAACATTCGGCTCTACCGCTACGGCACCGACAACATCGCCGAGCAAGCGCCGAATTCGTTTAAAGATATTTCCAAAGTGATCGACGCGATGCGCGAACTCCGTCTCGCCAAGCCGGTCGTCAAAGTTCGCCCGATGGCGGTTTTGAAAGGATAAAACTCCCGGAAATGGAGTATTGGAATTCTGAATTAGAGGACGTGTCTTCCGACCGTTCGAATACAGTCATTCCCGCGCAGGCGGGAATCTATGGGCGGTGCAAAACCCTGGATCCCCGCCTGCGCGGGAATGACATCGAAACAACGCCTTAAAATATAAGCGCATTAGATCAGAAACCCAACACTCCACTATTCCACCAATCCACCACTCCAACATCCCAATTTCCTGACAGGATTTTTCATGCAACACTGTTTCTGCGTACTCGGCTGGTATTTCTACCCCGATTTCTACAACCAACTCTACCAAATTCCCGGCGAAAAATACATTGTCAGCCATCGCGACCAAGCCTTTGTCGAAGCGCAAAACGGCGTTTTTGACATGGTGAAAAAAGACGTGATTTACGGCGAGAACAAGGGGCTGGAGTGGGGCGGGTATCATCGATTTGTCGATTCAGGCAATCACGAGAAATATGATTTCGTCATTTTCACCCACGACGATATTGTGCTGAAAAGCCCTGTCTTTGTCGAGAAATTTCGTGAAATGTTTCAAACAGACCCGAAGCTAAAAGTGATCGGCAACGGCAAGAACGGCAAGGACTGGGAGTTCAAATTCGGCAAGTACAAAGACCGGATGTTTTTTAAGGACGATGACGATTTCGTCGTGCGCACCGTGCGCGGCTCTTTCTTCGCCGCAAGAACGGATATTTTCCCCGTGATCGGCAATTTTCCCGTGCGCTGGAAAACGCAAACCCCCAAAAAAGGCAACATTTCCCTGCGCAATTTTGGCTACGTCATCTCTAAAAACTTCGGAACAGAAAGCATCGCCTACCTCGACGACGCCCGCTGGCTAGATACGGAATTTGTTTCGGAAATGGTGCGGGGAGCGTAGACGAAGCTTTGGCGTCGTCAGCTTGTTATTTGTATTTTAGAAATGATGCGTTGATCTGCGTTTCGGTTGAATTGAATTTGCCGACTTGCGCCTTTCCCACGCCTGTTATCAAAATAGCGTCCGCACCTTCCAATTTCGCAGTCTCAATTAATTTTTGTTGAATCTCCTCGCTCGAACGGCCGATCATGCTTCCGACAGCGTGCCCAATTACGGCAAACTCCTTATTAATTTCCTCTTTGTCAAAATAAACGGCTACGCTTGCGGTCGGCTTAAACGATTGTCCGACATAATTCACACTCGGCACCCCAACAAAATTTATGCTTCCACAGCCGGCGAAAAAAAGTACTGCCAGTGAAAACGCCCCTAAAATAGAATGCTCGCTCCGTAGCATGATAATTCTCCTTTCACCCGATAACGTCTTTTACCAATACGTCAAACAATTTTTGTGTAATTTTGTATTCATAACCACTAGTGTCCCGCTATAAGTCGAATAAATTCAATTGATTACGCGAGCGGGAGTT
>CAXHAT010000155.1:0-19077 GCA_964014485.1 uncultured Deferribacteres bacterium
AATCGCGACAGTCCGGCCTTCAATCCCGCCACCGTCCAGAAAATGCAACGCCGCTTCCATAGCGCGCGCCACGCCTCGCGCCGTCGGATCCGACGGGTTGCCGCTGCCGCCTTTTTCAGGCGAAATGCACGTCGTAAACCGCGAATTGGCGAAAATATCGTCAACGTCGGCAGGAGCGGTGCCAACGTCTTCCGCAGTGACGTAGCATCCTTGCAGCGAAGAGATAAACGTACCGTATTCTTGAAAAATCGACTTGCGAAGTTCGGGGTCACGAAAGTCGTGCGCATTGTTTCGTGCGATCACGCCCTTTCCGCCGCCCCACCAAAGTCCTGCCAGTGCGTTTTTATGCGTCATGCCTTGCGAAAGCCGCAGACCGTCGCGCAAAAAATCTTCCATTGAATCATAACGCCAAAACCGCGATCCGCCCGCCGCCTGGCCGCGCACAGTTCGATGCACAAAGGCGGACTGGAGAAAATTGTATTTCTCGGTCACTTGCAGAAAAACGCCTTCATGCTTATTGAAGTCGCGCGTGTCGTTGTTCAAAAAGTCAGCGATTGGTTGCAGCGCTTTGTGCGAAGGCTTCGTTGTTTTCGAACTTTCGTCATAGGTCAAACAGCAACGGCGAATGTTTTTTTTGTGCAGGAATTTGACAAATTCTTCAGGTGTGTATTTTAAAAGGTCTTCCATTTTCTTCTCCGGTTGAAATCAAAAGATCATATAAAATAGTGGTTACACACTGACTTTGCAAGGTCGTCAGCGCCAAGCTTTTTCTGGAAGCGCAACGCCCGTAATTCGAAGATTGCGGATCGAAATGTTGATGTGTAAGTTGCTTCAACAGGAATTTAAAATTTAAGAATTTGGCGACGGAGTATAGAAATGACCTTCATTCCCAGCCTGCTTTTAAAACAACTCTACACTTTTGGCAGTTTGAAAAACATCGACGGCGGCGTGAGTTTTTCGCTGAAAAACCGTTTAAGTGACGCTCAAATCACTAGTTTGCACAGCATAAAATTGGGCGATAAATCCATTCATCCCGGACAGGTTATGCTTGACCTGGGCGGGGGCAACCTTTTGTCCCAAAACGCCCTCGCAGAAGGCGATCCGATTGATTTTCCGCTCAGACGCACCCTGGATATTATTTCTCAAACTGATCACCTGCCTGAAGGAAAACACAAAATTGAGGTGACGTTTTCAGCAAAACCGTTCGGCAAATTGACACTCAAGGTAGAAGGCTCGATTACTAACGAAGAAGAGCGCATCGTCCGCATTCCACGCGATGAAGACGACGATTATTCCGAGCGCTCAATCAAGGCGCGGCAAAAATTTGTCGAGCAGTTCACCGGCGCAAAATTGCAGCACGTCAAACGGTATTCTTTCGATCCGCACACGGTGATCGGCAATTGCGAGAATCTGACCGGCGTTGCGCAAATCCCGATTGGTTTCGCCGGGCCGATCAAAATCGACGGCGAGCAGGCGAACGGCGAATTTCTCATTCCGCTGGCCACAACGGAGGGCACGCTTGTCGCTTCATATAATCGCGGCATAAAGGTTTTGAATTTGAGCGGCGGCGCCAAATGCACAGTCACGGGTGACGCCATGCAACGAGCGCCGGTTTTTGTTTTCGAAAATGCACGAGCGGCGCGGGAATTCGTCACTTGGGTGGAAGAGAACATTGAAAAAATTCGCGAAGAAGCCGAGGCGACCTCAAGTGTGGCAAAACTAAAATACGTTGATCCATACACGGCGAACAAGTTTGTCTATTTGCGATTCAATTTTACCACTGGTGACGCCGCAGGACAAAACATGGTGGGGCGCGCCACTTTCGCGGCATGCGGGTGGATTCTGGATCAGTACAAAGGCGTGAAGCATTTTTACCTGGAATCGAATTTCGCGACAGACAAAAAAGCGTCGCAAATCAACGTGATGCGGACGCGCGGCAAACGCGTAACGGCGGAAGCCGTGATCAAGCGCGACGTTTTGATCCAGCACATGCGCGTTGAGCCGGAGAGCCTGGCGTATCACAATAGCGTGGCCAATATCGGCGCTTTTCTTTCCGGCGCCAACAACAACGGTGCGCATTCCGCAAACGCGATCACGGCGATGTTCATCGCGACCGGCCAGGACGTAGCCAATGTCTCGGAATCTTCGGCGGGCGTGCTTTATTCCGAGCTGACGCCGGAAAAAGATTTATACATTTCGCTCACGATTCCGTCGCTCATCGTTGCAACTTACGGCGGCGGCGTCGGACTCGCGACACAGCGAGAATGCCTGGAATTGCTTGGCTGCTTTGGACGCGGCAAAGTAAACAAGCTTGCGGAAATTGTGGCAGGCGTGGCATTAGCGGGAGAAATTTCGCTTGGCTCGGCAATTTCATCATCGGATTGGGTTTCAAGCCATGAGGCTTATGGACGGAATCGATAAACGTAACCCAAGCACCGACGAGTTTCTTCATCAAATGTCAAGCGAAACGCTTTTTCAGAAACGCTTATCGTGAACAACACGCAAATATATCTCAAGTCCCTTTCTCTAAAACCCGACATTGAAATAGAAAATTTCTTTCCGTTCAATCTGCCGTTCATTCGGAATCTGCCTGAGATTACATTCTCGTCGCCAGTCGCTATCTTTGTCGGCGAAAATGGCTCAGGAAAATCGACTCTGCTGGAAGCGATTGCGGCAGGAATGGGCACGCCGGCCGTGGGCAGTGATCAGCTTGAACGTGATAAAACGCTCGCTCACGCGCGCCATTTGGCCAAGCGTCTAAAGTTCGCGACCAGCGTTCGTCCGCTCACTTCACTTTTTCTCCGCGCCGAAGATTTTTTTGGGTTTACTAAAAAGTTGACGCAAGAAATGGCGGAATTCGATGAGATGGCCGATGAATTTGAGCGCGACCTTTCCGGCTACGGCAAACAGTTGGCCGTCGGCGCCGTTGAAGGCCAGAAATCAGCCTTGGCCAGAAAGTACGGCGCCAACCCTGACGCGCGGTCGCACGGGGAGAATTTTCTCAATCTGTTTCAGCAGCGCATCGTCCCCAACGGCCTGTACTTGCTCGATGAGCCGGAAGCGCCGCTCTCCCCCATCCGCCAATTGGCGTTGCTCTCGATCGTCAAAAATATGGTTGCGCAAAAATCGCAATTTATCATCGCCACGCACTCCCCCATTTTGATGGCCTTTCCGGACGCGCAAATTTTCAGCTTCGACGACGTCCCGCTCCGCCGAGTCGAGTATGAGTCGCTCGAGCACGTCACGCTCACCCGCTCCTTTCTCAACGATCCACAGGCGTTTTTGCGCCGGTTGTAGATTCTTTCAGCTAATTTCTTCGTGGATTGAAAATGGCGTGAGAGCGTATTTGGAAAGTCCAAAATTGTCATGCTGTAAGCATCTTTTTTAGACTTTTCCGCAACAACTGTCGGAACGTTCATACCTGGCGGCCCAAAAAGATTCCTACGGAATGACAAGACAAGGGCTTTCCAAACACGCTCTGAGACATTTATAGACTATAGTTTTGGATGCATCGCAGTCAATTTAGAAATGGGCGCCAGTGCTTTGTAATATCTAAACTGATGTTACGCACGCATCGTCTGGCATGTGCGATCAAAGCCTGCGGGCAACTTTCGATTCTCATTAGCTCCGCTCTTCAGAGCGGAGTTTTTTGAAGACGACAATCTCCTCTCTTCCGCCGCGCTGGCGCGGCGGAAGAGAGAAAAATGGGCGTTTTGTGCGTCACCGGACTGAAGTCCGGTGCTAATGAGACGAGATTTGCTTTAAGACTCAGGATATGCGTTGCCGCGCGTAACATCAGATCTCAATTTACAAGTAAACTATCGGTCATTCCCGTCCCACGGTACTCATGCCTGTCTCGAATCTACAAGAAAACCGTCAGCCGTCAAAGCCTGCGTAAATGAAACCCGCCGTCCACGTTAAACACTTCTCCGGTTGAAAACGGGAAGGCGCCTTCCGCAATCGCGAGGACTGCGCTCGAGACGTCTTCCGACTTCCCCCAGCGCTGAATCGGCGTTAGGCCGGAACCGATCAAAGCGTCATACTTTTCTTTCACACCGGCGGTCATGTCCGTCTCAATAATCCCAGGGCGTATTTCATAAACAAGCACGTCGTGCGCCGCCAAGCGATCCGCGAACAATTTGGTCATCATGGCAACGCCCGCTTTGGAAAGGCAGTAAGCCGCGCGATTCGGGCTGCTGGCATAGGCACTGACCGAGCCTATGTTGATGATTTTTGGCGCAAAATCGGCTTCACCTGAATCCTGCGAGATCATCTGTTTCGCCACGACCTGCGTCAGGAAAAACGGCCCTTTCAGGTTCACGTCCAACACTTCTTCATAATCCGCTTCTTTCAAATCCAAAAGATCATCCCTCGTGCGCGGCGCCATTCCGGCGTTGTTCACCAGCAGATCAATCCGCCCAAAAGCGGCGAGCGTTTCCGTCAACAGTTTCTCGCGGTCTTTTGCTTGGCTCACGTCCGCTTGCACAAGACTGCATTTTCCGCCCGCATTCTCAATCCTGTTTTTCACCTCATCCGCCGCCGCATGATTGCCGCGAAAGTTCACCACGACCGCCCACGCTTTTTGCGCCAGAGTTAAGGCAATGCTTCGCCCTATCCCCCGCCCCGCACCAGTCACGAGCGCGACTTTGTTTGAATTTTTATCCATAACTTTGGTCAATTACATCTCGATTGCCGCAAAATTTCGTGCTAAAATAACGCGGCGTTAGAAAAGTTCAAACTGGAAAAATCTCAACTCGCATGAGCCAAAAAATTAGAGCACTCCAGGATCAAATCGAAGCGGCGCACCAAAGGATTCGCGAGCATATTCGTGAAACGCCGCTGGAGTTCAGCCAATATCTCAGCGCGCAATTCGATGCCAACGTTTATCTCAAGCTCGAAAATGTGCAGCACACCGGCTCGTTCAAATTCCGCGGCGCTTTGAACAAAGTGCTCTCGTTGAGCGAAGATGAGCTTAAAAACGGCGTTGTCACGGCGTCGTCGGGCAATCACGGCATGGCCGTCGCATTGGCGGCGAAAATGGCGAACGTGCAGGCAAAAGTGTTTGTCGCCAATATCGCTTCAAAGGCGAAAGTTGAGCGTGTGCGTCAGCTCGGCGCTGAAATTCAAACGGTCGGCGAAAACGGACTGGAAGCCGAACTCGCGGCGCGAGATTACAGCGGCAAAACCGGCGTGCCATTCATTTCACCATACAATGATCCGGACGTTGTGGCAGGGCAAGGAACCATCGGCGTAGAGCTGGCAAAGCAGCTCGGCCAGATCGACGGATTGTTTATTTCCATTGGCGGCGGCGGGCTGATTTCCGGCATTGCGGGGTATTTGAAATCCGTCATTCCGCAAGTTCGCGTCATCGGTTGCCAGCCTGAAAACTCACGCGTGATGTACGAATCAGTCAAAGCGGGACGGATTCTCGAATTTCCCGAGCAAGACACGCTTTCCGACGGCACGGCGGGCGGCATCGAGCAAAACGCCGTCACTTTTCCGCTGTGCGAAGAGCTGATCGATGAATTCGCGCTGGTTTCCGAACAGGAAATCGCCTCGGCCATGCGCGTCGTCGCCGCTCATGACAATTGGATTATTGAAGGCGCCGCCGGAGTGGCCGTGGCGGCATTGTTGAAAAACAATGTGAAATGGCGGGGGAAAAACATCGTCGTTCTGATTTGCGGCAAGAACATCTCATTCGAAACATTACAACGCGTAATCGCCTGACAGGGAAAAGCCGGAATGCATACAAAAACATTGATGATCTTAAGCGCGCTATTTATGGCAATCCTTGGCGTTGCGGCGTCCTTTTTTCCTCAAGAAATACTGGCCTATTCCGGCTCTCAGCCAGGAAGGTTATCGGCTTTGCTCATTCAAATCAGCGGCGCAGTCTATCTAGGATTCGCCAGTGTCAATTGGACGGCGCGCGCCAACATTATCGGCGGAATTTACAACCGCCCGGTTGCTCTCGGCAACTTCCTTCATTTCACCATCGCTACGGTTGCGCTTTTGAAAGGGTTAATTTCCGGCTTAAACGCGACTGAAGTGGTCTCGGGAACCATTGTTTACTCGGTCTTTTCCGTCTGGTTTGGCTTGGTCCTTTTTACCCACCCGAGCCAGGTTGGAGAGAGCAAATGACAGGCAGCAAACTATACCCCGGCTTTGTTTATGAAAAAAATCACGCCCTACGTCAAACGGCAGGTCGAGTTTATCCGGCGTGTTGAATCCGGAGACTGGCGCCTAAAAATCTACGGAATTTCAGCATCTTCGAAATCTGTTTCCCATGATATCGTTGACAAAGCTGTAGCTCGAGTTCTTCCCAATTTGCCTGAACCGGCGCATACCGCAAATCGTTACGGCGCCGGATTTTTGATTATCCATCAAGGAACGTTGCGAAATTGGTTTCTACTGGATTGGTGGGAATTCGAAGACATCCTTTGCCACAAATTGTTCTCATCACCATTGGATGACCCGGATGCAATAACGCCTGAACGAGAAAGCTCCGCTTTTGCCTGCGTGCATGAACTCAGGGTTATTAATTTCGAAAGTCAGGCCTGGATCAAAACTGTACTCGGCGATAATCCCAAATCGGGCGTTGAAGCATATCTTGAGCTAAGATTCGATAATGACGGGCAGGGGCGGCTTGAAAACTGAACGACTAACGACCGTGCTTTCTTTCGCCTGGCCCAAATTAACCACTATTTTAAAGGGCAAAAAGAGTTATGGCTCTTTTCGCATCTGATCGCGAACGTCGTCTCTGGCTTTGGACGCTCATCATAATCGCAACGATCTACGCCACCCTTGGGCTGGCTTCTGTACTGGCTGATTTTCTCTATCACCAGGGGCTGGTTACGCTGGCTTTTCTTGCGGGCATGCTTTTCGTTGGTCTGACAGTTTTGACGCAAGGACTGAAAGTGCGACCGCACGGCGTTGAGATCGCCGTTTTTCTGGGCTTGGCTACCATCTATTTTATGGTTTTTCTGCGCCTGGCAATTCCCGAACGCAGCCATCTCATTGAATACGGCGTCGTGGCCGTTTTTATTTACGAAGCGTTGTCGGAAAGAGCGAGTCAGGGTCGCCGCATCCCAACGCCTGGATTGCTGGCCATCGCCGGTACGACACTGGTTGGAGCGGTGGATGAATGCATCCAAATTTTTCTACCGAGCAGAGTATTTGATGTCGATGATATGTTATTCAACTTTTTGGCGGCCGTTATGGCAATCTCGGCAAGCGGAACCATTGGCTTCGTGCGACGGAAAGTGGCAAAAAGCTGGACGAACGCGCCCAAAAACCACCAACAAGATTCTCAATAACAATCACTAGACCGCAACTTTATTTTCTGAACCTTTAAATCAAAATGGTCCGCAATGCTAACTGAAAAATTCTTTCAAAATAAGCGCCGTCGTCATGTTTTCTCAAATTGGCTTGTCGTTCTAACTTGTTTCTTCACGATTCAAATCAATCTTGCGGTTTCACAGGATTCTCAAACCGCAAAAGGCTTCGTTTTTGACGACGCCAATCGCAACTTGAGGCTTGACCCCGGCGAAAAAGGCGTGGCCGGCGTTTTGGTCTCGAACCAAATCGACGTTGTACGTTCGGATGCGGAAGGCGCGTATGAAATCCCGGTCTCTGACGAAACGATTATTTTCATCACCAAACCGTCAGGCTATGCCGTCCCCTTAAACAGGGACAACCTGCCGCAATTTTATTATGTCCACCAACCAAACGGCTCGCCCGAGCTTAAGTTCGGCGGAATCGCGCCTACCGGGGAGTTGCCTGAAACGATTAACTTTCCACTCATTAAATCAGAAGAACCGGCGGAGTTCGACGTGCTCGTTTTCGCGGACACACAGCCCAAAACGCAGGCGGAAGTCGATTTTGTTCGGGATGATGTGGTGGCGCAACTGGTGGACGTTGATGCGGCTTTTGGCGTAACCCTCGGCGACATAATGTATGATGAGCTGAATCTTTGGGAGCGACAAAATCAAATTATCGGCAAGCTCAACCTGCCGTTTTACAATGTCCCCGGCAATCACGACATGAATTTCGACGCTCAGGACGATCAATATGCACTCGAGACTTTCAAGCGTCACTTCGGGCCGCCATATTTTTCTTTTGATTATGGCCAGGTGCATTTCATCGCTCTCGACGACGTGGATTATCAAGGGCGAAATGCAGAAACAGGCAGGCCGACGTACGAAGGCAAAATCGGGGAAAAACAATTGCGGTGGTTGGCGAATGATTTGCGTCATGTGTCCGAGGATCGCCTGATCGTTTTTATGATGCACATTCCGCTCTATCATCCGCATTCTGACGCCCCGGCCATCAATGTTACGGATCGCGAAGAGCTTTTTGAACTCATCAAGAATCGGAAACATCTGCTGGCGATAGCAGGGCATCTGCACCAGGTGCAACACAACGAACTCGGCGAAAAAGCGGGCTGGCAGGGCGAAAAACCGCTGGACTTGATTTCGTGCGCGGCGGTATCCGGTTCCTGGTGGAGCGGCCCCCCGGACGAACGCGGCGTCCCGATTGCCATCCAAACGGACGGCGCACCTAACGGCTATCATATTTTTAGTTTCAAGGGAAATCAGTGGCAAGAGAAATTCTACCCGGCGGGAAAAGATCGCGATGAGCAAATGCGCATCATCACGCCTTCTGGAACAATAACGCAGGCGGCGCTTGATACGATGCAAATCGTCGTCAACGTTTTTGACGGCGGCGCCCGCTCAAAAGTCGCTTATCAATTGAACGGCTCGCCTCCCATCGCCATGAATCGAACAACCATGCAAGATCCTCATTTCGTGCGATTGAGAAAGCAGTTCGACGCTTCATTTAAATCCTTCGTCCGCCCCGTCGAATCAACGCACATCTGGACGGCCCCCATGCCGCGCAAGCTCTCCCCCGGCATGCACGTCGTGACCGTAGAGACAACGGATCGTTTTGGCAACACCTACATCGCCAGCTCGATTTTTGAGGTCAAATAAGAAAAGAACAATCAATCCGGCAAGCATAATTCAGCTTGCCGGATTGCACATCATTCATCCCTTCTCTTTTACTTCATCAACAACAATTTCTTCTGCGCGCTGAATTGCTGCCCGGCTTTGATGGTGTAGAGATAAACCCCCCTCGCTACTCTAACGCCGGAATTGTCACGCGCATCCCAAACGACCTTGTGCGCACCCGGCGCATACTCACCCGAAACCAAAGTGCGCACCAACTGCCCCGCACTGTTGTAAATGTTCAGCGAAACATGCCCCGCTTCAATCAAATCATACTGAATCGTCGTGCTCGAATTGAAAGGCACACGGTCAAAAATATAGCTGAGTTTAAGAGTCGTTTCATGGCGTTTTCCTTTTTAAATTGAATTTGCAATCACATCCTTGTTTTTGTATCACTTCAAGAACTTACAGGAGATCTTATGTCAGAAATCGTTATTCAACTCGATGATCAGTTAGCCTCACGCCTCTCCCGCGTTGCATCGGAGGAATTCAACGGGGACAAAAGCGCCGTCATCTCCGAAGCGCTTTTGCTCTTGTTTCTGCAGCCGATTGCCCCGAAACGCCGCAAGTTGGCGCAATCTATTTATGAACTGCGCGAACAAGCGAGAAACAGCGGCGGAGTGAGCGATCAAGAAATTTCGCAATTAGTTCACCGATATCGCGACGGTAACAATAAGCGTTCATGATTTCTGAGTTGGAAAAACACTATCCAGAATAATTATTGTATCGATATCGACAGCCAAAACCTTCGAGTCTTACTCAAACCCTGAAATGCAATCCGCGTCATTCTTGATAAACGTATTGACGCCGCCGGCCTGAATAATATCACAATCACTGTTGCCGGTCGCTTCGTTCTTTTTGATCACGTTGCCGGAAGAATTGAAAACATCGATCCCGCGATAGTTGTTGTTGATTTTGTTGTCTGAACCGACTTCGTTGTGATCGGTGTTGTACAACAGAATGCCTGTCGCTTGTTCGGCGTCGCTCACAACGTTGTCTTTGAGTTCGTTATTCTCACAGTTGTTGAGCAGAATGATTCCCACATCGTCAGCTTGCAGAATCGTATTGCCGCTGATTTCATTGTCGTTGCTCCAGAGTTGCAAAAAGATAGAAAATTCCCCTTCTACGAAATGGTTGTCTTCAATGCGATTGCCGCTGCTTACGCTCAGGACAACGTCCCTCGATGCGTTGAAGCTGGTGTTTCCTTTGACTTTACAATTTGTAGCGAGTTCTAGGGCTATGACGCTCGCACAATGTTCGAAACTGTTGTCTTCGACCTCCACGCCGTCAGAGCTTGCGATCAAGACGCCGATCTGCACATTGTCGAAATGAAACTTGTTGACCGACCCGCCTGAAACGCCGTCGAAAAAGACGGCGTCCCGCATGATGACTTCGCCCTCCGCCGTTAATTCAATATCATCAGTCGTCACAATGACATATTCATTGTAAGTTCCCGCTTTGACCTTGATTTTCGTCCCCGGCGCCGCCGCGTCGACGGCTTGCTGGATGGTTGGGAAATCGTCCGGTACCGTGATTTTTGAGCCGTGCAAAATTTTGTCAGCGGTTCGTCTGGCGAGCACAACTTTGCGCTCGGCGATGCGCTGACGCATTTTCTCGGAGAAAGCTTCTATTCCGCCCCGATGCTCCTCGGCGGCCAGGCGTATTTTCTTCAATCTGACCGGTTCGTCGTTGGGTTGCACGGACGTTGGATTTTCCACGGAACCGCAAGCAACGAAAACGGACAAACTCAGCAAGAAACCGGATTTCAACAGAGATTTCATGGATTATTCCTCAATTTAATTGTGAAAAATACAGCATTGCTTATATCGATTGTCATGGTTGTAAGAACCCGTCGTCTTGACTTTAACTATTGCGGATTGTATACTGAAAACACGTCAAAAACTGCGCGCTGACTGACTTTGAGCAAACGAAAAATGGAAATCGTGAAAAACGCCAAAACCAAAGCTTCCATCCAACGAAAACAAGAGCTCGAGCGTGAGTTAGATCGAATTCTACCCATCATCATCGAGAAATATCAGCCGGAAAAGATCATTCTTTTCGGCTCGCTTTCAACCGGTGAAGTGCATGAATGGAGCGACCTCGATTTGGCCGTTATTAAGGAAACCAGCCTGAACTACTTCGATCGTTTGTTCGAGCTCAAAAAAATGCTTCATTCAAAACTCGCGACAGACCTGTTTATCTATCGGCCCGACGAATTCGCCAGGCGCCGAGCGGAAAACCACTACTTTGTCACCGATGAAATAATCGGCAAAGGGAGAACAATTTATGAGCGCCGCTCAAGACTGGCTTAAATTTGCCTGGGACGATCTTCGTTCCGCCGAAATTCTGATCGAAGAAAACATTTTCAACATGGTATGTTTTCACGCGCAGCAAGGCGCCGAGAAATCGCTCAAGGCATTCCTGCGGCAGCACGAAAACAAGGTTCCGTTCATCCATATTCTGGAAGAGCTTTGTGAACGATGCACCAGAATCGATCCGGCGTTTTCCCGTTTTCGAGAAAGCTGCGTCGCCATGGATATTTTCTACCAGCCGACGCGCTATCCCGAAGCGCCTGCCGGCTCGTTACCCGAAGGTTTGCCAAATCGGGAACAAGCCGAAAGTGCGTTGCAAGACGCCAAAGAAATTTTCAAGTTCGTCAGTGATCAACTTTCCTGAGCGCGCGCTCGTCGAGCCTCGACGAGCGCTTGGACTGCTAAATTTTCCATTCACGATTTCCGATTACCGATTCACGCTCATCATTTCATCAATAATAATTTCCGATTGGCGCGAAAATCCTGTCCCGCTCGAATCGTGTACAGATACATGCCGCTGGCCACGCGAAGGCCCCGATCGTCGCGCGCATCCCAAACGATCTTGTACGCTCCCGCCGAATAATCATTGTTCACCAGCGTGCGGACGTGCTGTCCCGCGCTGTTGAAAATGTCGATGCGCACGTCGTGCGTTTCCGGCAGGTCGAAGCGGATCGTCGTCGTCGGGTTGAACGGATTGGGATAATTTTGATAAAGCGCGAAGGATTCAGGGATTGCTTCAATCCCGAATTCGTCCGTCACTCTGGCGACCTTTGCCGCGCTCTCGCAACGATCCAGCGCGCTGCAATAGTTTTCCCACGCCTTGCTGTAATCCTTGATCGCGTCGCCGAAGTAACCGTCGTCGTATTCTTCATTCCCGGCGTCAAAATCCTTGTCGCCGTCTTCAATGTCGTCGGCCATTTTGCCCGACGGTGTTGGATCGCAGACCAGCGCTTCTTCTTTTTTCTCGGCGGCGATGTGTTTGGCGAGATCGGCGAATTCCGTTGCAATGGCGTCCGTGTCGGCGTTTTCGTCGCGCGCTTCTTCCAAAGCGTCGGCGACGTCGCGCATCGCGTCGAACAGGTCTTCGGTTTCACCGTCAATCGCGGCTTGCTGCGCTTCAGCACAGGCCGTTTGTGCGTCTTCGAGAAATTCAATCGCGTCTTCCGGCGTGCCGGGATCGTCGATCATCGTCTGAATCGCGGCGCATTGGGCGGCGATGTGATCGGCGAAACTGGTGACGGTGACGATCACGTCGTCAGTACTTTCACAGCCGTTTTCGTCGGTCACGGTGACCGTGTAGGTCGTGGTCGCCGCCGGTTCGGCGATAGGATTTTCCGCCGTCGGATCATCCAGCCCGTCAACGGGCGTCCAGGCGTAGGTCAAAGTTCCCGTTCCTTGCGATCCCGTCGGGGCGCCGCCGATTTGGATTTCAGCGCCCGCCAAAACGCTCACGTCCGCACCGGCGTCGGCGGTGACATGATTGATCGTTTCCAGGCAAAAACTGCTGACCGTCCAGCGCGAGAATTGATCGATGTTTGATTGCGTCACGGTGTTGGCGCTGTCGTCGGCGCTTCCGTTGAAGTTTTCCCAATTCGTTCCAGCGTCGGGCGAACGGAAAAGCCGGAGATCAGCCTCGGTGTTGCCGTTGATTTCGGAATCGTCATAGCGGAAAGCAACGGTCGCATCCAGCCCCGAATTTGTCGCGGGGGAAATATCAAAATAACGCAAAACGCTCTCATTGCCGTTGCCGGTTTGGGCGGCGTGACCGCGAATGATCTGCGTCTGACCCAAACTGACGGCGGTGGTGATTTCAAAACCAAGTCCAGCGACGTTTTCGTTGGTCAAAACGCCCAAAGTGCGCGTGGTTTCGATGTGCCCACTCGTTCCTTTGACCGTGTTTCCGTCGGTCTCGGACAACAGCGCGTTCGCGCCCAGAGTGACAACTTTCCCGTTAAGATCGAGACCGCCGTCGGTCAGGCTCAACATGCCGTCAACGGTGAAACTGCCGCCCGCCTGCGCGTCGCCGCCGGATTTGTTGAGTGTCAAATGATGAAAATTGCCGTTGGGATTGACGATGGTTTGCGCGCCTGAGCCGTTGAGCAAAATCGTGCTCGAACCGGGGACAAGCGTTCCATTGTTGGTCCAATTGCCGTCGAGGGAAATTTCGAGCGCGCCGGTGACTTCGGTTGTCACATTTGACGACGTTTCGACGGAGATTTGCGCGCCGAGATGCGTCGCGGCGGTCAGCAGGCACAGCGTGCCCGTCGTCAGGATTCTTTTAAATTTCAGGTTTTTCATGGGACGGTTCCTGTAGCTTTTTGAAAAGGTTATTGGCTGACAATGTTGTTGCTGAATCTTGATGTTGCGGTTAAAAGCTTGATTCACGCGATTACCATTGTTACATTTTGACTCAAATATCGCATCAATAAAATCCTTACATGAAGGCTCGAAAATGTTGTTGACGATTGAAGGCGTTTATAAAAACGGCGCGGTCGAATTGAAAGAGCGCCCAAAAGCCCTGGAAAACGGGTCTCCGGTGATCGTGACGTTTCTAAAGTCCGGCAAAATCGATTTACAAGCGCACGGTATTGACCGTAAGCAAGCCGCGGAATTGCGCGCAAAACTCGCATCATTCGCTGAAGAATGGGACAGCCCGGAAATGGATGCCTACGACAACTATGACGCGAATAAGGCCAATGTATAATCGCGGCGACGTCATCCTGGTTTTGTTCCCGCATTCCGATCTTATGAGTGCGAAAACACGCCCCGCCCTGGTCGTGCAGGCCGACGATCTGCGAACGGATTTGCAGCAAATCGTCGTCGCCATGATCACCAGCAGAATGTTTCGCGCCAACCATCCCAGCCGAGTCGCCGTTCATCTCTCCGATGCGATTGGCGAAAACTCCGGCCTGCTTGCCGATTCCGTTGTCATGACCGATAATCTCGTCACGGTCGCGGAATCCGTCATCGACCGAAAAATCGGCGTTATCCCGATGCAACAAATCGACAAGGCCTTGCATCACACGCTCGGCTTGTAAGTTCAGGGGGAGCATCGTTCCTTCGCAAGATTTCCACAGCATTAATAAATCACCATTTTAGACGGGATGAACAGGATCGACTGGATCAAAACAATCCTGTCAATCCAGTTGATCCTGTCAAAAAAATTATTCGTCTATTGTTTGGGTCGTCAATTTCACGGTCGAATTAGCATTCATTTGCCGCAGAGCCACTTCGATTTGCGCGACTTTGGCTTGCAGGCCGTTCAATGAAGCGACTTCCTTTGTAAGCGAATCATTTTGCGTCTTGAGCGTGTCATTTTCCTGCTTAAGTTCTTTCACCGCTTCGATCAAAACCGCCACCAAGCGCGGGTAATCCACCGATTTGGCGTCGACGCCGTTTTCTTCGTAGGCCACGATTTCGGGAATGACCGCGCCGACTTCTTCAGCGATCAGACCAATGTCGTGCTTGCCGGTTTCCTTCCAATCGTAGGTGACGCCGCGCAGTTGCTGCACGGTTTCGAGAGCGTTGTTGATGGTTTGAATATTTGTTTTCCAGCGGCGTGAACTGGGAGTGGTGTGAGCGTCCGCCAAGGCGTTGCCGTTGACGTGCAGTTTTTCGGTTGGGTTGTTAACACCGATGCCGACATTGCCGGTGAAATCCGCGGAACCGGCAACCGAAAAGGCATTGGTTGGCGCCGCCGTGCCGACGCCGATGCGGCCCGAGTCTCGCTCGATGGAAAGATGTGGGCCGCTTTCGCTCCCGTTCTTGCCCAGAATATCGAAACGATCCGCTGCCCCATTGTATCGCAGAACCATTCCTTGCGAAACGCCGGTATTTTCGCTCAACATGAATTCCGCGTTGGCATTCAGGCCGGACGAGGAAAGCGCTTGAACTACAGATCCAGCCCCGAAAACATGCAGGTCGGCCGCGGGCGAGCTGGAAAAAGAACCTACCGCCACCTTACCGGTTCCGTCCACAAAAACGCCCTCATTGTCGCCGTCACCTGATAGTCGATTGCCGTTGAGATTGAGCGTTTGTGTAACGGTGTGGTTGCCCAAATTGTCGCCAGCTATACCTGTCAGCGCCGAGCCGTCGCCGACGAAGGCGGTGGCTGTCACCGTACCGGAGACGTCGAGTCTGGAAGTTGGTGTTGTCGTACCAATGCCGACATTACCACTGCCTTTGATGGTCATGGTCATTGATTCCGATCCCCGCGCTCCGGTGTAAAATTCCGTATCGGCATTATTGAGGTTCCCCCTAAAAAGCAGCCGTGTGGCCTGGTTGTTGGACTGGTCGTTGGTTGTTAGTTCCATCGTCGATATACCGCCCACTTGGTTTTGGGTGATACCGACTACTTTTGTAGCGCCATTACCAAGAATCGTCAGTGGTGCAACAGGCGTCGTCGTGCCGATACCAACATTGCCGCTGTTGTCGACAAAAACGCCTTCACTGTCGCCATCACCGGAAAGGTAGTTGCCGTTGAGATTGAGCGCCTGCGCGGCGGTGTGATTGCCCAAGTCATCGCCGGAAATGCCGGTCAAACCAGAGCCGTCGCCGACGAAAGCCGCGGCAGTGACAGTGCCGCCGTTGGTTATGTCGTTAGTGTTGAGATCGAGCGTTTGCGTGGCGGTGTGGTTGCCCAAATCATCGCCGGGCGCCGTGATACCGGTCAAGCCCGAGCCGTCGCCAACGAAGGCGGTGGCGGTGACGGTGCCGTTGACGTCGAGTGCGGTGGCGGGATTGTTTTTGTTAATGCCGACGCCGTTGCCCGCACGGACAAGAAACTGGTTGGCTGCCGTGGAGGTAAAAGCAGTATTCGTTCCATCCGCCCAGACGAAGGCGCCTTTGTGATTGGCCTGAGCCCGGTTTCCCGCCGCAAAACTAAAATCTCCACCAGCTTCGTTTAATACCCCTCCGGGCGCCACGGAGTACTGACCACTGGCAACATTTTGATTACCGCCGCCAACGGCAGAGAACAGGCCGTTGGCCGTATTAAACGTGCCGCCTCCAACATTAGCGTTAATATCGGCAGTATTACTCGCACCCCCGCTTATAGTCCCGCCGGACCCTGTCACTGAATTGGTGAAGCCTCCGCTAATGGTTGCATTGTAACTGCCGGAACTGACGTTGTTTTGTGGAGCGCCGCCAATAACGTTCGGCTGAATGCTTGAACCTGCTCCTGCGTACTCCAGCCGCAGAAAGCGAACATTGTTGACGCGGAAGTCAAGCGGCATGTCATCCGTCGTGCCGATAAAATTGACCGTAGTATCCGTACCAGCGTTTCCGGTCAGACTCCAGCCATTGCCAGGGGGCAGATTGGTCAAACCCGAGCCGTCGCCGACAAAAGCCGCAGCGGTGACCGTGCCGCCGTTGGTGATGTCGTTAGCGGCGAGATCGAGCGCTTGCGTGGCCGTGTGATCGCCGAGATCATCGCCAGACGCGGCAATGCCGGTCAAACCCGAGCCGTCGCCGACAAAAGCCGCGGCGGTGACCGTGCCGCCGTTGGTGATGTCGTTAGCGGCGAGATCGAGCGTTTGTGTAGCGGTGTGATTGCCCAAATCATCGCCGGGCGCGGCAATGCCGGTAAGCTCTGAGCCGTCGCCGACGAATTTATTTGCTGTTACAGTGCCGTTGACGTCGAGCGCAGTGGCGGGGTTGTTTTTATTTATGCCGACGCCGCCGTCAGCGCGAATCAGGAACTGATAGTTAGCAGTGGAATAAAAGGAATCGGCTGCAACTGATGTTTTGTCATCACTCCAGACAAATGTTCCGCGATGATTGGCTTTCGCAAGCTCTCCGCCAGCAAAGCTGTTCGATGCAGCAGCAGAGTTGAAAGATCCTCCGGCGACGACTGAACGCAGCCCGCTGGCAATGTTATCTAGTCCGCCAATGACAGTGGAACCATCTCCAGATGCTTTATTATCATTTCCACCTGAGACGGTCGCCTCAATATTACTGGCTTCATTTCGCCGCCCGCCGCCTACAAATGCAAAATTACCGCTGGCAATATTATCTTCCCCTCCGCTCACGGCCGCACTCTCCCCGCTGGCGGTATTGTCATTCCCGCCGGCTATTGTTGCGCTTATATTGCTGACGGAATTTCCGGCTCCGCCGCCTATCGTTGCCAGATGGCTTGTACCTGTTATTGTATTAACATTGCCGGACAAACCGCCGCCGCCAATCGTGGCGCCAATAATTCCGGGACTGACCGTATTGCCGCTAAAACCACCGATAACGTTAGGCGAAGAAGTGCCGGGGCCAAGTTCTGCATACTCCAGCCGCAAGCCGCGCACATTGTTGACCCGGAAATTCAGCGGCACATTGTCGGTGGTGCCGATAAAATTCGTGCCGTCCACCGTGCCGGCGTTGCCGGTCAAACTCCAGCCGGTTGCACCGCCGCTCGTGAGCAATTGCGCGCCGTTCCAGTAGAGCGAGCCGCCAATGTTGTAGAGTTTGTTGGTAAAACTCGACGGCGCCGCGCCGAGGCCCATGAGCGTTAGCGATCCGGCGGTTCCTTCGTCTTCCACTTTCATCAAAACGTTGCTGTCGGCGTCTTTGACTTCCATTTTGTCCTGCGCTTGTGCAATGGCAGTCAGCAGTAGCAGCGGCAGTAACGTACGGACGAGTCGTTGCATTTCGGGTCTCCTGTTTTTGATTGGATTCACCCCGTGGAATATCTTGATTTTGTCTGGTCAAGAAATTTCAGATTTAGCATTCCACGGGGTGAGCAAGATCGACCGGATTAAAAAAATCCTGTTCATCCAGTTGATCCCGTCAAAGAAAATTATTCGTCGATTGTTTTGGTCGTCAATTTCACGGTCGTGTTGGCGTTCATTTTCCGCAGCGCCGTCTCGATCCGCGCGACTTTGGCTTCCAGGCCGTTCAGCGCGACGACTTGCTTGTTGAGCGCGTCATTTTCCTGCTTGAGCTCTTTGACTGCTTCGATCAAAACCGCCACCAAGCGCGGATAATCCACCGATTTGGCGTCAACGCCGTTTTCTTCGTAGGCCACGATTTCGGGAATGACCGCGCCGACTTCTTCAGCGATCAGGCCGACGTCGCGCTTGCCGGTTTCCTTCCAGTCGTAGGTGACGCCGCGCAATTCCTGCACGGTTTCGAGCGCATTATCGATGGTTTGAATATTGGTTTTCCAGCGTCGTGAGCTGGGCGTGGTGTGCGCGTCCGCCAAGGCGTTGCCGTTGACATGCAGCGCTTCGCTCGGAGCATTCGTCCCAATTCCTACACCGCCGGCCGCGCGAATAAGGAATTGTTGAGGGGCGGTCGATTCAAAATTTGTATTTCCATTATCTGCCCAGACGAAGGCGCCGTTATGGTTCGCTTTGGCGAATTGGCCCGCGGCGAGACTGAAATCTCCATTAGCTTCATTCTCATCACCACCGAGCGTAGTAGAAAGCCGGCCTGATGCGACGTTGCCAAATCCGCCAATGACGGCGGCGTAGTCTCCCGTTGCAAAGTTGTCCCCTCCGCCGGAAACCGTCCCTCCTGTACCCGCCTCGTTTCTACTGCCGCCGCCAATTGTTCCAAAATTACCCGTGACTTGATTTGCCACGCCGGTGTCAAAGAGACCGCCTCCGGAAATCGTTGCGCCATACACGCCGGCCGTAACCTGATTCCCTGGCGCGCCGCCAATGACATTCGGCAAAAGGTGACCGGAGATTTCGTTATGTTCAAAGCGCATGGCGCGAGCATTATTGACCCTGTCTCTTATACACATCTCCGAGCCCACGAGACTCCATTGCATC